>JANRMB010000243.1:0-11595 GCA_033761985.1 Candidatus Sumerlaeia bacterium | reverse complement strand
CAACCACCTGGATGCTGAGACCGTTACTTGGCTGGAGCACCAACTCCGCGACTTCCCCGGGACGGTGATTATTTCCACCCACGACCGCTATTTCCTTGATAACGTGACGAAGTGGATTCTGGAACTCGATAACGGCAAAGGGATTCCCTTCGAGGGGAACTATTCCTCCTGGCTTGGTCAGAAACTTGAAATTCTCATTAAGCAGGAGAAAAAGGAATCCACCCGCCGGAAATCCTTGGAGCGCGAGCTCAAGTGGATCCGCATGAGCTCCACGGATCGCAACGCGCAAAACCAAAACCGCATTCGTTCCTTCGAGCAACTTCTGGTGCAGGAGCAGGCCAAGGACGATGAAGATCAATCAGTGATCCAAATCGCTCCCGCAGCGGAGTTGGGTGATCAGGTGATTGAATTTGAAAAAATCACCAAAGGTTATGGTGAGTTCCCCCTGATCAAGGATCTCTCCTTCTCTGTTCCGAAGGGTGCGATTGTGGGAATCATCGGCCCCAACGGAGCCGGTAAAACCACTCTGTTCCGGATGATCACGGGGCAGGAAACTCCCGATGCCGGTAATGTGAAGATCGGCAAAACCGTTCAACTAGCCTACGTGGATCAGCACCGCGATGCGCTTCATGGCGACAATACAGTTTATGATGAAATCACAGAAGGGAAGTCGGAGATTCCTTTCGGGAATCTTACCATTCCCGCGCGGACTTATGTGGGGCGCTTTAACTTCAAAGGCTCTGATCAGCAGAAGAAAGTCGGCGTGCTTTCCGGCGGGGAACGCAACCGTGTGCATTTGGCAAAACTCTTGAAGTCCGGGAAGAATGTTTTGCTGCTTGACGAACCGACAAACGATTTGGACGTTGGGACGCTTCGTCTCCTCGAGGATGCCATCAACGGGTTCGCCGGTTGTGTTCTCGTCGTCAGCCACGATCGTTTCTTCCTCAACCGTATCTGCACCCACCTTCTGGTGTTTGAAGGGGATGCCTCAGTACGTTGGTTTACGGGCAACTATGAGGAATACGAAGCCCGCCGGCGGGAGGAACTTGGGGATTCCCGAGTGGAGAACCGCCGAGCAAAATATCGCAAACTCCCCCGAATTGCCTAAGGGATGCAAAACTTTCGTTGACCATCTTTGGCTTCGGGCTGATTGCATTCAGCCATGCGGTTCTGATAATCCAAAACCCCACGGCACAACTTCCTTTCGGATGGTGTACTTCCCATGATTAAGTGCAGCCAATGCGGCTATGACAACAAAGACGATGCCCAGTTTTGCCTGAATTGTGGGGCACCACTCAGCAAGGTTGCCAACGAGGATGGCTATGACGACGTTTCTGATGAGGCGACTGTCCTGATCAATCCCGCGGCCATGCAGGCGCGTATCAATCAGGAGATGAAGTCCAAGGAAGCTGTGGCGCCCCCCTCAAGCCCCGCTGTTCAGCATCCCGGCCCCCAAATTCAGAAAGCTCAGCCGGCTGCTGGGGCTCCCTCACGTACTTCCACACCGCAGGCTCCTCAACCTCCCGTGGCCAAAGCTCCGGCTCCGGCCCCTGCTCCGGCGCCCGCTCCTGTTCCACAACCTTCGGCCAGCAACTCCACCACAATCATTCTTCTGGTGATCGTTGTGATTCTGGTGTTGGTCATCATCGGTATGTTGATCGCCAACTTGTTGGGATAACTCCTTCGCCCTTTTTTGAACTTCAGGCTTTTCTTTATCTGTGACGCTCCTGTCTGAATCTATAAATCCTGTTCCCGCAGCCCATGCAGAACCAAGCTCTCGGATTGCTCTCTATCCGGGTTCCTTTGATCTGGTGACTCTCGGGCACATGGATATGATTGAACGCAGCGCCCGCCTTTTTGATGAGGTGATGGTCGCTGTGGCGAAGAATTCTTCGAAGAACCCTTTTTTCACCGTGGAAGAGCGGTTTCAAATCCTGCTGGAGTGTACATCGCACCTGAAAACTGTGCGAGTCTGCAAACTCGGGGGATTGACAATCGAGTTCGCCCGGCAAAACGGGGCGCGGTTTATCATCCGGGGATTGCGGGCCGTTTCAGATTTTGAGTTCGAGTTGCAGATCGCGAGCATGAACCACCGCATGAATCCGAACATCGAAACAATTTTTCTCGCTGCGGAACCCCGGCATGTTTTTCTTTCCTCCCGTATGGTGAAGGATGTTTGGCGAAATGGTGGCGATGTATCCGAGTTTGTACCGGCTCCTGTTCTCAACGCCCTCAATCGCGACGACGTTCGGGCTCGTGCTCATCTTATCCCGATTCATTCTTCACCCAACTCCTAATTCCATCCACCTTCTTTCACATTTCTTCCCACCCATTTTCGGAGGCTCCTTCCATGGGGATAAAACTTACTCAGGACTTTACAAAGAATTCCGCCGTAGCCGGTGATCCCATCACCCGAGAGCTGCTTCATTCTCTTCCGAAGTGCGAACTGCACTGCCACTTGGATGGCTCCATGCGGGTGGAGACCGTGTTGGAATTGGCGCAACAACAGGGGGTGCAGCTTCCTGCGTCGGAGCCCGCCGCTCTTCGCGAGATCCTGGTTCAGGATGAGGCCATGAGCCTTGTGAACTACCTCAAGGCTTTTGACATTACGCTTTCTGTTTTGCAGGAGGCCTCAGCGCTTCGCCGCGTGGCGTATGAACTCATCGAGGATGCTCATAAGGATAACGTGATCTATGTGGAAGTGCGGTATGCTCCGATTCTGCACCAACGCAAGGGTCTGAAGCTGACCCAAATTGTGGAAAGCGTGTTGGATGGGTTGCGTCAGGGGCAGAGGGATTTTGGCGTTCGCTGGGGATTGATCATCTGCGGGATGCGGAGCAACCACCCCAAGTATACGCGGCAAATGGCCGAACTCTGCATCGCCTATAAAAACCAGGGGGTTGTGGGGTTCGATCTTGCCGGTGCCGAAGGGGGGAATCCCGCCGCCGACCACGCCGATGCCTTCCAGTTGATTCTGCAGAACAACATTAATGTTACCATCCATGCCGGTGAAGCCTATGGCCCCCCGAGCATTGAGCAGGCCCTGCACCATTGCGGCGCCCACCGCCTTGGCCACGCCGTTCGCCTCAAGGAAGATGGTGATCTTCTCAACTATTGTAACGATCACCGCATTCCGCTGGAGATTTGCCTGACGTCCAACGTGCAAACCGGGGCCATCAGCGAGCTTTCCTTCCACCCCCTGCGATTCTACTACGACTACGGTATGCGGGTGTGTATCTGCACAGACAATACTCTGATGAGCGGCGTTACGGTGACGGATGAATTGTGGAAAGCGCACACCGTGCTGGACTTCACCCTGCCCGAGTTGAAGAACATCGTTTTGTACAGCTTCAAGAGCGCGTTCCTTCCACAGCGTCAAAAGGTGGAACTCATCGACGAGGTTCTTGATCGCCTGAACGCCATTCAGGCCAAATCCGCAACTCCATGCACCACCAACGCCCCGATGGATACGCCCACGGAAAAACTCACGGCCAAGTGAGGGGGAACCCAAGTGCCTATCCAGAGGATGATTTACTAAAATGGGACTCGTCCTTGGGCATCGACTCCCGCTGCATTCCTGCCTTGCCCACCCTTGAATAACCAGTGTTGGTTATCTCATTGTTCGTGGTCTTTATGCGGGGCTGCGGCTTTTTTGTTCGGGGGTTTTTGTCCATGAGTATTAAGAGTGAACCGATTGTATCTGTGGCGGGTTTGCGCGGCATTGTGGGGGAGAGCTTCACCCCAGAAATCATCCTTCCGTATGTGGCGGGGTTTGCGGATTTTTTGGAAAACAAAACTGTTGTGGTGGGGGGCGATAGTCGCCCTTCGCGCTCCTGGGCACAGCCCTGTGTGGAGTCGGCTCTGCGCGCCCGGGGTGTGAACGTGATTTCCGTGGGCCTCGCGCCGACCCCCACAATCGGGATTTTGGTGCGTGAGTTGAAGGCCGGTGGCGGTGTTTGTATTACCGCCAGCCACAACCCCATCGAGTGGAACGGGCTCAAGTTCTTTCACGATCAAGGGGGCTTTCTGACCGAACAACATCACAAAAAACTCCACGCTTTGATGGAAAAACCCGCCGCTTACAAAGGGGGGCTACCCGTGGGAACGGTGGAGCGCTGCACCACCGCCGAGCAGATTCACTTGCAGCAAATTACCAATCATCTTCCTCCCAAAGCCGCCAAAGGGCGCCGCAAACTCAAGATCGTGATCGATTGCTGCAACGCTGCCGCCAGCACGCTCGCCCCGCTGATTGCCGCTGAGTACGGTGCCTTGGCCGAGGTGATGTTCAACAACCCGGGGCGCCCCTTCCCCCGTGGAGCCGAGCCCCTACCAGAAAATCTCAAGGTTCTTTCCCGCGAGGTGAAGCGCTGCGAAGCTGATTTTGGTGTGGCCATCGATCCCGATGCCGACCGTTTGGCGATTGTGGACGAAACAGGAAAACCCATCGGCGAGGAACGCACGCTTGTACTCTGCGGTGACGCCTATCTGGCGCTGACGGGTCAAAAATCTCCGTTGGTGGTGAATCTCTCCAGTAGCATGGCGATGGATCATCTCGCCAAAAAACATGGGCTTCCTCTGTATCGCTCCAAGATTGGCGAAGCACACGTTACTGCCATGATGATAAAACACGGAAGCATCCTCGGTGGTGAGGGGAACGGTGGCGTGATTGTTCCCGCCATTCAC
Organism: Candidatus Sumerlaeia bacterium; assembly: GCA_033761985.1. Lineage (GTDB taxonomy): Bacteria > Sumerlaeota > Sumerlaeia > SLMS01 > JAHLLQ01 > JANRMB01. The sequence goes on along the minus strand of JANRMB010000243.1, from coordinate 6,912 downwards.
CCCGGGCGCGATGCCGCCACAGCCCTCGCTCTCCTGATTCTTGGGATGCAATCCAGCCGCAAAACGCTTTCCCAGTGGAACGCCTCCATCCCCGACTTTTTGATGGTGAAAACCAAAGTGGAATTGGGAAGTGTCTCCGTGGAGGATACGCTGAAACAGGCTCGCCAAGTATTCTCCAAGGCCTTGGAAGTGAACGACCTTGATGGGCTCAAGTTTGTGTTTGAGGATTCCTTTGTGCACATTCGCCCGAGCAATACGGAGCCAATTCTTCGGATTTTTGTGGAGGCTCCTGATAAGGCCAAAGCCAAGCAACTGCTCAAACAACTTCCGGGGATGTTCAAGTAACAGGTGATGGGGCGTAGAATCCTCCTTGCCGGAGTTGGCCCACGGCCGACCCCCGGGGCATTGAAGGTCTATGCTCCCGGTCTCCGGTTGGAGACGTTTCGCCGGGTTCTGGAAGCTGCCGGGCATGAGGTCTTTGTGGCCGAAATGTTGTTTGGTGGTGATGGCTCTCTTCAAAGAGCCGACGCAGAAGACGAGGCTGCCTGCGTGCTTCCGGCGGAGGAATCTTCGCGGCGAGCCGAGTTTGAGTCTCTGCTTGCGCGGCAAAAGCCTGAAGTCATCGTCACTTCCACGGATGTGATGGGGAATTTGGCGGCGCGTTCGCCGTTCGCCGGACCACTCTTCTGCGATTTTTTTGGTCACCCCATGGCGGAACGGCAGATGCAGGCAGCGGTGGCGAAATCCAACGCGGGTCTCTTGGGGCAGTGGCGTGAGATACTTCCGATACTTGCCCGGGCTGATTGCTTCGGGGTTTGTTCCTCGGCACAGAAGCATGCACTCCTGGGTGAGTTGGGTGCTGTAGGTCGCCTCGGTTATGAGACCGCCACCTATGACTTCACCCGGGTTCTGGCTCCGGCCAATCCGTTTGAGGAAGACTTTCACCCGACAAACTACCGGGTGAGGGGCACCGTGGTTCCGCCCGAGGCGCGGATTCTTCTCTTCAGCGGGGGATACAATACCTGGCTGGATGAGGAAACGCTCTTTCGGGCGGTGGAATTGGCGATGCATCGCGATCCACTGCTTCATTATGTCAGCACTGGGGGAGCAATCGAGGGACACGTGAATACCGTTTTCGAACGGTTCCACGCCCGGGTGAAGAGTTCCGTCTTCAAGGAACGCTTCCATTTTCTGGGGTGGGTTTCCCATGAGGACTACATGAGTATTTGCTTGGAGGCGGATGCTGGTATCACCGTGGATGAGCCGACGTTGGAAGGGGTGTATGGGTGCCGAAATCGACTTTTCGGTTGGATTTGGGCGGGGATGCGTGCGTTGGCGACGGATCTTTCGGAGTCCACGCGCGAGCAACTGGTCCCCCCCGGGCTTGTTACGCCACTGCCGCTCAAGAACGCCGAAGTGATTGCTCAAATCATTTGCAGGGAAGTTGAGGCGGGGCGCTTCAAGCCAGAGGAACACACCCGCCGGAGAGAGATTCTTAAGGCACAGTTCTCACCAGAGCAGTGTTACCAGCCTTTGCTGGAGTGGGTGGAGAATCCCACTATCGCTCCCGATCGCTTACATTCGGGTGGCTTATCGAAAAATTCCTTGGCTCATTCGATGCTGCAGTTGGAACATCTTCCATCGATACTTGCGATGTTGGATTCGCTGCAGGGAAGTCGGGCCTTTCGAATGTTTCTATCCACTCGACCGGCTAAAAAGCAGGATTGGGAGAAGTTGATGAGGATGGTGAAGTCTGTGGAATCCAATCAAGCGCAGGATGGGTTGAATTCCGAAGAGGAACGGAACACACCATGATCACCTGGCAGGATCACCATACGATTGCCATCCGTGCATCACGGCAGGGGGACAACCAAACAGCCGAGCAGCATTGGATTGCGGCTTACCGAGAACTGGAAAAGTCTCGGCAACTCACGGAAAATATGGTCATCGTTCTTGATGCGCTCTACCGCTTGTACGTTCGGGTGAGCCGGTACGAGCAGGCTGAGAATATTATCAAACAGATGATTCGGGTTTCTTCAGAGTTGTATGGTCGTTTTTCCGCACCAGTGGCCAAGGCGCTCACAGATCAGGGGCACTTGTATCTTGCGATGGGAAATGAGGAGCAGGCCTACGAACTTTTCAAGGAAACGCAGAAAGTAACGGAACAGGTTTTTGGGGCGAATCACTTGGACACGGGCCGTTGCTTTCACCAGTTGGGGAAGCTGGAGTTGGAAATGGGTCGGGAGAAGGAAGGGGAGTTTCACCTGCGGCGCGCACTGGGAATTTATGAACGCGATTTCCCCCCGGGGCATCCCGATCTGGCGCGCATTTACAATGATGTGGCCCTTGCCTGTATGAAGAACAAAAAGCTGGAAGAGGCCGAGCAGTTCTTCATGATGGAGTTCGAGATTTGGCGTTCGGCCACCAACTCCAAAAAACCAGAGATTGCCAAAGGATTGAATGATTTGGCGCTGTTCTACCTTTCCACCAAGAAAGTGGAGAAAGCCATCCGCGCCGCACAGCGGGCGATGCAAGTGGGGGAGAGCCCCCAAGGGCGGAAATCTCTGCAGGTAGGGCGCGCGCACCGTATTCTGGGACTCATCTCTGAATCCTACGAAGACTTTGAAACCGCCCGCGATCAATATGAAGCAGCGCTCGATGTCTATCAGGCGCTCTACCCTTCAGATCATCCGGACGTACAGGACCTTTGGGCCCACTTGGCGACTTGCATTTCCAAAATCAAACGTTAGCGGGATTTAACCCTTTAGGATTTCCCGGATGATCTGTCCCTCATCGGCATAGGTGACAGGGCGGCCGTTGGGAGCGTAGTAGAGCGTATCGGCTTTTACTCCGGCGCTCCACAACAACGTGCGATACAAATCGGCGGTGGGAATTCCTCGCCCGATGATTCCTCTGTCCCCGTTTGCTGGTGTTTCACCCAGCACTGTCCCCCCTTTGATGTGGGCCCCAGCCAGAGCCACGCTCCAACCGTTGGGATAGTGATCCCGGCCTTCGTTGTTGTTGATTTCGGGCGTACGACCGAACTCACCCATCCACACCACCAAGGTCGATTGCAGCAAATCCCGTTGTTCCAAATCAGTGACCAAGGCGTGCAATCCGGAGTCCAAGTCCGAACAGAGCTCACCGCACTTGTTGTAGTTATCCTGGTGTGTGTCCCACCCGTTGAGCGAGACCTCCACAAACTTCACACCCCGTTCCACCAACCGGCGAGCCATGAGGCAACCTTGCCCGAATCGACTTTTGCCGTAGGCATCCTTCACCGCCGCGGGTTCATCATCCAAGAAGAATGCAGTTTTCTCCTCGGCTTTCATCAGTTCCAATGCATTGGCAAACATCTCATGATGCCCATCCACCAAATACGCATCCTCTCCTATTTGAGCTCGGAATTCCGAGTCGTGGGCTTGCATCATTTGCAGTCTGCGTTGAAGCCGTTGTTCACTGAGGTTTTTGGGGAGTTCCAGGTTTTGTACCTTTTGCTGGGCGTTGGGGACATAGAAGGGCTCGTACGGAATTCCGAGAATCCCGGCGCGTTCTCCCGGTTGATTGATGGAGATGTTTTGCGGAAGTTTGGAGTAGGGATCCTGTTGTTCGTAGTTCAGAATCGCACCGAGCCCAGGATACTCGACCGTGGGGTTTGGAGTGAAGCCGGTACGCATCAACGACCGCGCCCGGTTGTGATTGCCTTCCTTTGTCACCATGGAACGGAGCACCGCAAACCGATCGAGGATGCTCGCCGTACGCGGAAGAAACTCGGAGATTTGCACATTCGGAATCGCCGTGGAAATCCCTTTGGTGGGCCCGCCATTCCGTGTCCCTGGTTTGGGATCGAAGGTATCCATCTGGCTTGCTCCGCCGTTCATCCACAACACGATGACGGATTTCAACGGGGACGGAGAGACTTCGGGAAAATCACCCAGGGCCGAGAGATTCGCTGCCGCCTGCACGGTGCTCAAACCTGTGGCGAAGGGTGAATCCATCAGGCTGAGGATGGGTCCTCCCACGGAAAGGCCCAGCAGTGCACCAAAGGTACGACGCAAAAAACTCCGGCGATTCATCTCCGCCTGCTCGTGCTGGTCCACGCTTTGGCAACAGGTATCGGGCGATCCATTACAGGGCGTAGCAGGTTGGTGTTCGTGACTCATGGCTTAGTCTCCTGATTCATCAAGGGCGGTGGATAAAGCTTAGTGGTTGGTTACGAATTCCGTGGAGTTCAATAGTGCCCAACTCAGATCTTCCAAATAGTAGCGCGCTTCACGGGGATCCTGTTGGTACACGGCAGCAAGTTCAGAACTGAATCGCTCCCTTTCCTCGGGGGAGGGATATCGGGAAAGAATTCCCAGATACAAATAATCAACTGCGGTTCCTGCGTCCCCATTTGCGGAAGTCGCAATCCTGTCCAGCAAGTTCCCTTTGGTGCCACTGATTCCTTTGTTGATTCCTTCATCATTGATCAGGAAAAGCGATTTGGGGACAGAGGTCTCGAAGGTGTTGATCCATTCCATTTCATCATTGTTCAGAGCTTGAATAAACTGGGTTTGGTAACGTTCCAAGAGCACCTGATCACGCCGGGAGCGAATGGTGCCTGTGTCATCCGGTTCGGGGACACTCATGGCTCGGAAGTAGGAGTCGAGCAGTTGCTCCGGGGAAAGGGGGCGCACCAGGGCGTGGGCAAAAGCATCGGGGAATTCCCGACTGGAGTCCGTGGGTTCGGAGCTTCGTTGATAAGCCGCGGTGTTTACCAGCAACCACTCCATGTGTTTGACGTTGAAGCCCGAAGCGATAAATTCCTGGGTCAGCATTTCCAGTGTTTCAGCCTGCACGGGCTGGGCACCTGTCCCCCATTCGTCCACCGGATCGAGGAAGCCACGACCAAAGTAACGGGCCCAAAGTCGATTCACGAAATTGCGGGCGAATTGCTCGCGGTCGTTGACGGTGAGAAACTGCGCCAGTTGATCCCGCCTGGTATCGTGGTATTCGGGAAGTGTTTCTATGGTGTTGCGAACCACATCGTTGCGGTTGGCGCCGGGGGCGTTCATCATTTGCTGGCGGTTCTGGTTCCACTCGCGGAGTTTGCCCAACATCTCCCGGCGTTTGGCGGGTGTAAGTGCGGCGCCATTTTCATCCAAAATCCGCTGCTCCGCTTTGGTGCCATCCAGGTACGTGGGGACAACGGTGAGGGTGGAATCGGGAACTTTATGCTCCCAACGCATGCCGCCATCCTTCACATAGATGCTTCCAAATCCCTGGCCCATACCCGGGTCGTTCCGCACGGGTGTGACGCGCGTGGTGGCAAAAAACGAGGCGAACTCCCAAAACTTTTCCTGAGTTAAGTCGGGATTGGTTTTGTGGTCGTGACATTGCGCGCACTGAATTTGTTGACCCAAAAAGACACGGCTCATGGTTCCGGCCATATTCTCGGGAGCATCGCGCCAGCGGGAAATGGGGAATACATCGGCATCGGTTGGGTACTCACCCTGGGCGGAGATAATCTCCCGGGCAAACGCGTCGTAGGGAACATTCGCCTCAAACTGGGTGGTCACCCATTGTTTCCAAGGGGTTTTGATGCGGGATTGAACCATCACGTTATCAGGTTGTTCCAGAACCCCGACCAATACTTTGTCCCAGTAGTCTGCCCAATGTTCGGATCGCAACGGATCATTGATGTATTGCTGAGTCAGTTGTTCGCGCTTGGTGGGGGATTCATCCTGAAGAAAGGCGATCGTTTCTTCCACCGTCGGAATCACTCCTCTTACATCAAGGGACAAACGCCGAAGAAACGCCGCGTCATCCGCCGGTGCAGCCGGAACGAGTTCCTTGTGGAGGTATGCCTTGTTGAGCGATTCATCGATTGCCTGGGGCGTCAGCGATTGAGCCGCGAGCGGGCACAGGAGCGACAACGCCACAGAACTCAGGCAGAGAACGGGGAAGAGTTTTTTCATGGTGGAGAGCACCCTTCAATACATGTTGAATTCACCAACACTCCTCAAGATTGGTGACAACAGTCAACCAAACCCGTAAATAAAGCCAAATCAACGAATAATCCCCGATAGGCAGCTTTCCTCCCTTCTTTCGCGTACCATATGGTGCAAGGCTGTACCCCAAGGTACCGAACAAGTTGTAGAGCATTTTCTCCGGATTGAAAGTGCGGCCTTTGGTTGACTCAGGGGGAGCGTTGGTCGAGTACTTTCCACCATGAAGTTCGCCTCTGCCCTTCTCAACCGTCCCGGAACCAAATCTCGCGACCACCGTGCATTCCTGTTCGCCGTGGTATTGCCCTTGGCTTCCATGCTGTTGATGGGTGCGGCTGGTAATGGCCTTCAGGCGTTATCCACGGTTACCACCGAGGGGACTCAGGCTCGCCAACAGAATTTTCTCGCGCTTCAGGAGCGTCAGCGGCGGTTTCTGGAGTTTTTGCTGGAAGAGTGGTCTCTGGAAGACCCTCCTTCTGCTGAAGCCAACGCCTATGAGCGCGCCCCCCGCGCCAAGTTTCCCACTTACGCTGTAGTCTTTTCGTGCCCCAAACCACCCGTGGCGTTGCTGTTACCACGGTCTGATTGGCAAGCGGCACCACCTACTGCCTACGATTTTTTTCTCCGCCTCAATTCCCTCACCCGCCGAGGGCCCCCTTTGGTGCTTCCATGCTGATCCGCTGGAACATCTTCACCACGCGCTTTGGGACCGGTGCTTTTGCCTGCACGGAGTCTGGCGTTTGTTCTGTGATGCTCCCGCAGGAGAACTGGGTTCGTTCCGGGCAACCGGTACTTCCGGGAATTCACTCCTCCAGTGAATTTGTTCTCCTGTTGGATTCCAGCCTTGAGGGACGCAACTATTTTGAATCGTTTTTTCAAGGTGAAACAGAACAACAAACCGACTCCGATCAGCCCATAACTC
>JANRMB010000242.1:0-6293 GCA_033761985.1 Candidatus Sumerlaeia bacterium | reverse complement strand
AAAAATAGCCAACCCCGGAAACACCGTCAGCCACCACGTACCCTGAATATCATTCCGCCCGTTGTTCAACAAATCCCCCCAACTTGCCATGGGCTGGGGAACTCCAAAACCCAAAAACGAAAGTGTGCTTTCCACCAAAATGGAACCAGCGATTCCGAAACTCGTCAGTACCAGAATCGGTCCCAGAGCATTAGGCAGAATGTGCCGAAAGATAAGCCGGAAGTTACTCGCGCCCAATGAACGGGCACTTAGCACAAACTCCTGATTGACCAACCGTAGAAACTCCCCGCGCTCCAATCGCGCCACGCCCGTCCATGATACCAACCCCATGGCCAAAATGATATTGAAAATGCTCGGTTGTAAAAAGGCCTGAACAGAAAGAATTAGGAAGAGTACTGGGAAGCAGATCACCACCTCGATAATCCTAGAAAGTGCCATATCAGTCCACCCACGGAAGAATCCCGCAATCGCACCCAGCACGATCCCCACCGCCACGTAAAAGGAAACTGCGATGATACCGATCAGCATTGAAATGCGAGCGCCGTAAATCATCCGCGTCAGCACATCCCGACCGTTTGTATCCGTCCCCAGAAGATGATAATTCTGGCCTTCCACCCATTTCTCTTTCGCAAGCATCCATGTGGGTGGCTGGCGACTTTCCTGAGTGATGTTTTCATTCTCCCCAAATGGAATGGGTGTGCGAATCACACGCCCACCGTTGGCCTCAAAATCAGCAGCAGAAATCACCAATCGATAGTTGAACTCATCCTGACGGTAGGGAAAGGGGACATAGGTGAGGAATGTGGTGACAGAGGAGAAGATCACTGCGCTCATCACCATTGATCGAAAACCCAATCCTAAAGGAACACCCAAGGCAAGAATGACCAATTGGCTGATAAACCAGATCATAAAGAATCGTTCAAAATAACTCAGTGTGAAAAATAACGGATAACGCTCCCGGGCGATGAGTTCCACCGCCGAAACATCATAACCCGACTCAAATGCTTCCAATACCTCAACTGCCGAATCCGACTCCAAATCACCAGAGCGAAGTTGAGCGATCACTTTTTGAGAGACCGCATCAAACTCTTCTCGAAGATTCTCCGCCAAGCTGAGCCTCATTTCCGAAAGAGAAGTCTCCGCGATTCGGAGTTTTTCCTCCGGTGTTCTGCTCGTATTCCCTTCCACCCAAGTATCCCAAATGTTCAGTAGAATAAAGTAATGCTCATCGTATTCATCCTCAAACACCATGTTGATGTAGAGGGGGCGCTTGTTGGCTAAAACGGGAGCAAAAATTCCAACAATACCAATCAGTACCACAATGATGAGAGAAAGTACCGCCAATTTATTGCGAAAAAAGTACGCCCGTGTTTGAGCCCAATACGATTGCGAGACACCAGAATTGACAACGGTGACATCCACATGTTGTGCCGGGGGGACAGTGGGCTGCTCACTCATACGAAATCCTCGGATCAACCACTGCATACAACAAATCAGCGATCAAAATTCCCAGCAGCGTCAACGCAGCCGAGAAAAACAGAATCGCGTTAATCACCGGATAATCCCGATAGAGAATCGCATCGAACGATAGCAGGCCCATACCGGGAATCCCAAAAATCGATTCAATAATAATACTCCCCGCAATCAATTCGGGAAGCAGACCCGCTGAAATTGTGATGATAGGAATCAGGGAATTCCACAACGCATGGCGAAAAATCACCCAGCGTTCGCTCAAACCTTTGGCCCGCGCCGTACGAATATAATCTTCCTTGATTGTCTCCAGAACCGCGCTGCGCATCTGGCGGGATAGAAACGCCAGGCTTCCATAAGTCATGCAAAACAACGGAAGCACCAGATGCCACGCCAAGTCCACCAAGGCTTTCCACTCTCCGGTCTTCCAATCCAACCCTTCACTATTCAATCCCCGAGTGGGGAACAAATCCGGCCACTCCCATCCTGGAATCGGACTCGGTCCCCCCGTCAAAGCCAATATACTGATCTGCGCCACCCAAAATGTGGGGAGTGAATACAACACAAACAGCGATACTGTAATCACGGTATCCGTCCCCGTATGCTTTTTAATCGCGGAGAGAATCCCAATCGGAATGGCGATCAAATAACTAAAAAAAATAGAAAGAAAGGAGAGCAAAAACGTGATCGGAAGCCGCTCCCAAATCATCGTCATCACGGGTTGCTTGCGAACATAGGAATCACCGAAATCCAGTGTGAAGACCTGACCAAACCAAACACCCAACTGCGTGTTCGCCACAATATTCCAACCGTGAACAACTGGTGAAAACGTATTAAACCGTGCCGACTCCCTTTGGTAGAAAGAGTTCCAACGCACCAAAACATTCTCACGCTCCTGCTCCCATTTATCCGGTGAGCTCAAATAGGTGTACCCAACCAAACCCGTGAGAGCATTATTCGCAAGTAGTTGAACTGCAGATTCCCCGGAATTCAATCCCTGCATCAAATGCGGAACGGCAAATCCGCCAAGCATCAGCACCTCATCAATTGAGCGTTTACCTTCCAAGTAATCGGAAACAATCTGCTCAACGTTTCCTTCCTCATACGTTGGTTTGCATTCCTGATACCAAGCCTTCCAAGCAGCAATTTTTTCCTCTGTCCCCGAAGGAAGATTCTCAGGTGTCCCTCTCGCCAAAGTCGGAAGAAGCTTCAAAAGCCTCTCCGTCCCCGCTTTGACGTCGATACGCCGTTTCGGATCTTCCGTCACTTCAAACAAATGATCCACATTTTCTGGCGCGGACTGAAGCTTCTCCAAAACCTCCAAAGCAGGTTCCAGTGCAATCGTGCTTGCCAACTTGAGGTTCGTTTCTCCAATCGCCTGCCAAAATGCGGGCGGGCGAAGAAAATCGGCAACGGCGCCAGTGGCAAGGGAAGAACGATCCTCGAACTCCAGATTCAGAAACATCGGTTTATCCAAACCGAGATTCCGTCTGTTCAACTCCAAAAGGCTATCGTATCCGCCCGAGGCATCAGATGCTGCGGCCTCCGAAGTAATCGGAGACGGCTCACCAGGAGTTAACCGCGTCAGAAAAAAGGTGATCAACGTAATCCCAACCAGTGTAACCACCAGCAGGAGAAGTCGTTTGATGATGTATTGAATCAAGGAGCGGGTGTCTCCGTTGCTGGAGACTTCGCCCACCACCATTCCGTCAAATCATAAGAGAATTGGGAAGGATACAGCCGCACACCACGCAAGCCCCTGTTGTAGAAATATGTTTCGTTGAAACCATCCAGAAAAATCACGGCTTGTTCTTCCGCAATAATCCGATGAATTTCACGAGCCATCTCCCAACGCTTCGGAGCCGAAAACTCCTCACGGAGTTTCACCATCAAGGCATCCGCTTCTGCATTCACAAAACCTGCGTAGTTGCTTCCTTTGTTCCCCACTTGGCTGGAGTGCCAAATCTGGTAAGGATCGGGATCGAGCGTCGTCCCCCAGGCATTACGAACCATTTCAAACTCGCGGTCCTGCGTTTTTTCGATCATGGAGTTGAAGTCCAACTTCCGAATGGTTAACCGAATCCCTACCTGTTCCACGTTTTCTTTGATAATATCCGCAGCTTTGGAGTGATAATCTTTTGCCGTGTGGATCATGTATTCCAACTGAAGCGGAACAACTTTCCCGTCGATTTCTTTTTCAATCACCCCGTCACGATCCTTATCCAACCAACCGGCGCGTCGCAAAATCCGCCGCGCTTTTTCGGGATCAAACTCCACTTGGGGAACATCGTGGTTGTAGCCCGGGCCTTCCAAAAAGAACGGACCCGAGACCGGAGTTGCCAGATTGAAGTATACGTCGCGAATGATCTTTTCCCGGGGGATAAGGTGTGCAATCGCCTGGCGTACTGCTTTTTCTTTCAGGATGGGATGGTCATTTTTGATGCTGATCAATGTGTAGAGAAACCCAAGCTTTTTCGCCCGAACAAATTGATTGGTGAATTCCGGCGTTTGAGTTTCCGCAAGGCTCCACGTATCAGGTTCGATATCCATGTCCGCATCGATGGAACCCGTTTGAAGTTCTTTCAACGCCACGCTCTTCTCATTAATCACCACATGGGTGATTTCATCCAAATAGGGTTTGGCGGGCTCCCAATCGTACACAGAACCTGCGGGCAGTTTGCTCGCCCAGTAGTCCTCATTACGCGCCACCTTGAGGTAATTGTCTTTTTTCCACTCCACAAACTTGTAAGGCCCGCAAAGAATGGGGTTACTTTGAAAAGGGTGTGTGTTGAAGGAATCCGCAAACGCCTTGCTATCGCCACCGAATTGTTCTGGTGTGAACACGTGGCGGGGGAGAAGCGGTAAACCGCCGAGAAACTCAAACTGCTGGAAGTAGGGTTTCCGGTTCAGAAACTTCACCGTTTTACCATCGGCTAAAATTTCTGCACTCTCGATACTATCGTAGTAGTTTCTCAACCGTTGAGCATCCACATCCGGATTTTTCAACGTTTCATAACTGAAGAGAATGTCCTGAGCTGTAACGGGTTTGCCATCATGCCAATTGATTCCATCCCTCAGGGTGAAAAAGAAAACGCATTCCTGCTTTTGAAACGGACGATCCACATCCTTGTCCACCACACGGTCGCGCCAAGTGTCCAAATCCGCCAAGGTTCCAGTGATGGTTGATGCTTTCCGAGCGGGGTCGAGCGCTTCGTTCACCGTGTAAAGCGTGGGGGTCTCCACAATCTCACCCGTAAAGACTTTACCACCCCATTGTTGTTTCACGGTCAGCGTTCCGGCGGTGGTATCCACAATCTCCACATCGCCTTTGAAGAAGCTATGCCGGTACGCATTGGGAACAAATTCAAACGTGCTGGTGGGATCCGACTCATCACCCAACTTCAGGAAGGTTCCCTCCATCATGGGTTGATCCTTTAGCTTCAGCAAATCACCCTTGGCATACGTCCATGCCATTCGCGGGGTATGCTCCTGTGTTTGAAGATTTTGGCTAATCAACGAATCGCCGATAAGGCGAAGAATTTCGGAATCCGACTGCGATCTGTAAATCAGTGGGTTCAGCTTGGCAAAATCCACCGGTACCCGAAGCCGAAGTTGACCACCTCGTTTAGGGGTTGCAGCTCCTGCATTCTGGGCATCCGGATTGAACTCATCCGTTTTGATTTCCTTCACATACTTCAGCAACTCATCATCAGCGCTCAACAGCGCCGGTTGAGAAAACAAAAACGCTGAACTTGTTACCAGCAGCAGGATTTTTTTGATCATTCAAATCACCTCGGAAAACAGAGTGTCATCAACACGCATCAAGTCCCGGGTGAGGCAAAAATCATCCCGTCACAGACTCAATCCGCACGCTTTGGCGTTGGAAAGGTTCCAACGCGTTGTTGGATCGGAAGCACAGAATCACCGGAGGCAAACCCGCCCGATTCAACGAAGCGGAATTCAATCCGTAATTGGCTTCCTGCGCAAGTGTTCTCAGCGCAATCCACAAACCATTCGACTGTTGAGGGAGTGCAACTTGTTCCGGATTTTCGGAATCAATCTCCACAAAAACATGAGAATCATGAATCTCAAGCCCTTTGTCCAATCGGTTTTGGGCTTCACGATTTCGAAGATTCAATACAGCTTGGAGGTCTTCTGTAGTTCCAACCCCGCAAACATGCACCCCAATTCCAGAACTAACCGCGCGCTCCAAACAACCGGAGTAATCACTCCCGCCAAACTGAAGTCGAATCAACACATTCGCCATCATCCCCGATTCCGAATTCTTGAATCCCGCATACCACAGCGAAAGTTTTTCCGCTTCTCCGCTGTAGGGAATACTCAGGAAACCGCTTCTGTTTCCCTTGGCAGCCTGAACACGTTCCAAAGCTTCCACCACACCACGAATCGCCACGGAATCGGAAGTAGGCGCAAAATTTTCGAGAATCACACCGTGAAATCCGTTCGGGCCGATCAAGCTTGGATTAATGTCCCGGGCATTTCCCTGAAGCCAACTCAACTCCCCGTGGCGAATGGCAACCACCATCGGCACCAAGGAATCCGCAGGGGTATCCAATAGGTGAATCAAATCAACCCGGCGGGCATGGCGCCCCCCTTCAAACTCAGAAGCCAGAAACACCTCCACCAATTCCGCACAATCAAAGGCGTTGTGGTCGCTACCGTAAACAAACACGTTGGCGTTGTTGTGGGTTCTGCACAGGCGGGCTGTATCGGGCGAAGTTACCAACGCTGCACGCACACCAGAGTAACGGTTCGCCACCAACGTCATCCCAATGCCGCTGCGGCAAAGAATAATTCCAAAA
>JANRMB010000241.1:0-4567 GCA_033761985.1 Candidatus Sumerlaeia bacterium | reverse complement strand
ATTTTGGTGGAAAGCACACTTTCGTTTTTGGGTTTTGGAGTTCCCCAGCCCATGGCAAGTTGGGGGGATTTGTTGAACAACGGGCGGAATGATATTCAGGGTACGTGGTGGCTGACGGTGTTTCCGGGGTTGGCTATTTTTGTGACGGTCACTTGCTTTAACCTGATCGGCGAAGGTGTGAGAGATGCTCTGGATCCAAGGCGCGACGCCGGATAATACTGGCATTTTACCCGGATCTCTTCTCCCCTGCTGGCAGACGTTTCGCTGATGTAGTTGATAGAACCAACACCCCCTGTGAGGTATTCCTGTGGCGCGCAAAACCATGGAATCTGCTCCGATTGAAATCATCGGCGCCAAAACCCATAACCTGAAAAATGTTTCGGTGGAAATCCCCGCCGGCAAACTAACGGTTGTAACCGGGGTGAGTGGCTCGGGGAAATCCAGTCTCGCGTTTGATACGCTCTATGCAGAGGGTCAACGGCGGTATGTGGAATCACTTTCAACGTATGCTCGTCAGTTTATCTCCCGCATGCCACGTCCTGATGTGGAGGAGATTCGAAACATCCCTCCGGCGATTGCTCTGGAGCAAAAAAACGGAGTGAAAAACGCCCGCAGCACAGTGGGAACCGCTACGGAAATCAACGATTACCTGAGAATCCTTTTTGCACGCGCAGGAAAAATCTATGACGTGTTGACGGGTGCTTTGGTGGAGGCCGATACGCCACAAACTGTAACGACGAAAGTTCTCTCCTACCCTGAGAAATCCAAATTCTATGTGCTTGCCCATCTCAAGTTGGAAAAGCGCACTGCGTTGGAAGCCACAATTGCGGAAATCAAACGCCAAGGATTTAATCGCTTGTTTATTGAGGGGGAACTGGTGAATCTGGATGAGGAAGGTTTCGAATTCCCCAAGAAATTGGAAGAATTCGATGTGATGATCGATCGATTGACGGTGCAGGAATCACAGCGGACTCGATTGGCTGAGGCCGTGGGAATTGCCTTCCGCATGGGACGGGGACAGGTGATTATTCAATTTGTGGATGGTGACAGACGAGTTTTTAGTGAGTCTCTATATTGTCCGGAGAGTGGATTTACGTATCTTCAACCTGAACCGAGATTGTTCAGCTTCAGTAATCCTCTCGGAGCATGTGCTACATGCCAAGGGTTTGGCAGGGTGACAGGGATTGATTGGGGACGGGTGGTTCCTGATCCCACGTTGAGTGTGAATGCGGGGTGCATCGCTCCCTGGCGTGGAGAGAATGGCGCCGAGATGCTGGACTTATTGAAGGCTTTAAATCATAAACGTAAGATGTCCCTTAATTCACCCTGGAAAGAAATGGATTCCGCACATCGTGATTTTATTCTCCAAGGGGAAGGAGAATGGCCCGGGGTGAAGGGATACTTTGATTGGTTGGAGACGAAGCGCTACAAGGTGCAGGCGCGTGTACAACTGGCACGTTATCGAGGTTTCACAGACTGCCCCGACTGCAAGGGGGGCAGGCTGACCCGTGAGGCATTGGCGGTTAAGATTGGCGGGAAAAACCTTCCAGAACTGCAACAAATGTCCATCCCGGAGTTACGGGAGTGGTTTGAGAAAATTGATCTGTCCCCCGAGTATTTGAAAGCCGTTGATCGCCCGTTGAAGGAGATCAAATCACGATTGGATTATCTGATTCAGGTGGGGTTGAGTTACCTGACGCTCGCACGCCAAACTCGTACTCTTTCCGGAGGGGAGGCACAACGGATCAACCTTGCCACAGCGTTGGGAAGTGCCTTGACGGAAACCCTCTACGTGTTGGACGAACCAACCGTGGGGCTTCACCCAAGGGACACTCATCGACTTGTGGGGATCATCAAGAAACTCACTGAATATGGCAATACCACGGTGATTGTGGAGCACGACATGGATGTGATACGAGAGGCGGATCACTTGATTGATGTGGGCCCGAATGCCGGTGAAAGAGGCGGAGAGATACTTTATCAAGGCTCGCCCAAGAAGCTCACCAAGGGAGTGGAAAATTCCAAAACCGCGCGGTTCCTTCACGGCCATGCTGGAACGGCGATGTCGAAGTTGCAGGCCAAACGGGGACGGAGAAAACCCTCGGGCTGGTTTCAGGTTCAAGGGGCTTACGAGAATAATCTGAAGTACCTGACGGTTGATTTTCCTGTTGGGGTGTTGTGTGTGGTGACAGGGGTGAGTGGGAGTGGAAAATCAACACTGGTTACCAAGTGCCTGTATGGAAACTACCGTCGCGACCAAGGTGAAATCAATGTGGAGCCCGGGAAGATTGTTGGCTTGAGTGGGTTGGAGCAATTCTCCGAGGTGATTCTCATCGATCAGGAACAGATAGGGCGCTCGTCACGTTCGAATCCGGCGACGTATTTGAAAGCCTATGACGGGATTCGCCGACTCATGGCCGATACACCCAAGGCACAACAGCAGAATATCACCGCCCGAGAGTTTTCGTTCAACGTGGAGGGGGGACGCTGCGAATCCTGCGAGGGGACAGGGTACCAGATTATAGACATGCAGTTCCTGGCGGATGTGGAAGTGGTGTGCGAAACCTGTGAAGGCAAAAGATTTCAGGATCACATTCTGGAAATCACCTACAACGAGCTGAACATAAACCAAATCCTAAATCTCACGATTGAAGATGCCCTGAGATTTTTTGACTCGGACAATGTGGTGAAACGAGGACTTCAACCTCTGTATGATGTGGGGCTTGGTTATCTGCGACTGGGGCAATCCACCAACACGTTATCAGGGGGTGAAGCACAGCGGATGAAACTTGCGCTTCACCTTTCCGAAGCGCATAAGGAATCCGGGAAGAAGTTGCTCATCTTTGATGACCCCACCACCGGATTGCATGCGGCGGATGTGGAGAAGTTGTTGGAGGTTTTTGAGCAGGCGCTGGAATCCAACATGTCCCTGTTGGTGATTGAGCATAACCTGGAGCTGATGCGCCATGCGGATTGGATCATCGATTTGGGACCGGATGGCGGATCGGGTGGGGGTGAACTTGTCTTCACGGGGCCACCCGAAGAGCTGATCAAGTGTCCCCAAAGTATCACCGCCGGATTTCTGAAGAATGAAATGAAAATCCAATCAGGATGATACCTGATTATAGGCCTCGGAGTTTTACATTTCCTGCAACATGGGGCTGCAGCATTTGCGCCACCAGCGCAGAGGGGAGCCCCACAATATTGGTGTAGTCTCCTTGGAATCCAGCGAGGTATTTGGAATCCAAATCCTGAATGCCATAAGCACCCGCTTTGTCCATGGGGGAACCCGTGGCGATGTAGTCGCGAATCATGGCATCGGTAAAGTTGTGAAACGTCACGTGGCTCTCTTCGGCATGGAGTTCCACTTCTGATTTGCCAACGGACAGGAGCGCCACTCCCGTGATAACCTGGTGCGTTCTATTACTGAGTTGACGAAGGATGCTGAATGCCTCTGATTCATCGAGTGGCTTTCCGTAGATCACCATCTCTTTGGTGACGATGGTATCTGCAGCAAGAATCAAGTCACCGGTTTCGGCTTTGGCGGCGACAGCAAGTGCCTTCATGTAGGCGCAACGGATGGCATAGGTTCGGGGGTGATCGGCGGGGATGCTTCGTTCATCCACATGGGCTGGAAGCACCTCAAACTGGAGCCCCATGGCCGAAAGGATTTCCTTCCGCCGGGGGGAATTGCTTGCGAGGATGAGCCGCCCTCCGGAAATCAACTGGCTCATGATTCCTCCCGCTTTTGAACGGCAATTTTACGGCGCAACTGAAGCCGACGTTCTTTGTTGAGTTTGGAAACATCCTTAGTGAACCACTTCCAAGGAGTGAGCACGGAATCCTGGTAAACGTTGGAGTTGGCAACGTAAATGGAAGTAGCGTCGCTCCCCGCAGCGAGATCGGTGAAGGTGCGTTTTTCTTCTTTCAGCATTTTGACTTCATCGATGACGCTAATTTGATCATCCCCGAATTCAAGCGTGCGAGTGAAGCGCATCGGCTGAACATTTTTCCCGGTGATTAGAATTTTCTGGAGCATGCTGCGAACAAGGTTGGCGTCGAACCGGCCGATGGTCAGCAACAACACACGGAAGATGATCTGCTTGAACGGCGTGGGGAGCGGTGCGCTCCGTTTTTGGAATTTACCTTTGATGGTTATACGCCGATTCGTTTGATCGAGTTCCACTTGGGCAGCGTTGTCAACCACGTGCGTCACCACCACCTTTCCATCGCTCATTTTTCCGATGAGTCCGGTATCTGACTCCAACGGTCCGGAGGGGGTTGCTACTTTGAACGTTCCACCTTTGTTTGCGGCAACCACGGCATGGTAATCCTGCGTTTTAATGACGAGCAGTTTGCACTGTTCCAACCACGTTACTTCTGGGGACTCAGGAAGTTGAACAATAGGTTGGCGTTTGGGGTTGTAATCCGTCCATGCCTGCATCCAATCGTACACATAATGCGCCGCCATGCGGTCGTCATCGTTGTAGTACCGGCGTCGCTCGGGCATGGAACGCTGAAGAAACGTTTCGCAAATCTCTCCCGCTTTTGGGAAAAACTTGCTCAG
>JANRMB010000240.1:0-16762 GCA_033761985.1 Candidatus Sumerlaeia bacterium | reverse complement strand
CGCCAGGCCATGGATGATTCTCTGGTTGCTTTCGCGGGCCAACGCCCTGCCTTCGCTCCGGATTTGCTTCTCACCCGCACTGCGTCTGATGGAACTATCAGATTGGAGTGGAACGACCCCGGATTTACCACCGCCTCCTACGATGTGCTGCAAGCAGCGCCGGGTGAAGCTCTTTCCTCCGTGCTTGCGGTCACACCCACCTATGTAATTGAAGCGGGAAGCTCCCTCAACACTCTGGGGCAAAACCGCGCCGATTACTCAGAGACTGGCACATTCCAAAACAGCACTGCAGAAAGCGTTGCTCCCGGTCTCACCCCTGGAATTGGTTCTCGGTTTATTGCCCGCGCCAGCGCCACAGGTTCCGCACGGTTTCGCCCCAGTCAACTCCCGGCAGGGCGCTATCGTGTGGACCTTACGACCTCCAATTTTGAATCTTCCGATGCCCACAACGTCTCTGTCACCATTTCCGAACAAGGCCCTTCGGGGACAGTGACTCGAAACTTCCGTATGGAAATTTCTGAGGAAACTGCCGGTAACCATTGGCGCACCGTGGGGACACTGAACTTCATTCCCGGAAACAATCACGGCGTGGAATTCAGCAATTCCACACAAACAAGTACGGGGGCCGATGATCGCTTGAACATCGTTGCGGTGCGGTTCACACCACTCTTCGCCAACGTTCCACCGAATGGCTCCCCCGGATTGCTGACCCATGCCGTCTCGGTAGTCAGTCCGCGGGGAACAAAGAGCAAAACTTCGGAAGTCTTTCCCAGCCGGAAAACACCGTGGGGTCAAACTCGTGCTCTGGTCATAGATGGCTTCGACCGCTGGAATACCTTCACTCTAAACCCAAACCGCCAAAGTCACCGCATGGCCAGCATTTTAGCCGAAAGTCTCCCACTTGCCTTTGATGTGGAATGCGTAGCCAACGAGTGGATTGAAAATGGAACCGTACAACTCACGGACTTTGATCATCTGTTCTGGGTACTGGGGGATGAATCCACAGCAGATGAAACGTTCAGCGCCACGGAACAATCACTGGTAACGAGTTACATCGCCCAAGGTGGCAATTTGTTTGTGAGCGGATCGGAAGTCGCCTGGGACCTCGACCGTGCCACCGGCCCCCTTGCCGCGGATCGTACCTTTCTCAACACCACCCTAAGAGCCGATTTCCCTTCAGACGCAGATGACGACGCCAACACGTATCAGGTGGCCGCCGCACCAGCGGGTATCTTTTCCGGCCTTGCCAACTTTAGTTTCGATAACGGAACCGGCGGACTCTACGACGTTCGATTTCCCGATGTTCTCACCGCCGCCAACGGTAGCTCCTCCGCACTCACCTATGTGGGCGGGCGGGGCGGTAACGCGGCCCTCAGCCACTCGGGAGCCTCAGGCGCCGGTAATCTCATCTACCTCGGGTTCCCCTTTGAATCCATCACTTCCAAACCCGTGCGGGACGAAATCCTCCTTCGCACCACCACGTTTTTTGGAGTACAGATTGCACCTGCAACCTCACTCTGGTTCACATTCTGAGCGATACCACCCAGGTTTGTTTTCCCACGATGGCCCGCAGTTCCAAAGTCCCTTTTGCTATCGCCATGATTTCCGCCGGGATTGTACTCGCGGTGATTTTTCTCGTGGATCAACGCAAGGGAATTACCTACGAACTGGCAATTCTACCGGAGCAGGAAACCGCATCCGAGCGCATGCCAGTAGTATTTGAGGGGAACCGCGTGGGAACGGTCTCGGCGCTCAATCCCTCCAAAGGAACTCTCCTCATCGAGATTCCCTCCAGCCAGCGTACCGCCGTCCCCTTGGTGGAACTCCTCACCTACAATGTGGAAAACAATCAGTTAGTGCTGGAACTGAAGGCCAATCCCCACGAGGGAGCCGCGATTACGACTCAGGAGATTCTGGACTCCGCCGAGAGTGTGATTCTCGCCACCATGCAAAAATGGAAAGAAGCGGAAGCATGGTACAAAACCGGGACCGGCGCAGAACTCCGACAGAAAACTCAACAATACCTTCGAGATTTGGAGGCGATGGCGGAAAGCAAATCCGCCACGGTTCGTCAGGAAGTCTTCGTTCAACTCAACGAAGGCGAAAAACTGGTTCAGGAGGTTCGCACCCGATACGACGCCGAGTACGCCGACGAAGTGGAGCAAACTCTCGCCACCATCCGTGAAAAAGCCCAGACCGCTGCTCAACAGGCCGAAACCGCCGC
The DNA here is from genome assembly GCA_033761985.1 of Candidatus Sumerlaeia bacterium. Lineage (GTDB taxonomy): Bacteria > Sumerlaeota > Sumerlaeia > SLMS01 > JAHLLQ01 > JANRMB01. The sequence goes on along the minus strand of JANRMB010000240.1, from coordinate 14,538 downwards.
CAGCCAAACAAAACAATCCCTGAACTCATTTGGTCAACGTTTGGACCAAATGCCCGCCAATCCTCAACCTTAACCGAGAAAAACCTTCCGGCCCTACCTCCGGAAAAGGAACTATGGAAAAACCCGTACTCCCTCAATCAATCGTTCATGCACTGAAGCAACTCCCCAAAACCCAAGCAGGTATTGTTCGGGAGTTTTTGGAAGTACACTTGGCCTTTGGTCACAGCCTGAGACGAGCCCTTCAAACCGGCGGGGGTGCAAGTATTCAGCGTACGCTGGAGCACCTTCAACAACCACTTCTGGAGATGGGTAAAGACCAAACCAGCACACAACAGTGGCCGGCCCCCTTCATTCACCGACTCCATAAAGATTACGGCCTTAAGTTCAACGATATTTCCCCTATGATGGACGGTTGGAACCTCCTCCTCCTCCGCCAGCGCTACCGCGATACCCGCCAACGCGATACAGTTATCACCCAAATATTCAGTCACCCGCTGTATCTTCTCCATAAGTTGCTGACAAAAACCAAACCAGACACCCAACTGAAACAGCATTACTCCAAAATGGCGAATGGATTTGCATTGGGAGAAATGATTCGCACGTTCTGGCTGCAGGTGAATGAAGGCAGAATATTAATTTCCGAAGCGGAACTGGAAGAACGGCAACTTAGCGCCCAGTTGTTTGCAGAAAAATCCACCTCGCCCAAGTTGATTTCTCTCTTACAGCAGTACCGAGAACAGGCGGAAAAACTGATGGATGAAGGTGCAGCCAAGCTCCAACCCGAGAATCCCTTGCGGCCGTTTGTGCTGTATTTGTGTGCCTATGAAAAAGCGTGTCTTGCCCGGTGCGCCAAATTGGAGTACTCTCGAGATTTTCCTGTGGTGGAACTCCCGTTTATGCAGCGTTTTTTTCTGCGCACACCGGCCTGAATCTAGATCCCTGCATATAAATCCAGCAATCCACGGGCGGTTTTCTCCCACGTGAATTGCGCCGCGTTTTGTAAACCCAACTGAACCTTCTTCCGGCGCAATTCCGTATCGAACATGAGATCACAAACGGCCTGACCCCATTCCTCCGCGTCTGTTCCGGAAATCTTGGTGGAAGCCTCAGAACCAAACTCGGTGAACGTACTCCCTGCGCTACAAACCACCGGAGAGCCACACGCTTGCGCCTCCAAAAGGGGGAAGCCGAAGCCTTCCTCCCGGCTGGTGAGCAGAGTTACCAGCGCACCACTATATAACCCCGGCAACCACTGATCATCCAAACGGTTGAGGACATGCACCCATTTGTAGAGATGCGGCTTTTCCTTGAGTTCCCGGGGAGCACCTCCTTCCCACCCGAGCACCACCAGAGGCGGCGTGGCAGGTACATCCTTCCGGAGCGCTTCATACACTTCCAGAAGCAATCCATTTCGTTTGCGCTCCCCCAAACTCGTAACAGCTAGAAGGTAATCGCCCTGCATCAATCCAATTTGGTGCGCGGTGATTTCCACCATGCGTTCTTCCGCGGGTTGAAAGAGTTGATGATCAATTCCGAGGGGAATCGTGCGAACCTTTTCCGCCGGCAAACCATACGCCTCCAGCAATCGTTGACGGGTGTGCTCTGATGAAGCATGCACCGCCTGGCAACCAGGAAGCACCTTGGGAAAACTCTTTTTGAACAACGCACCGCCCAAGGAATCCAACTGGGCATCTGCCAAAAAAGCCAGATCATACACGCTCACCACGCGGCGAGATGAATCCACAGGAGGCACATAGGAAGCCGGTGCATGGAAAATCCCATGGCTACCCAAAAGCGACTCTGCGGTTGGTCCTCTCCCTTGGGCCCATTTACTCACCAGCCAACTTCCTGGACGGCGAGAGCGGCGCACTTCCACTTTGGGGGATTGAAACAAAAACTCATGTTCCCGACCCGGGCTCCGCAAAAACGAGGTCAGCAGAACCTTGAACTCAAATCGGGGGTCATCCAGTTGCACCAGCGCCTTCAGCATTTCCAGCGCGGCACGCCCCACACCCGTCCTCTTACCCAACGTGGTGGAGGCATCGTATCCTATTGTAAAGAGGGCCACTGGCTTACTCCGGGGGGCGAATTGGGATGCTTCGGTAACATCATTCCAGCATTAACAAAGCAAAGAGTTGAAAGGGATCGCCCTCATTGCGATGCGCATACTCATGCCAAGCCAAAAACTCCAGCGTATTGAGCAACTCAATCCCCAGAGCTTCAAACGTGGGGCGGTGCTTGTTGGGATACAAACACGGCCGGAAGGAATCATTCCGGTGAAGGTATTGGCATGTTCCCACGGCCATGGCAAGGGCACGGGGATACCCATCCAGAAAGCACTGGCGTTCTATGCCGCGGATCATGTTGGCGAAATCGGCCCAAACGGAAAGTTCCGGGGTAGGTTCGCAAGGTACCTCTTTCCGGAACATCAACCCATACCGATACTCCGTAAATAATTGGCGGCACTCCTCAACGGAGGGAGTTTGCGGAGGGTGGAAGTATTGCTTCTCATTGCAGAGGCAATCGAAGTTGCAGCGCATTCGACTGCAGCCCGAAAGCACCACATTCTTGGTATACAAAAAACGAGTTCCACTGAGACCAAAGTCTTCAGGGTTTTGCATCAGCAAACGGATAAAACGTTCGCGGGGTTTCGGCTCAGTCACTGGTTTTGTTACTCTTGGAAGGCGTTGCGGGTTTTGGGGCCGCTTTGGCCAAACCATGGTACAAGCGATCCAACACACCGTTCAGGAACTTCGGTGAATCCTCCGTGCCGTAATCCTTGGAGATTTCCAGATACTCGTTGATCACGACTTTCGGAGGCACCTCAGGAAAATAGAGCAATTCTGTTGCCGCAAGCCGAAGCAGTGAGCGATCGAATGCCGTCAGTCGGTCCGAACTCCAGTTTTCCAAACAGCGTTCCAGTTCGGCGGTAATTTGATCCTCATGCGTATCATGGGATTCCAAAAGGCGGGCGGTAAACTCATCCGGGGCGCGGGTTTCGGCATCGGCGATGGCGCCATACAGGGCGATGGCCTCGTGCCGATCATGTTGCGTAAATTGCTGACTATACAAAAGCTGAAAAGCGGATTCCCGCGAATAACGGCGTTTACTCATCGGTGTGCTGCAAGCATTCCAATCTCAGGAAAAGTGGGTGAGTTCAAAGATCAAATCGGGCGAGCAACTGTTGTGCTTCCCGTTCCGAAACATCAGCATCCAACCCCGGGCGTGTATAGCAAAAGGTATGCAGCCAATTTTTTTTGAAGATCATCACCACCACCATGGTGAAGGTCTCCTGCTCCACTTTGCGCGCACGCCGCTCAAATTGCATCCAAACTCTGTGGGGTTCATCATCCTTCCCGAGAACGGTATTTTCCCGAATGATGGAAATCCCCCGATGTTCGCTCTGCAGGCGAGCTACAAGTTGACGTTGAGAATCTTCAAACGCCGAGAGCTGTTTTTCGCGATACTCCCCAGCATCGCCTAGAATGCTTTCGGAGAAACCCGGCATCACCCGAACACTCAAAGTGGTGGTGATCCCCAGTTCGCTTCTTTGATAGAACCCTTCCACATCGTAGCCGTCGTCATCATATTGAGTCACGCGCTCGAGCTTATGACTCCCCAGCGCACGGGGAAAAACGAAGCCCGTTTCCTCATGCACCACCGAGCCTTCGAATTCGGTGAAGGAGGAGGATTTCCCATTATAGGTGGGCCACGGCGCCCCTTCCCGATAGGAAACACACCCCGGAAAACCAACCGCCAGAAAACAAAAGGCGGGCAATAAAGCCCGCCTCCAACGCCACATTACTGAACCTGACCCTTGGTCAGTTTCATGAAAACGTCTTCCAAGTCGATTTCCAGTTCGCGGATGCTGGTAAACTTGATGTTGTTCGCCACCAACGTGTCCGAAACAAAGTCCTCGTCGGTAAAATCCAATGGGAGGTGAATCTGCAAAACGGCGCCATCGCGCTGAACATCCGTAACCTTGCCGGTTTGCATAAACACTTGCTCGGCTTGTTCTTCGAACCCGGGTTTGACTTTAACCTCGATAACTTTGGCACCACGCAGCTGTTCGGTGATTTCCCGAATATCCCCTGCGTATTGCAGATTTCCGCGTTCCATGATCCCAACCTTGTTACAAAAGTCGGCGAGTTCCGTCAGAATGTGGGAACTGATCAGAATGGTTTTCCCCATGTTGCGGAGTTCCTTGAGCAGCTCACGCAACTCAATCCGAGCGCGGGGATCCAACCCGGAGGCAGGCTCATCGAGAAGTAAAACCTGTGGATCGTGTACCAGAGTTTTCGCAAGGCAGAGGCGCTGTTTCATCCCCTTGGAAAGCGACTCCACGTAAGCGGTCTTTTTTTCAGTGAGATCCGTGAGTTCCAGCACATCATCGATGATTTGCTTCCGGCGAGTCTTTTCGATTTTATAAGCCGCTGCAAAAAAGTCGAGGTACTCCCAGACCTTCATATCGTCGTACACACCGAAGTTATCAGGCATGTAACCCATCACCCGTTTCACATCATCCGATTGGGTGAGCACGTTGTAACCGCAGACCAACGCGTATCCCTGAGTGGGTTTCAGCAGTGTGGCCAACATCTTGATTGTGGTGGTTTTTCCTGCTCCGTTGGGACCGATAAACCCAAAAATATCCGCCTTATCAATGGTGAACGAAAGATTATTCACCGCCACCAAATCTTTGTACACTTTGGTTACATTACAGATTTCAATCATAATTCCCCGCCTTGGGTGGTGCGCTATTCCTGAATTAGCGTCACGAAGATTTCTCTGGGGATCAAGGAGGAAGCGACTTCCCCGGAAGACAAAAAAAGCTCCCGGTCGTTACCGGGAGCTTTTGGGATTCAACGAGCTGCTTCAAAAAGCGTGATTTAGGACTCGCCACGCTTGATATAGGGATTGTTGGCCTCTTCAGGTGCGCTCTGGATTTCCACGCTATCGAAGAAGTAATCAGGCAATTCCCAGTTGTAATCGATCTTGTCATAGATGGCGCGCTCATAAGGAGTGGGCTCGGGATCTTTGACGATTGTGGGAGTTACGAATACAACCAATTCGGTTTTGTTTTGAGAGTTGGTGGTAGTTTGGAAAAGGAAATCCAGAACCGAAATCTTCATAAACCAAGGCACACCTGTTTCGCTGTTCGACGCTTCAAACTGACGAAGCCCGCCGATCATGACTGTCTCTTCATCCTTGGCGATCACAGAAGTTTCCGCAAGGCGTTCGTCGATAATGGGAGTACCGGTAGAGTTATCTGTACCGACGAGAATTTTCTGCTCGGGAAGAATATCCATCACCACATAACCGTTGTTGGTGATGCGGGGAGTGATCTCGATACGAGTCCCGATGTCCTTGAAGCGGATGGTAGCCACAGAACCTTGCGCGGTGTTGGTGGCATCGCGGTAAGGAATCTGACGCTTGATTTCGATGCTGGAGGTGATGTTGTTGAGGGAAACAATCAACGGTGCGGCAAGAGTAACGGCTTCGTTGCGGCGTTCAAGAGCGGTCAGACGTGTTTCGAATTCGTAGATATTCCCGAACAGGTTCATCGTGGAGCGCTGGTTGATATCCAAACCGCCAGTGGCATCCACGTTTCCACCAACGCTCGTAATGTTCTGAGGGGTCAATTCAGGTGTATCACCCAAAAAACCATCACCATCGAGTTCCACAACTTCGTCAACATTACGAGAAGCAATTTGATTGGAGAAACCCAACCCACGGAAGGCAGCTTGCGTCATATCCACCAAGCGAACTTCCATGCGAACTTGCTTTTCGGGAACGTCAAGGCGTTGAATCAGAGATTGTATTTCAGATACTTTTTCCGGAACATCGTTGATAACAACTGTATTCGATTGCGTGTGGGCTTGAATGCTCCCTTCATCGGAAACAAAGGCCTCCAAAATACTGGCAAGCTCTTCGGCATCCACCCAGTTGATTGCAACGGATTGAGTCAGTGTTTCTTTCTCAGAAACCTGAACTTCCTTGCGCGGTACTACCCGCACAATACCACCTTTTTCAATCTTGTAGGCGAGATCATTGGCCCGAAGCATGGCATCAAACGCATCGCCCAAAGTAACATTGTTCAAGCTCACGGTCACACGACCCGTAATATCACCAGGCATCAGAATCAGATTGAGGCGCAGTTTATTGGCAATCGTCCGAATCACGTTTTCCAACTGTGCATCCTTGAAATCAAGGTTCACGTTGCGGTTGAAAAGTTCCTGAGTGGCGATCATACCTAAATCGGTTTCCAGCAGGCCCTTTGTGCGTTCCTGAGAGGAAAGATCAGGGGGAACGTAGAAGGGAAGAGCCTCAGCAGGGACTTGACCCGCACCGGTTGCGGGAGCCGTGGAGGAACCGAACCCGTATTTTTCAATGTCCTCATTGCTGAGAGTAATGACTTCGGGTTGGGAACCAGTAGTTACGGTGACGCTGGTGGTTGAGGCTGATGCGGAAGAATGTTGAGGCTCAATCACCAACCCCTCTGGAGTTTCCACCACACTATACCCACCCCAAGGGGAAAGAGTGAAGCGAAGTTGAACACCGGGCTCACCGGAATCGCTGGTAAATTCGTTTACACGAATACCCTGAGCAAAGCCGGTGGTGCTTTGAAGCTGGGGATTTTGAAACCCTTCCACCAAGTGGGCGCCTTCGAGACGCACCAGAAGTTGGCCGGCTGAGGAAAACTCCTGCACTTCAAATGCAACGGGTTGTGACCAATGGAGTACGAGCTTTTCTTTGCCTCCATCGGTATCGAACGAGACAGAATCCACGTGAACGTGGTGTGCAGCAGCAGCCATGGGGTTGGCCAGAGTGCAAAGTGCCAGACCTGCAACTACCGCTACTCGAGTGTTGAAAAAACTCAAAGCCATTGGAACATCCTTCAGAGCTTGTATCATTTGATTAGATTTCATGAATTTGGGCTGAAATAAGGTCAATTTGTTTCCACCAAAACCACGTGTTCGGTTTGTTGAAATTCAAAGATCACGCGACGTTCTTGAATGCTTTTCACCCGAACGGCGGGGAAGCGTTCAACCACATCACCCTGGCGAAGAATCAAATCCCCCACCAACGTAATGGATTTCTCGGGCTCGATGGGATCGATGATTATCCCGCGAGTATTCTCGCGCACCCAAGTGGGGAGCTGAATTTCCCGTGCAACTATTGGTCTGGTGGTAGTATCGGTATCGATAGTTTCCACAGTCAATGAGAGGAGATACGCCCGAATATCATCAGCCATCTTTTGAATATCAGCGAGGCGGTTGTTGGAAGGATACTCGGCGGCAATCCCCTCCACTTTGCGCAACACCTTGGTGGCGGCAGCAATTTGTAGATCTTTGGTGGCTTCGCGTTTGGCCGCATCGAACTCAGCCTGGGCATCACCAATCAGCTCGCCCACCACAATGCGCTCGCGAATCCATGGGATGATCATGGGATCAACACCCTTGGGGATGTACACGAAGCGTGGCTTTTCACCCAAATAACGAGCGCGGAGTTCGGCGTTATCGAATACGCTATTCGGTTGGGCGGTGTTTTCATCGGCCTCGCGGCGAAGCCGTGCGCTGGCGGGAAGATTAATCAGCGCTTCCAAGTCAATCACCGTCGTCTCAGACAAATCAGGATTGTCAGAAACCTCGATCACTTCGCCTTCTACAGTGCTCTCGGGAAGAGGCTCATCAGAGACGGAGGCACCTTCCTGTACATCCTCAGACGCAGCAACCTCATCTTGGGACATGGCTGGAACGGCGAGCAGCAAAAGAGCTGATACAATACTGGGAGCGAGGTAGGCCGGAGAGGCAAAACGTGGCCGGCTGAGCTCATTCCCCTTAAGAAGATTCCGGAAAAAAAGAGAAGTCATCGGCTTATTCCTGGAACATGAATGTGGAGATTTCGACTTTAACCGGGTGGATACTCGGCCGTTTGGGGTCATTAGTCATGGTGAAGGAGTTCACCCGCATGAAGCGCTCGGGGTGGCACTCAATCAGATTCAAAAATTGACCAAACTCATGGTAGCGAGCAGAACCGGTAACTTCATAGGGAATCTCGCGATAGGAATCGCGATTACGAATGGCCACGGGTTTCAAAGCGGAGAAGGAAAGACCCGTGCGACGCGCACTTTCGCGGATGATATCAATAAAATCAATGGCCTCAGGGTTGTCCGGTAGCCGACGCCGCGCCGCCGTAACGATTTCATCGAGCCGCCGACGTTCTTCTTCATCTTCGAGAACTTTTTCCAGATCTCTCAGCTTCTTCTCGGACGTGGCGATCTGTTGCTCGAACTTCTTAATATCCGCCACGTGCTTTGTGCGGCTATCGCTGAAGAACATCATATTGAGATAGATAATCAGGGCAGTCAAAAGAACGGCGCCAATAACGCCACCGATGAGGGCCTGCTTTTGTTTTTCATTCATTGGAAAACTCCCAAGTAAGGCGAAGTGAACGGATCCCGCAAACCCTTAGAGTTTGGTGGGAACCTTCGCGGGTATGGTTTCGAAATCAAATCTAAACTCATAGACCGAGCGGTTATCCATCGTCTTACGAGTAAGCGGAGAGATGGAAATCGTTTCACGGAAGTTTTCCATGAAGGGTTTTTCTTCACCGGAAAATGGAACCGCAACTTTGTCGCTCTTGATTTTGCTGTGGAACGCCACCACAAGCTCCACCAACTGGTCGTCGGTACCATCTTCCACGTAGGCAACGCCGTTCATGTTCAAACGATAACGAATTTCCGGGGTGAATTGCTTTTTGGGTGGCTCTTTGGGGCGTGTCTTCACGGGAAGCTTACGCCATGCTTCGAAAGCCGCCAGAGACTCTGGGGTCTCCTTCATGCGCACATCTTCCGTAACCTTGATGTTGGTAAGGAAAACGCCTTCGGGAACGAAACTGGGAAGAAGGTTCAGTTTTTCTGCCCAGAACAAACGACCTTCCTTGGGATCCAGAGCGTTTAGAAGTGCAACTTGAGAACGAAGAGCTTCCAACTGGGTGCTGACGTCCTTGAACTCTTCCTCTTTTTCCTTCACCGTTTTGGCCAACTCGTCTGCTTGGGTTTTGAGGCGAGCCGCAGTGGATTGTTGGGTGAGAAGGTCCGTGTAATAGTACACACCAAGACCGAAAGCACCGCCGTAAAGGAGAAGCAACAACGCTGCAATCAGAAGGGAGTATTGACTGGAACCACCGGTACCGGCGGACTTGGGTGCTTTGGAAAGCTGTTCCTGCGGGAGAAGGTTAATCTCAATCATAGGAGGTTCACCCGGCCTTTCTCAGCGCCAAACCAAGGCTCACAGAAAGGTGTTCCTTGTAGGTTTGGAGAAGGGAGATATCGATATTGCTGGCGGCCTGAACAGAACGAAGGGGATCAAACAACTGAACCTCCACTTCCAACTCACGGCTTAGGTAGGTGGTAATGTTGTTCATTCGGGAGGACCCGCCACCCAGAATCACTTTGGAAACAATCAAACCACCGGACTGATTTTCAAAGAACTGGATGGAACGGCGAATCTCACCGGCCAAGTTCGTCATCACGTTTTTGATGGCCTTCGTGGCGTTGGCGTCGAGGCTTTCATCCACCAAGTCTGTACCGGTCATCCGTTCCACGGTTCCGCGGATGGAGCTGATGAGAGAGGATTCCTCCTCCTCAGTGCTTTCCTTTTCATCGGCAACGGGAGCGCCCATGAGGAGTTTGATCTCCTCTGCGCGTTTGTAATCCAATCCCGTTTTCTGGCAAATGGCATTGGTGATGGTATCGCCGGCGATGCTAATATCGCGGGAGAAGCGGGAAGTACCACGGGAGTAGATGTTGATGTTGGTGGTTTGCGCACCGATATTGACGAGAGCAATGCAATCCTGGGGAGTGGGATTGTACGTGAGCTCAAAGCAATTCAGGAACGCAAAGGAATCGACATCCACAACCAGCGGAGTCAAATTCACATCGCGAACGATTTGAATGTACTCGGCGAGAAGTTCCTTTTTGGCGCAAACAAGAAGTACATCGACCTTGTTATCACCGGCGGCACCGAGGATCACCGAATCGATGTTCACTTCGTCCAAAGCGTAGGGGATGTACTCTTCTGCTTCCCAACGGAGAGCATTTTTGAGTTCATCCTCCGGCATTTTGGGAAGCTGAATGTACCGCACAATGATGGACTCCCCGTTGACGGAGATCACGCAATACTTGGCGGTAAACTTACCTTCTTCCAAAACGCGCTTCACAGCATTGGTGCGGGCCTGTTGCAGGCTCGGCACGTCTCTGTTGCCATCGGGAAATATTTCCGCCACGCCCAGACGTTCCAGTTCGAACTTCTGACCTTTCCGGCGGATTTGCACAGCTTTTACTTTGTTGGAGCCGATATCCAGCCCAACAACGGCTTTTGATCCAAACATAATCTATACTTTCGAATCAGGTAAGTTGGTTTCGTTTGGTAATGAGAATGACAATGACCGCTCAAAAGATTGCAGCAATAGAAATCGCTGGAAAAAAAGCGGACGACTCAGTGGGGCGATGAAGCCGGGGGGGAGAGCCTTCATGGGAAAACAGTGTTCAGGAACAGTTATCGAATTACGACTGAACAACTCCAGAAATCACAACAGTGGAGCAAGGAAAATCAACCGTCTCAAAAAGAACTTTGCTGCGCCGGTTGCACAAAAACCAAGTCATCAAATGTTGTGAATTCTAGAAAAGAGAAACCCATAGCCGGGAATAAGTCAAACACCTTTCCTTCATTCTGAACAATAAATCCTCGTGGAAAAAACAAAACCCCGGAGTATCCCCCGGGGTTTGAAAGCAAAGATGACCACCAAAACTTAGACGGGAAGTTTTTCCATTCCCGCACGGCGATCCACCACGGAATCCACGATTTGGTACTGAAGCGCCTCAGCCGACGTCATGAAGTAATCGCGATCGGTATCCTTCTCCACCTGCTCCACAGTTTTGCCGGTGTGGTAGGCAAGGATTTCATTCAGCTTGGCTTTGATGCGCATCATCTCACGGGCTTGAATCGCGATGTCGCTCGCCTGCCCCTGCATACCGCCCAAAGGCTGGTGGATCATCACGCGACTGTTGGGAAGGCAGTAACGTTTGCCCTTGGTTCCAGCGGCAAGAAGAACCGCACCCATACTGGCGGCCTGGCCGACGCAGGTAGTAGAGACATCAGGACGAATAAACTGAATGGTATCATAGATGGCAAGCCCTGCGGTAACACTTCCGCCCGGGCTGTTGATGTAGATGTTGATGTCCTTCTCAGGATCCTGGGATTCCAGAAAAAGGAGCTGTGCGGTGATCAGGCTCGCCACGGTATCATTGATGGGCGTGCCGATAAAGATAATTCTATCCACCAGAAGGCGGGAGAAAATATCCATGGAGCGCTCGCCACGCTCGGTTTGCTCAATTACAAAGGGAACATCCACGGGTGATCAGAATCCTTAGAGGAAATGGTTAGGCTGTGGTACGAAGTTTTTTGGGGACAATAATTTCATCGATGAGGCCGAATTCTCGGGCTTCTTCGGGGCTCATGTTGTTATCGCGGTCGCAGGCTTTGAAAACCTCTTCCTCGGTTCTGCCGGTGTGCTTGGCAATAATCCGGTAAAGAGTTTCGCGAATACGAACGGTTTCGCGGGTTTGAATTTCAATGTCGATACTCGTCCCGCGAGAGCCACCGCTTGGTTGGTGAATCATAATGCGGGCATTGGGGAGAGCAAAACGCTGACCCGCCGCACCGGCTTGCAGGATGACGGCACCCATACTCGCGGCCAAACCAATTACGGTGGTGCTGATCTTGGGGCGGATAAACTGCATGGTGTCATAGATAGCCAACCCACTCGTTACCACTCCACCGGGGGAATTGATATAAAGGTGAATGGGCTTTTCAGGGTCCTGCGACTCCAGAAAGAGTAGCTGGGCTGTAATCAGATTTGCCATGCGGTCATTGAACTCGCGGTTGATCATCACGATACGATCCACGAGGAGGCGCGAAAAAAGATCAAAGACTCGCTCACCACGGTCGGTTTGCTCGATGATCCGGGGAACGGGGATGTAGATAACCCCATCGTCATCATCGTCATCCGCAACGGGGACGGAGAGCCGACGATCGGCCAACTCTTCCAACAATGAACGAAAGCCCGCCCCTTGTTGGGAGGCGGACTTTTGGGAGGTGATTGAAGAAAGTGGGTGGGAGGAGATCATTAGGACTCAGCGGGAGCAGTGGATTCCGCTGCGGCGTTCTCAGCGGGTTTTTCCGTCAGCTTGTCCACACGCTTCACTTCCACATGGGAGAGGAGTTGATCATGCGTGAGGCGCAACTTCAGGTCGTTCTGAAACTCCTCAAGCTTTTTCTGTGCCTCAAGGTTGGCGCGAACGGCCAAGGGTTTACGCCCTTGAACTTCGGCGATTTTGGCGATCTCCGCGTTCAGAACATCCTCGGTAACTTCCACGTTGAAGTGTTTCACAATGGCACGGCCGAGCAGGATGTTTTTGACTTCGATTTCCGCATCTGCTTGGGAGCGGGTAATGAAGTTGTCGATAAGGGCGCGATTGAGTTTTTTGAGAGCCACGCCGAAGTTTTGGCGCAGGTGCTGATCCGTGCGGTAGAGGCTGCGATTTGTCGCATCACGAAGCATCGTCAGGGGTGCTTCAAACTCCAATTTTTCCTGAAGCTTGGCGTAGGCGGCGTTGAGCGCCTGATTCTTTTCGTTCGTTTCAAACCGCTTCACCAAATCAGCGCGAAGGGCAGCCTTCAAGCTCTCAAGAGATTCGTGCTTGGCGTCCACGTCTTTGGCGAATTCATCATCCAAGGCTGGAACCACGCGTTTGCGGATGGCATGGATGGTAAGCTTGAAGTTGGCCTGGGACTTTTGGTTCCCTTCGCCGATTTCCACATTGGTGACTTCCACGATGTCACCAGCGGTTTTACCTACCATGGCTGCAAGGAGGGGGGCGGGGAGTTCTTTTTCGAGGTTTTCAGAGTACTCAAACGCCACAGTAAGGGCGGGGAGATCGTTCCCCTGAAGATCAGTGGCGGAGATGCTGATGGTGGCGGCATCTTTGGCAGCGTAGGCATATTCCACGTCGGTTTCGTCGAACACAGCGCTTTGATTGCGGATGTTTTCGAGTTCATCGGCCACTGCCTGATCGGTCACTTCCTGCTTCAGAACCTCAACAGAAAGGCCCTTGAAGTGATCAGCAGAGAGCTCGATAACAGGCTCCACTTCATGAACCACTTTGATGATGGCGTTCTTGTCGTCATCGAGTTTCCAATCCACAAAGCCGGGTTGGCCAACGATGGAGAGATTTTCGGTTTTCACGAGTTGCTGGGCCAACTTGCCGGCGAGTTGTTGGGCGGCTTGGTTGTTGGCGTGTTTGGCGAACTGGTTGCGCACGAGATTCATGGGGGCTTTGCCCTTACGGAATCCGGGAATATTGACGTCTTTTTGGTAGTCCTTGAGGACGTCTTCCACGTGTTTCACAAACTCCGCGCTGGCCACTTTGAGTGTGTATACTTTCTGGCAATTGGGTTCCTTGGCGGTTTCCACAATTTCACAGGGAATAAGCTTGTCTTTTTCTTCGAGAACGGCTGAGAGGGCTTCTCCGGTTCCTGCGGTGGCAGCTTGTGTCGTCACGAGTGACTCCTTTACTATGCGTATAATACGGCGCGGTGATTGGGCTGGTTCATTTCCCGTCAAAGGAAAAGGTTTGCCGGGGCCTGTCGGCTAAAACAGGGGGCAATGGATTACGGCGTGAGGGTTGGCATCGCAAGAGAAAAGGGAGGAGGAGCAGACAGTTTTCCCCAAGGTAAGGCATCATCCTTCAAACTGGAACTCAGGAAGCCGCCAAACAACTACAATCAATTAGGTACAAGATTTCTGAGTAAGACAAGTTTCCCAGAAAATTGCCTCCCCAAAATGGCGAACCTATCACCAGTCAACAACGTCAGTGAAGTTAATACCGTCCAATCCAACACCCCCAGGACGTTCTCAAATCGTCGAGATCAAGGCGCGCAATGGAGAAACCGACGCGGAGCGCCTAACAAACCGCCCCGGTAGGGGCCTCACAATCCAACCCCCGTTTCAGCATGGGGAATACGCGGAGTGTGCCTCAGAATGATGATGTCTAAATCAGCCCCGGCAGGGGCTGAACAATCCTAGCCCCCCGTTTCAACGGGGGGGTGAGGTATACCAAAAAAACCTTTCGACCCCGGCAGGGGTCGAACAGTCCCTAGCCAGAATCTGTTTGTTGGACCCCTCCCGGGGGCCAAATTCTATGGGGGACACCAAACCCCGGTTTGAAAACCGGGGCTAGGATTGCGCCGTCCCTCCCGGGACGATTTCAACCGAGACTCCAGCCAACACTTCCCCACCTTGGCATCAACAAGATATCAGGACGTATTCCATACCTGAACGAGAGACGTTTTTCTGAGATCAAGGCGCGCAAGGCAAAAGCCGACGCGGAGCGTACCTCAAGTACGTGACCGAGGCTTTTGACCGCAGCTCAACACCGAGACCGACGATTTCTCCTCCCGGGAACCCCAGGACGAG
>JANRMB010000239.1:0-16311 GCA_033761985.1 Candidatus Sumerlaeia bacterium | reverse complement strand
TTTCCCGCCTGTTCAACTCCCTCGATCGTACCCTGCGCCGTGCGCTGGGCCGCAAAGACAGCAAACCCCCCAAAGCGCTCAAAAACTGCGATCTTCTGCACGCGCTTCATGAGCTGGAACGCCACACCCGCAAAGGGTGATGAATCTCGGATACTATCTCTTGCATCCGCTCTCTTGCCAGCCGTACATTCATAAATGGCAAGATAGTAAATTTGTATCCTAAATCCGCACCGGATTACTGATACTGATCCCGGGTTTGGTTGAAGTAGGGAACCAAATCCACCACGGAAGTGATTTTGGGGACTCGGATGGAGCGATCGGGACGCGGGGCGTTTTCGGCGGTAATCCACACGGTGTTCCACCCTTTGGCGAAGGAGGGGACAACGTCGTCTTCCCAGGAGTCGCCGATGTAAAGCACGCGCTCGGGCATGGGGTAGTTCATGAGCCGTTCGGCTTCGCGGTAGAAATTGGGGTCGGTTTTGGGGCAGCCGGTTTCATCCACGGTGAGGACGAGTGTGAGGAGGTCGCTCCCTTTGAGTTGCTGGATTTTGCGGGTTTGGAGTTCGCGGCTGGCGTTGGTGAGGATGCCGAGTTTGCTAAACATGCTGGCTAGGCGCATCACTTCAAAGGCGCCTTCCATCTCACCCTGGTAGCTATGGTAGATGCTGAGATAGTATTCGCAGAGGTCGCGGATTTCGCGGTCGCTGCGGCGGCTTCCAGAGAGCTCGAAGGCGTTGAAGAGCCGGCGGTGGCGTAGGGTGGGGATATCGATTTCCCGGCGTTTGAAGGCTTCCCACTGGAGGCGGCTTTGTTCGCTGTAGTGGCGGCGGAAAAGGGCGTAGGGGATGCCCATCTTGCCGCAGAGATCCTCAAGGGCGTGCTGAAGAGCGAGCTCGTGGTTCCAAAGCGTCATGTCCAAATCAAAGAGAACCCACTTCAGCCGATTGGGTGGGGGGAGTACGGCGAGGGGCGTGAGGGACTTGGTGTCTGAGGAATCGTAGTCCAGAGTGGCGGGCATGGGCAAAAGCACAACGGAGGACGCAGAGCAGGGTATCGGAATCTGCGAGAAGCGCGATTATGTCTCAATCAGCGCACTTGGGCAGAATGAAGCAAATCGGCAGCCATGGCAATCAGGTTTTCGGGCTTTGCATGTTTTTCTTCCATGAAGAATAATACTGTTGCTAAAATGCGTCCACCGTTCTGGGGGAAGAAGATTGGCGATCTCCTGCTCGATCTTCTCCGGATCTGTCTGCTCTGTAAGCCCCATGCGCGCCGAAAGCCGCTTGAAGTGCGTATCCACGGTTAAGCCGGGATACCCAAAACAGTGGATGCGGACGACGTTGGCGGTTTTGCGGGCCACACCGCGAAGGGTGAGGAGGTCTTCAATGGCCTCGGGGACTTTCCCGCCGAAGCGCTGTGCAATATCGCCACATGCCATGCGGATGCTTTTGGCTTTGGAGTTGAAGAACCCTGTACTTTTTACAAGGGTTTCCAATTCGCCTTCCGGAGCCGCGGCGTATTCCTCGGCGGTTTTGTATCGGGCAAAGAGTGCGGGCGTTACCTGGTTCACCCGTTCGTCGGTACATTGGGTGAGAGAATGGTGGCCACCAGAAGTTCCAGGGGGTTGCTGTAATTCAGGGCGCAGGTGGCTTCGGGGAATTCCTCCTGCAAGCCCTCGGCGTAATGAAGCGCCAATTTGGTGAGCTTCGGGTTCCGGGGTAGCCGCCCGATTTTCTCTTTCAGGTCCGCATCCACCTTGGGCCACAGCGGGCTTTCCGTGTGGTGTTTGGCGAAGGAGGCTTTCGGGCGGGGAGTGCTTTTTCCGGTTGGGGTCATCGGATTAGACGACCGCATCCTTCACCACGGTGAAGAAGTTGTTTTCGGTTTCCTGAATTTCCACTTCAATCCGGTAGGTTTTGTTGTGGCCGGGGAACTTGGTTTGAATATGTTTCACCACCTCGTGCCAAACGTGGTTGGTGACGTTTTCCACGCTGGGGCCTTTGCCCTCAATCACGACGACGCCCTCGGGCTCGAAGACGTTGGGGTCGGTGAATAATTTGTCGGCCTTGGTGACGATCATCTTGTGATCGAAGTCCCGCATGATTTTCTTGAGATCACCGAAGTCGAGCGCCATGTCGAGTTCATCGCGGGGGAATTCCTCGGTCGTGACGATGACGGTACCGCGCCAGGTGTGGCCATGCACGTAGGCGCAGTGGCCGGGGTAGCCGAGTTGGCGGTGACCGGTGTGGAATTTTGCGTGGATTTTGATGATTTCCATGAGTGAGCGATTGCCTTGAAAGAAATGCCTATGCCGGGTTCAAATGCAGAACTTGTACCCGATGAGCGGGAGGGAGGGGAGCCACGGCACAAACTCCGGATTGCCAAGGGCTGCTTGGCAGTTTGTTAGACGGAGAGGATGCCACGCTGGAACTCAGCGAGCCGAATGCACAGTGCGCAACTCCCGTTAGAAACTCGGTTTGCCGACCATTTTGGAGATGAGTCGATCGTTCCATTCCTTGGCCGGGTTTCTTCCTCGGGAGTTGATGCGGTATTGAAGGGAGGCCACCTCCACCAGGATGGAGGTATTGCGTCCGGGCTCCACGGGGATTACGAATTCGCGCACCGGCATGCCAAGGAAATCCACATAATGTTCATCCATCCCGAGGCGATCGATGGGGGTGTTGTCTTTCCACTTTTCCAGCCGCACCACCAGGTGCACGGTTTTTTCTTCGCGCACGCTCCCGGCGCCGAAGAGCAACTCCACGTCGATAATGCCGAGCCCGCGTACTTCCATGAGGTGGTGTGCCGAGCCCACGGCGGTGCCGATGAGAAGATCCTTGGAGAGGCGCTTCAGCACCACACAATCATCGGCAATGAGGCGGTGCCCCCGTTCGATGAGTTCCAGGGCGGCTTCGCTTTTCCCCACACCAGCTCCCCCCATGATCAGCACACCGACGCCGAAGACATCCACCAATACCCCGTGAACGGTTTTGGTGGGAGCGAATTCGCGCTCCAGAAAGAAGCTCAACGTACTGCCGAAGTGCGTGGTGGGGTGGGGGGTGGTGAGCAGGGGAATCCCCTGGCGATCGGCGATTTCCACAAAGTCGGGGCTCGGGGTGTTGCCATCGGTGAAGATGATGCAGGGGATTTCAAAATTGAGCGCGGCTTCGAGTCGCTGGCGGCGGATTTCGGGTTCCAAGTGGGCGAGATATCCGGTCTCTGTGTTGCCGATAATCTGGATGCGATCGGTCACGTACACCTCCAGAAAGCCGGCGTAGGCAAGACCCGGGCGCGTGTACTCCACTTGGCTGATTCGGTTCCCCAAACCCGATTGGCCCGCTACAACCTGCAGATCGAAGTGGATTTTCTTGGCTTCCAGCAAATCGGCAACGGTGATTGTTTTTTGCATGGCGGGGAACTCCGGTGGGGCGTGGGGTCAGGGGCGGAACAAATCCGTTGGACGGACGAGAGGCGTTTTTCAAAAGTCAAGGCGCGTGAGACGAAGCCGACTCAGGCGTAGCGGAGCTACGTTGCGGGAGGCTTTCGGCAAGCGGCAACGCAGAAATTGGGAAAACGGAATCGTCCGTAGGGTCAGGGGCGCACATAACTGGTGAGTTTGAGAGTATCGAGGGCCACGAGTTCGTCGGTTGTGGAGGAGGAATCCTCTCCCGGGCGGGTGGCGAGGAATTCCACCCTCAGCGGCTTCTCACTGAATTCCTTCGGCACACTAAACCACGTTCGGACCTCGAGTTGCTCGTTGGCGGAACCCTTGAAGTCCACCAAGACTTGGTGCGACCACCCGTAATCGGGAGTGGAAAGCAGAAGCTGGGGGAAGACGCTCCGGCTGCGGCGGGTTTCGGCGCTGGAGTGGATGGTGGCTTCCAGAAGATACAGCTTGCGAGTATTCAGGATGAGTTCACTCCGGCGCGGGGAGAGCATCCAACCGGCCTGCGGGGTGGTTTCGGAGGAATCCGGCTGGGCGTCGAAAAGGATTTCAAGGCCCTTTTCCCCGGCACGAACCGTGGCGCCCGCCGTGTTCTGCCGGGCTTCCCACTGGGCTTTGCTGCGGAGAATAAACCGCTGGTTGTACTCCAGTTGGCGACCCTTCAAGGTGTCCATGGGGATGAGCCGGGCATCCACCGCCTGCAACAAAAAGGAACCGTTGGCAGGAGAGGAATCCAACCCCGACCACACACTCCCGAAGAAGGGGGTTACCTGCACCTGAACGTTTTGCTCCACCCAGGAAGGAACGCGATGCCGGCCCTCGGGGAAAAGCTGGGTGGTGTTGCTCACCGTGGCGAAGGAGGTGCGTGCGCCGTGGCGGAGTGCCACTCCGGCGGGTTCCGTTTGGGCATCCCACTGGACTTCCACCAGGGTGTTGGGAATGAAGGGTCGCCATGGGCCGAGAAGTGATTTCCGGTATTCCACCATCGTGGAGGGGAGTTGCTCGCTCACCGGAATCCGCAACCCGGACCCCGGAACAAAATCGCCGATGGTGTTGCCGTTGCCATCCGTGGATGACCAATAACTGAGCGTGGGGGCCTCCGAGAAGCGTTCCAACGTGGGAATCGCCCGGGGATTCACCACCACGGTACACACATCCCCCGCAGGGACGCGGCCTTCGGCGTTCAACGAATAGGAGCCATCCAACAAAACGGGGGCGCTTAAGGGAACGCCGGATTCATCAAGAACGGTGGTGAGTTCCACCACCACGCGGCCGGCTCCTTCATGGGCGATGGGGAGTTGAATACGTGCCACCAGGGGATCACCGGAGAGATTCAACCCCGTGGCCGTATCGCGGGCCATCACCACCACGCGGAGCTCCGCCACCTCACCCTCCAGAATTCCCGATTGGGCGGGCTGGTGAACGCGGTAGTGCGTGCTGACTTCGGAATCGACCCCAAACGGAGCGGAAAGCACACGGGCTTTTTCCAGACCCACCAGCCCCGCCGAGGAGGAATCCACCCGCAACCCAAAGGTCACGGCGGCCAAATCCTCGGGGACGTCCATCAGGCGGAGATCAAGTGTTACAACGTCACCCAGGCGGGCTTCCACACGCTGCTGGGCAAACTCAAACCGCTGGGCGGGAAGCACACCCGCGAGAACGGCAAACAGAAATACAGAGACGAATGGGCGAACAGAAAACATGGTGCTCCAATGGCGGCGAACCGGCGGAAAAGGTCAAGGAGGGAATCCGCCGCAACGGAAGAGGGAGCCGTGGCGGGTGGTTGGGAACTAGGACTGAGGAGCGAAGTGGGGTGTTTGGCGGCGGGGGGTGCGGGGGTTAGGGCGAATCGTTGGGACGTCGGACGATCCTTTCCTTCTACTGTGTTGACGTTCCCATCTTATCGTGGGAGAAACGCGGATTCGTTTTCAGGGGGCGCTGGGCCCATGCAGCAGTTTGTGGAACACATTCAACACGCGGAGTCGCTTCTGCTTCAAAGGCCGGGGGTGGTGGCTGCTCCCCTCCCTGCGGAGCTTGGCCATGCCGTTTCCACCAAAGGGCAGAAGGAAACCGTGAACTCCTCCCATGCGTTTTCGAGTCCGATGTGGCGGTGGCTTCGACGAAATGTGATTACCGATGGCAACCAAACGCTGATTTATAATCTGGCGGCGTTTCCCCATCCGGGGGTGGATGCGCCTTTGGTGGAGGCGGAAATCGTGATTCTCCGAGGGAAGTTGTTTGTCTTGATTCTGGATGCCCATCCGCTCAGCGCTGCCCCTGGGGAGGTTCATGCTGCGAACGCGATTCTCTCACCACTTCCGGGCGTGGTGCCGGAACTCCCTCCCGTGGCGGAACGTCCGCCTTGGGCCGAGGGGTGTATCAGCGCAAACGCGTTCTGGTCGCAACCCATGACGCCTGAAGCCGTGGAGCCTGCGTTGAATCTTCTTCCCCGATTCTTTGAGTCCGTGGTTGCGGCGGTGGGTTCGCCGTCACCGGTCGCTGATCCAACGGAGCGCCGCCAAGCCCTGCACGGGTTGCTGATGCATCTTCAGCAGCATGCCCCTTCCAAGAGTTTCCTGAGTGCGTTTTTTGGCGAGGAATGGACGCAGCGGTATGTGCAGGAGTTTTTTCTTCCGGCGCGGTTGTTCGAAGGGGACTAGAGCTGTTCTCAAAATTCTTTGCCGTTATCTGCTTGCTGCGAGCAGCTTCTTCAGTACGAGGCAAGCCTCGACATAGCACCACTATGACTGCGTTTGCCTCATACCGAATAATCAACTCTCGCTAAGCAGCTAATCGGCAGATTATTCTGAAAACAACTCTAATCATTCCCCGTGGCATGCAGGATCGCCTGTGTGAGCACCACCAGGATGTTGAACAACACGTGCGCCCCCACGGCGTAGCTTGTTCCCGCAGCGTAGCGCACCACTCCAAAACCAATACCCACCATCAGGATTTGTGTTTCCTTGAATCCGATGGGTTCCACCATGCCGGAGTGGCCTGCGGCGAAAAACACCGCGCAGATTACAATCGAAAGGGCCGCCACCACGCCGCCGCCCCCCATGAGTTTGTGGAGGGCCGTCTGTAGCCCTGAGCGGAAAATCAGCTCCTCATAAATGGCCGCCATCACTGCCATAAAGAAGAAGGCCACCAGCCCCAGGGCCGACTCGGAAAGCGTCTTCAAAAAGGCATCGCCCTTCATATCCTCCACTCCCGGCCAGATGTATTGCAGAAGGAGGGAAAACACAAAAAGCGCGACGGCCAGGGCGATGGTGAAGCCCAGAGGTTGGCCGATGGGCTCGGGGCGAAGCGGGGCGCGTTCCGGCCAGGAGACCATGCCGGTAACCAGTCCCAGGATTGCCATAAACAACGTGAACAAGAGAATGTTCCATACCATGGCACCGCCACCGGTGAGGCTTTGATTCTGGTTGATAAAGAGTTCCAAGCAAAGCGCCGTGCTAAAATAACACACCACCAGCACTGCCGCCCAGGGGAGATAGCTGAGCAGGTTGGCTTTGCTCAACACCTCGCTCAACCGGCAGCGAGCTAATGCCAACGTAACGGCAGTAAGGGCGGAGAAGAGAAAAAGGAGCTGGAGTAGTGTGACGAGCAAGGCCATGGCGTGGGAGGGTGCTTTCAGCGAAGGATGATGTCCGTGCCGCCACGGACAAGGAGGACGTTCCCCCCCAGAGTCAGCACCTGCTCGGCAAAGGGCTCCGGCGCGGCATCCACCCACGGGTAGTTGTAGTCGGCGGGGTACGCTGGGGCTTGCCCCGCGTAGAAGCCCTGATCCGCGGCAATCCAGAGATCGCGCAGAAGCCAACCACCTGTTCCCGTGGTTCCGGCTCCCGCGCCGCCACTGGGCGAGGCTGCGGCGTTGTAGGCATACCGGAAGTTATGATAACGGGGATGTCCGCCGCGAATGGTGGTTCCGCCACGGTATTCCTTCCGGTACTTGGGGTTGAAGAAGATGTTGGGATCAGAGACGTAGCCCCGGGTGTGAAGGAGCCAGGGGACGGCGTCCCAACTGCCGCCCCCGGCGGGGCCGTTTCCGGTGGCGGTGAAACCCGTGTGCGACTCAAACGGCCCGGCTTCACGATCGGCAGGGGGGAGCTTGTTATAGTCCACCACATACGTTTGAAGGGCGATGGCAAGGGTGCGGAGATTGGCGGAATTGCTGGCGAGGTAGCTGCGTTCCAGCGCTTGGCGAAAATTGACTACTGCGATGCTCGCCAGAATGGCGATGATGGTGACGACGACGAGGAGTTCGATGAGGGTAAAACCGGCAGAGCGTCCGAAAAACCGGCGAAAATGTTGCATGACTGCGAATTTAAGGGTTGTCCCCTTGTGCTGCTTGCGGGGAATTTTGGAAATCATGCCGAAACTGGTTTTGTACATAAAAAAATATTCAATGCTTCGTCAAGCAGCCCTCTGCGCAGCCTTCATCACGCTGCTGTGGGGCAGTGTACCGGCACAGGGCCCCGCGGATGTAAAGAGCCAATTCACCGAGGGGTTTGCCAAGGCTACGGAATTCTACCGGCAGCGCAATCTGGATTCCGCCCGCACGGAGTTGCAATTGGTGGTGAGGCAGGCGGATAAGCTCCCCGCGGAACAGGGAGGCGGAGCCGCCGCCCGAAGCTTTTTGGCCCTTGTGGAATTTGAACGCGGCCGGTTTGATGAAGCCTCCCGCATGCATACCGATGCCGTTACGTTGGCCCGGCTTTCCCTCCCCCCCAGCGATTCCATCCGGCAGTTGTGCCTCCTGCGTCAGGGGGAGTTTTTGCATTCCAGAAATCAGCGTTCACAAGCTCAGGCGCTTCTTCAGGAAGTGGTGGATGTGGAACTCGCCGCCGAGCGCCCCAATATTGAATATACCGCCCGGGCACGCAAAGCGTTGGCAGAATCCTTTTTGGCGGAACAAAAGTGGGAACAAGCGGGCCGTGCCGCCCACTTTGCCCGGTTGGATGTGCAACGCCTTTTCGGTCAGGAAACTCTGGAGCAGCTCCCGCTACTTGCCATCATGGCCGAGTGCGCCATTCGGTTGGAACGCCTTCCCTTGGCCACTCCCCTTTTGGAAGACTACCGCGCCCGCATGCTTGCCCAACTGGAAAATCCAGAAAACGAGACCACCTCACTGCCCCCGGATCAATTGGCCACCTATGATCGGCTTCGGGAGTTGATGACGGATCTGGAACAAAAAACCGAGGAAGCAAACCTGCTCGCCAGCCGCCGCCGATTCGGAGTGCTCGCCAACAAAACGCTGAACCCGCTCAAACCGGGCGACGTGGGGTTTTTGATTACCGTTCCCCGCATGGAGAAACTTCGCACGCAATTCAATCTTCATAAGGCCGATGGAATTAACGGCACCAAGGTGGATTACGGTCCCCATACGAGCAATGACGCCGCGTTGTGCCTTTTGTTGGAAAATGATAGCGTCATGCTAAAGGCCACAGTGGGCGTTACGCTGGACTCACCCCTTCTAAAGGCCGATGAACTTCACCCCGCCTTGGTGGACTTTACGGATTTGGTTTTCTTCCCCAATGGCGTGGCCCCGAAAGAGTGGTTGCTGGGCCGTGTGAATGCGACGGATGTGAACCTGGGATTTGAGGATACATTCACGCAGGATGGCCGCCGTATGGTGGTCTCGAGGGATCGCGAAATGGGACTGCTATTGGTCGAGTATTTTCCCAATACCCCCTGATTTCACACGGAAGATCAAGAAACTGTAAAGACCCTGTGAACGAGGCGTTAGAAATGAAACGCGCTCCGGGAGGCTGCTTGCGTTTCCGGATTGATCGCCGCATCACGAGTTCCTCAATCTTTTCGGGAATTTGTGATTATTGTTTATGTTTGGTGATTCAACCCGGGGGGCTCATCCCACATGTTGAGCGAGCAGGTTCTGGCCTTGATCGCCCTCTGCGGGGGTGTGTGCCTTTTCATGCTGGGGGTGGAGTTACTCGGCGAAGGGCTGAAGCAATCCGCCGGGCCGCTTCTGGCGAGCGTGGTACGTAAACTTACTCGGAATCCCCTGCGCGGCGCAGTTGCCGGCATGGCGCTTTCCACCCTGATCCACAACGGCCCCACCACGGTTCTGGTGCTCGGCTATGTAAACGCCGGGATTCTTACCTTTGCCCGGGCCATTCCCATCATCTTCGGGAGTAACGTGGGCACCACGCTTTCCATGCAGGTGGTCTCGTTCGATATCGGGACGTTCTCCTTCCTGATTCTGAGTGTGGGCGTTCTCCTGCGAAAACTTGCCGGGCCTCGGCAGCTTGCGGGGGAACTGGCGCTGGTTCTGGTGGGGTTCGGAATGATGTTCGTGGGGCTGGAACTTGCCAAAGAGGGCTTTCTTCCTTTGCAAACCTCCGAGACGGTGGTGTGGCTGAAAGATCTGTTGAACAACCACTCGGTGGGTTCCTACTTGGGGTTGCTGCTGTTGAGTGCCTTAATCACGGCGGTATTCCAGAGCAGCGGGCTGGTGGTTTCGCTGTTGTTTTCTTTGGCGGCGCTCGGCGTGCTGGAGGATTTCACCCCCGCCATTCCACTCCTGATTGGTTCCCACGTGGGGAGCACCAGCACGGCGTTGCTCGCCGCCAGCGGGGGGAGTATTTCCATGTGGCGGCTGGCGTTGGTGCAGGTACTGTTCAACGTTTTTGGGGCGGTGCTCGCCACGCTGATGCTTCCTTTCTGGGAATGGGCGATTCCCCTTACGGCGGAAGATACCGTGCGCCAAGTGGCGAACTTCAACACCTTCAAGCAAACGGCGAGCGTCTTCCTCTTCCTCCCCTTCGCCCCGCTTTTTGGGAAACTCGCCATCTTTCTCACCCCCCAACCCAAGGACGCAGAGGACGCCACATCGCACTTGGATCCCACGCTGCTCCCCCGACCCGAACGCGCCATTCTGGCGGTGCTGCACGAACTCAAACGCCAGGCGGGGCTTACCCGCCGCATGCTCGCCCTTTCCCTGGAGGGCATGGTGCGCCGCCGCTTCCGGGTCTTCCATCAGGTGGAATTACTCCGCGATGCCGTGATGACGATTCAAACGGAGACGCAGCGCTACATCAGCGAGATTGCCGAGCGCCGGTTGGAGCCCCGGCAGGTGCTCCTCATTCAACGCCTGGCGCTGGCCTCGCACTCCATCGAGCGTGTGGGGGAATCCGTGGCGGGTTTGAGCAAACTCTTCAGTGAAAAAATGCGCCGCAACGTTTGGTTCACGGAAGACTACCTGCGCCGATTCATCCACCTCTGCAAGGATGTGAATGAGCTGATGGAAGTAACGATCAACGGCATAGACCCCACCGGGGCGGTTTCCTCCGAGTGCGCTGAAACGGCTTCCCAACTGGCGGAACGTCTCCACATCGAGGTGGCTCAAATGCGCGAACAGGTGAAGACCGACGTTACCGATCGCGGCGCCGATGGCACCATTGCGCTCTTCTACCTGCGCACGCTTTTTACGCTGGAACGCGTGATTGCCTATTTGCAGTCTCTGGCACAGCAGGAACAGGAGGCGGAGTGGAAGGTCAGGGAGTCCCGCCTGCTGGATGTAAGCGCGCTCCGCAGCCGTGCTGTGCAGCGCATGAGCGAGCGCAAACGCGATAGTTATGACTCCCTGATTTCCGAGTTGAACATTCCGAAGAATAACTTCTAAGGCGAGTTCGAGGACATAGGCGTCGGTGCGCTGGGCGTCCTCGCCAGCTTTAGTACCTGATTACCGGGTAGCTGGCGCAGTGTACCTATGCAACGGGCTGAAATCCCCTGTAAGGGGGAAATCACAAAGCCCGGGGTGAGCGTTAGCGTAACCCCGGGAACGGAAACGCCAATAGAAGTCGTTGCCCTACAGGGGCAACCATCACGGGTCAATCTTCAGGGTAGCGCCCATGCAGGGCGCGAGTTTGAGAGGTGATCCTATATATCCTAGGGTTACGCTTCGCTCACCCTAGGCTTTGGGATATTGGCCCCGATAGGGCCATTTGGGTTATGCTCACGACCTTCTACCTTTAATTGATAACCCGGTAAACAGGTACTCCCGCCCGCGTTCTCAAGTAGTATAACACCAACTCACACTTCGCCAACCCAGTTGTTGTCGTGTTGGCGGAAGAGGTTGTGTGTGCGGTCGAGCACGTCTTGCGGGAGGGGGCCGTGTTCCAGAAGGGCGATGTTGTGGCGGAAGTGATCGAGGGATTTGGTGCCGATGATCATGCTGCTGAGGCCGGGTTGGAAGGCGGTGAATCGCAAGGCATAGCCGAGCCAATCCGTCCCCGTTGGGGGAGTAAGACCCATGGCGCGGGCACGGTGCCAGTAGGGTTCGCAGTAATCCCCCGTGGGGACGTCGGCAAAGCGCCAGAAAGCGTTGGCGATGGGGCGTTTGGCGATATAGCCGATGCCGGTCCGCAGCATTTCGGGGAGTTCATAGTGCAGCACGCGTTGATCGCAGAGGTTCAGGCTGGATTGAATGCCGGTAAAGCTGTGGGTATCGAGGGCGTAGCGGCGGTGTTCGTTTTCCCCGCTGTAGGCGGCGACGCGGATTTTGCCTTGTTCCTTGGCGCGGAGAAGCGCGCCACGGAGTTCGTCGTTCTCAAGCGTCCCCTTGGGGCAGGAGTGAAGGTGCATGATGTCAATGGCGTCGGTGCGGAGAAGGCGCAGGGCTTCGTCGATGCCTCGGGTGATGCATTCGGGTGTCCAATCGGGAACGCCTGGGATTCCGTAGCCGCATTTGGTGGAGAGAATGAAGTCTTCGCGGCGATGGGAAAGGAATCGGCCGATGCGCTCTTCGCTGCTGCCGTAGCCACGGGCGGTATCGATGAGGGTGACGCCTTCGTCAAGAACAGCGTTGAGGATACGTTCAGCGTCCGCTTCGGAGCAATCCGCGCTGCCGATGTGGCTGGCGCCAAAACCGAGGACGGAAACTTGAAAGCCGTTGTGGCCGTAGGGACGGTAAATCATGGCGCGGAATGCCTGCTTCTTTATTGACGATGGAGGAACGATTCGGTGATGGATGAGGTCAACCTCCGCGTCAATTCTCCGTTTGGGTGATTTTGCTTTTGGAAGCACTTCGGGGGAGTTCTTTTTTATGAAAGGTTTACCCGATGAAGTGCGTTCCGTTCGCTTCAGTCTTTCTATTTGGTTGGTGTACCATGGTTTCGGCCCAGTCTCAATTTGCTCCTGTTCCCGAGTTTCCCGAAGGCGCTCCTGCGGCGGTGCAGGGTGCACCGGTGGCTGATGTGGTCATTACGATCCAGGTGGAAGTACCCGAGGGGACGGGACCGGTGTTCATCACGGGTTCGGATGAGAGCATGGGCCCATGGGATCCGGCTCGGAGCCGCATGATGGGTGAGGGGACCACGCGGTTTATTCTTCTCTCCCTCCCCACTGGGAGCAAATTGGAGTATAAGTTCACACTCGGCAAATGGGATCAGGAAGCGTTGGATGAGGAAGGCATGATTCCGGGCAACCATGTGCTGGAGGTGGCGAAGCCCGCCACGGTGCAGCACCGGATTACGGGATTCGGAAACGCCCGCGATGCGGCACTGCGCTCGTTCAAACCCGAGGAGGTGCTCGGCAAACTCACCATCCGCCGGGATGTGGCGTCGCAGTATTTGACCGAAAAACGCCATGTCTTTATCTGGACTCCCGAGCAGTATGATCTCAACCCCGAGCAACGCTTCCCCGTGCTCTACATGCACGATGCCCAGAATCTCTTTATTCCCCGCATGAGCACCACCGGCGTGGACTGGGGGGTGGATGAAACAATAACCCGACTGGCGAAAGAGGGGAAAATTCCCCCGATGATTGTGGTGGGAACCACCAGTAGCAGCGAACGCCGCATGGAATATGGCGTTGGAGTAAAGGCCGATGCTTATGCCCGCTTTCTGGTGGAGGAACTCAAGCCGGTGATTGATGCCGATTACCGCACGCTCGCCGATCGGGACAACACCTTCGCCATGGGAAGCTCCATGGGGGGACAGGTGTCCCTCTTCATGCTGCTCAAGTACCCCGAGGTCTTTAGCAAGGTGGGTTGCCTTTCCCTGCACATGATTCCGTTTGCGGAATACAACCAGCCGGAAGTGACCGATGCCTTTGCAGCGATGCCGTTCCCGAAATCAGCCCGGGTGTATGTGGATTATGGCTCCCTCGGGTGGGACGCTCTCTATCTTCCCTACATGGAAAAACTGGAATCCACGTTCACCACAAAAGGCTGGAAGGCGGAGGAGCAATACACCATTCGCTTCTTTCAAGGGACGAACCACGATGAATCCGCCTGGCGCAACCGGTTGGAAACACCGTTCCTGTTTCTCTTTGGAACTGCGGAGGCGAACTCTTGATGCGCCGATTGGTTGTTTCTGTTCTCTGTTGTGCGGCGGTTTTGGGATGCGGTGGAAAAAACAAAAACGCCGGTCCCAATTTGGAGGCGCTGGGGTTTGCTCCGGAACTCCGGTTGGAGCCTGGTGATGTGATTATCGCCAACGGGCGCGTGATCGATGGCACCGGTGAGCCCGCCCGCGAGGTCGATGTCTGGCTCCGGGGCGACCGCATCATGGCGGTGACGGAACTGGGGGACATGTTCCCCGCAATTGTTTCGGTGATTGATGCCCAGGGGAAAGTTGTGGCCCCCGGGTTTATTGATACGCACGCCCACGGCGACCCCTTAACTCACCCGGAAATGCAGAGCTTTCTGGCGCAGGGCGTCACCACGATTTTGCTCGGTCAGGATGGCAACAGTGTCCCCGTGGCGGAACTGGAACAGTGGTTCAACGAGATGGAACAGAAGGGCATCGGAGTGAATGTGGCGACCACACTCGGCCACGGTACGCTTCGGGATGAATCAGGGATCGGGCTCTCTCCGTCCCCCACGGCGGAACAACTGGCGGCGCTGGAAGCCCTGTGTGAACGGGGGCTTCAACTGGGGGCGCTCGGCCTCAGCACCGGGTTGGAGTATCAGCCGGGGACGTTCTCCCGCATGGAAGAACTGGAATCTGTGGCCCGCCCCGTGGGGAAACGCGGCCTGATGGTGATGAGCCATGTGCGCAGCGAGGATGATGACAAACTACGCGAAAGTTTGAACGAGTTGGTGGAGCAATGCCGCCGCACAGGGGCGCGGGCGCACGTCTCGCATTTGAAGTCAGTGTACGGCAAGGGTGCTGCCCGGGCGGAGGAAATTCTGGGCTACCTTCAGCAGGCTCGGGGGACGGGTGTCACCGTCACCGCCGATTTGTATCCCTACACCGCCAGCTACACGAGCATCGGGTTGTTGTTCCCGGATTATGCTCTTCCGCCGAATGATTATACCACCGTGGCGGAACAAAAACGCAACGAGCTGCTGGATTATCTGGATCGTCGTGTGGCGCGCCGCAACGGGCCGGAAGCCACGCTGTTTGGCTCGGGCAAGTACGCGGGGAAAACACTCGCTCAAGTTGCCGAGGAACAGGGGCGGCCGTATGCCGAGGTTCTGCTGGAAGCCGGCCCCGATAGCGGAAGCGCCGCCTACTTCATCATGGATGAGGAGTTGCAGGCGCGGCTTCTGGTGGATCCGGCTGTGAACATTTGTTCCGATGGTTCCCCCACCATGCGCCACCCACGGGGACACGGGAGTTTTGCCCGAGTGATCCGCAAGTTTGTGGTGGATGAAGAACGCCTCACCTTGGAACAGGCCATCCACAAGATGTCGGGGTTGAGTGCGCAACATGTGGGGCTCGATGCGTTGGATCGGGGGACACTGACCCCCGGCTCCTACGCGGATGTGGTGATCTTCGATCCCAACATGGTTGAAGATACCGCCACTTATACCTCGCCGTTTCAATTGGCGAAAGGCTTCGACACGATTTTCGTCAATGGGGTACTCATCCGCCAGGATGGGGATTTCTCCGCTGAACGAATGGGTCGTGCTCTTCGCCGCTCTGATTCTGATTCCCTTCAAGGTGCTTCTCCGTCCCCATGAGATCTTTCCTGCACAAATCACTTTGCTCTGCAGTTGCCCTGTTGAGCGTGGCCATCCTTCCGGTGGAAGGGGCGCCGATTTTCCGCTCGGACTTTGAAAGTGGCAATGGGCAGAACTTCCTCCAAATCGGAGAAAACCATTTCTCGTTTGAGTTTGAAAAAGACACCGGGAGCGATGACTCCCAGTGGTTTTACTTTGAAGTGAAGGCAGCCAAAGGCGAGACGCTGACGTTTGATCTGCTTGGCGTGAACGACACCAACGTTCCCGGGCATTGGAAGAGCGCCGTCCCCGTGGTCTCCAACGATGGCGGCACCACCTGGGCCCGGCTGACCACAAAGCCCGAACGGTTGGAGGACGCCTTCCGGTTTACCCACACCCTGGAAGCCGATACCGTGCGCTTCGCCTTTCATGATCCCTACACGCTCACCATGATTGAAGCCGACATTGCCAAGTGGAGTTCGCACCCCGCCGCCACGTTGCGGAGCATCGGCAACAGCGTGGAAGGCCGACCCATTCAACTCCTGAGCATCACGGATTCCTCCGTCCCCGCTGCGGAAAAGCAGGGCGTGTGGGTCACGGCCCGGCAACACGCGGCGGAAGTTACCAGCAGTTTTACGTTGGCGGGTTTTGTGGATGCGCTTCTTGCCGAGGATGAAACTGGCCGTGCGCTCCGAAAACGCTTTCACGTTCACATCGTCCCCGCCGCCAACCCCGATGGCATCGCGTTGGGGAATTACCGCGACAACGCCCTCGGCATGAACCTGAACCGCCTGTGGGACGGCAGCGCCACGCTGGAATCAGCTCCGGAGATGGTGCACATCCGGCGGGAGATCCGCGCCTGGGTGGATGCCGGAAATGATTACTCCTTCTATATAGATTTGCACTCCACTTCCGGTGATGAGCCCCACTTCGCGTTCCACAACAACACCAAAAA
>JANRMB010000238.1:0-4624 GCA_033761985.1 Candidatus Sumerlaeia bacterium | reverse complement strand
GGCGTTCCGCAAGGCATTCCCCGTGGCGCGGGTAACTTCCATCCAATCCGGTGGAACCTCCTTCGATCCCTTTTTCCGTGAGCAACTTCAGCAATTCGGAATTGAAGCACTCTTCCTTCCCGGCCTTGGGCAGATGCGCATCAACACCCACGTTTTCTCCGAGCAGGGGAAGCGCATGACGAAAATCAACGCCCCCGGTGTCCCGATCTCCCCCTCGGTGCTGGAGGAACTGTGCGCCAATTTGTCTCGAATCCGCCCAGCGTTTCTCCTCCTGTGCGGATCGCTTCCGCCGGGGCTCCCTTCGGACTCATACAAACGCCTCGTGGTCTGGGGGATGGGGCATCAATCAAACGTCTGGCTGGATACCCGGGGGCCAGCGTTGGCGGAAGCGCTCCAGGTTGAACCGGCAGGAGTGAAAATTAATGCCGATGAACTCCGGGAAATTGCCCCCGAGTGTTCCACCGATCGTCCCGATTCGCTGGTGCGGAAAGCCCGTGAATGGAACACCACGCTGTGCATCACCGATGGCCCCCAACCGATATGGGTCGCCGATGCTCACGGCGCACGTTCCTACACACCGCCCCCTTTGGGTGAGCTCCCACGGCAAACGCTTGGCGGGGGAGATGCCTTTTTCGGTGGCTGGATCGCCGGGCTTGCGCAGGGGCTTCCGGAACCCGAGTGCATCCGATTGGCGTTCCAGACGGCCTCAGAGCATCTCGTTAGTTCATCTCGTACTCTCTAAAATCCAGCCCCACAACGGTTAGTCCGCCGAGTGTTTGAATGCGCACTGCCGCCACCCGGGGGCGTTGCACCATCGGGGGCTCCAGCCGGATCGCCCCTTCCCGGATGGTGGAATCCAATTCCCCTTCCGCGGTCAGTGCATCCCGGCAGTTCCCCAGAATATCCAGGGCTTTCAAAAAGCGCGTGTGCATAATGGGGGGAGGTGCTTCCAGCGTGGTGCGATTCCCGGAGTCATCAATCAAAATAGCGTCGAACCGTTCTTCTTCCTCCATGAACTCAATCAGGGCGCTGCGAATGGGATTCTGTGTGCAAATCGCCAGAAATGACTGAACTGCTTCGGATGCATCGGTGCAGTCGGGGAGTGGTGGGTGAGGCTCGCTGGGGGTGATTCCCTGGGTTACCAACCGAACCACTTCTCGGCGGGCGGCCTCGGTCATGGCTTCCCCAAAGATGACCCAATCATTATCGCCCCATCGGTAGAAGTTCAGGATTCGTTCGTAGATGGTTTCCAGAGGCCAGCCGTGCAGTTCCACACTGCGCCCCAACAGCGCCGCAAAGGTATCCGTGGGGTCGTCGGGGGTGTTGGCGTCCACGGCGATTCCCACCACGCCCCCCGGACCAATCCCCAGCGGCACGGCTTTGAACTTCATCGCCAGCATCCGTGGCATCATCCCCACCAGACGTCGACGCTCCTCACCGCCGGGTGCGGTGGTTTGGCGGATGACTTCCGGGGAATCAAAGATGATGGGATTGCGTTTGATGGCGACTTTTTGGTGGAATTTCAACTGATCCCGAAGCGTGGGGAAATCCCGCAGAATCTCCTCAATTGCCACCGCACACTCCCGCCGGATTTCCTCATCGGGGTCCCGCGCCTCAATTTCATCCAACTGCTCCAATGCGGCACGCGTTCTCAGCCACCCCAGGGCAATGATGGTTTGAATCCGCAACTCTCGCTGCGTGCTTTTCAACAACCCGATAAACAACGGCGCGCTGGAGGGATCCCCCATTTTGCCGAGCAGACGCACCAGAACGGCGATCTCTGCTCGGTCCTGACGTTCCGCAATGTAGTCCATCAGCGGAAGAATTACATCGTGTTTTTCGCTGAGCAACCGCGCAAACTGCTCCTTGGCAGCTTCCTGTTCACCGGCTTCCTCCAAAAGAATCAGCCGTTCAAACTGCAATCGACGATGTTCAGGGCTGGAACTCATCCGCACACTCCCAAATTCCGAGGGTTGAAGCGCCAATCGGCGGTCGCGAGTATTTCCAGCAGCGAAGACCGGTGCAAGCAGAGCCTTGGAGGAGCGGAGTTCGGGAACGCCATCCCCCCGCAATCACCAATCCGCGGCGTGGATGCCCCGACCACGAATCCATCCCCCCGGAAGCGCCATCCCCTGGCGCGGACGTCTCGTCCGCGATGGTGCCACCTCTAGCCCGGCTTTCTCACCAACTTCGTCGCGAGACGGCGAAGCGTCCGTCAGGCCGGGGGTGTCCCGACGCGAGTCGGACGCCGACGTGTATTCACACTTCAAGGTCGACGAACAAGGGATACCCTTGGAATGGCGGGATGATTCGATTGTCGTAGCAGATGGCTGGTGAGAAATCCGGGCTAAGTGCGCCGACGTCTCCCTCGGCTTCGCGCGTTGTACAGGCATCCCTCGTGGTTGACCTCCCCATCGAGGAAACACACGGGTTTCCCCCCTCCCCTTTGTTCCTTTTTTGGATTTGTAACGATTCCTTCCCGTTCTCTGAATTGCTCACCCTCCTCACCTGCTCCCATGGGCCTCTCATAGAGCATATCCAGCCCATTACCATTCCAATACGATTCGGTCACGGGACCTCCGCCATTCGGTTTCCAGCAAGAAAACCGAGTGGTATAGGGTAAAGACCGTGGCGCGGATGCCCCGATTGCGAATCCATCTCCCCGGGAGCGCCAGCCTCCGAGGTGGCTTTTCCCCTCGACCATCGGGGAATACAGGGATTTCTCCCTCCTCTGTGCCTCTGGTGTTTTTGTGGCCAACAAACTCTCTCCCCAGCCT
Source organism: Candidatus Sumerlaeia bacterium (assembly GCA_033761985.1). Taxonomy (GTDB): domain Bacteria; phylum Sumerlaeota; class Sumerlaeia; order SLMS01; family JAHLLQ01; genus JANRMB01. Next base: position 1,847 of record JANRMB010000238.1, on the reverse strand, counting down.
CCGATCCTGCGCCCAAATGGCGCCCTCTTCCATAACCGACCCCTCCAAAAACAACCAACGCGAATATGGCCCTGAAGGGGCCCACATCCCAAAGCCCAGGGTAAGCGAAGCGCAACCCTGGGTTACCCGTCCACGCCGAAATAGAGCGCCCTGCATGGGCGAAATCCGGAGCGCGCCGACTTCCCCGTCGGCCTTTGCAATCGCCCATCGGGAAAACGCAGGGATTTCCTCCTCCTCTGTGCCTCTTGTGTTTTTGTGGCGAATTCAATCCCTGAGTCTCGATTTTGCCCTATTTTACACGAATTCAACACGGGTTATCGGGTTCGATTCGGTTCGAATGGGAGTTGAATGGTGCTATGATTGGGGGATGATTCGGTAGAATAGGGCTCAAATAGGGCAAAGGGGCTGGAAGACGATGAAGAACGCTCGTTTATTGAGGCTGAAAAGCTTCATCGCTCCTCTTCTTTCCGTTGCATCCAAGCTATCAATTTTGTTTCTGTTTCTATTGTTGATGATCTACATTAAACTGGTCCGAGGTGTATAAGTTGGCCAAAAAGTCTGAAAGTGCAACAACCTTCGCCACCACCGTGGGCTTTAAAGCGCAGGTATAGTCAATACCGACGTGTTCGGCAATTTCATCAACTTCGCCGAAAAAAACTGATCGTGTAACGTGCTGGTCATCCAGATTGAGAAGGTAGCAGGAAGGAGGTGAGGGAGTATTACCTGCCTTCCCGACATTGCGAGGTTGTAAACCTATGTCCCGACTCATACAAGGCATGGAAACCGACGGAAAGGTTTCACGATCCGGCTTGCCTCTCAAAAGTGTCTTTATCACATTTGAAATATGACTCAGGTTCTTTTTGCATGGCTGGGAACAGCCGATATCAACGCCAGCAAAGCAAATGATTCCAACGATTTAGGGCCTATTTGTCAGGCTGTTCGCTGGAAGCAATTCAACCGTGTCGTCATTCTTGCTGATCAAGGAAAGAATGCGGACGACTATCGAAACTGGCTTTTAGCTCACACCAATGCCATAATTGACCTCAGGCACTTCGTCTTAACCTCTCCAACAAATCATGGGGAGATCTATGAGGCAGCAATCTCTGTCCTTACTGAGCACGTCAAAGCAGAATTGACTTTTCATCTTTCACCCGGAACGCCCGCGATGGCATCTGTTTGGGTTCTTCTTGGGAAGACACGATTTCCGGCCACCCTTATAGAGTCATCCAAGAGCCACGGGGTAAGGGAAGCCCATGTTCCCTTCGACATAAGTGTGGACTACATCCCTGTGTTGCTTCAGAAGCCCGATGATGATCTCAAGCGGCTCAGTCAGGGACTACCTCCAGAGAACTCTGAATTCGAGTCCATACTACATCGTTCTGATATGATGAAGCGGCTCGTGGTGAAGGCCAGACGTGTGGCTCCCCGGAATATACCGGTGCTTCTTCTTGGTGAGTCAGGAACCGGCAAGGAACTCTTCGCTCGTGCTATCCACCACTCAAGCCCTCGGAAAGACAAAGCATTCATCGCCGTAAACTGCGGAGCTATTCCCGAGGAGCTGGTGGATTCTGAGTTGTTTGGTCACGAAAAGGGAGCTTTCACTGGGGCTATGTCTGCCCGTCCCGGCCATATCATGGCAGCCCATGGGGGAACCCTCTTCCTCGACGAGATTGGAGAACTACCCCTCAAGTCTCAGATCAGGCTGCTGCGTGTTCTTCAGGAAAGCGAAGTCACCCGAGTCGGTGCTACCTTGTCCAAAAAGGTCGATTTCCGACTGATTTGTGCGACCAATCGTGATCTTGCTACTGAGATTGCTGACCAACGGTTCCGCGAGGATCTCTATCATC
>JANRMB010000237.1:0-4929 GCA_033761985.1 Candidatus Sumerlaeia bacterium | reverse complement strand
GTAACCGGCTGTCTCCAGATCTTTCGCCACTTGCGAAGCCAACAGAGTGGGGAAGGGTTCCACGGCGCCGCCGAATGCCTCATCAGGACGGGAAAACTTGTAACGGACGTTGAACGCCAGCGGGGGAGCGCTGGAAAGATTCGCTGCGTTGCGCACATACTCGCGCTGATCATCGAACGGCATGACCAACACTCGGGTTGGGCGCTTTTGCGTTTGGGGATTGGCGTTTTCCACGCGATATTTGCCACCACCTCCGCAGCCTATGGAAAGGAGGGAAGAGAGAGCCACTAAACTAACGCCGGCCAACAGATTTTTGGACATGGAGAATATTCCTGATCGATGCAGATGATGAATCAGGAACTAATTGCGCGAGGGAGTTAATGCCAATCGAAAACCGATGTCTTCGCGCTGGGAATCGGGTTTTTCCCTGCTGCGAGACGTTACAATCAACCCATCGCTATTTGAGAGATAACTTCCGCCACGGATCACCTTCCGAATCAACGCTTTACTGGTGGCTTCGGAATCCGATGGCCCTTGCGGATTTTGCAGTTCCGTTCCGGTATAACTCTGGTCGTCGTACCAATCCTGAACCCACTCGGCCACATTCCCTGTTACGTTGTGCAGTGTGTTGAACGAGGCGGCGAATGCGTCCACGTTAACCGTTTGGGTGTTGTTGAAGTTTGCTTGCGAGCTGTTGGGGGCGGAATCTCCCCAGGGGTAGTTCCGTGGTTGGCGACCCCGTGCTGCTCCTTCCCACTCTGCTTCCGTGGGGAGCCGATACAGTTTCCCGGTTTCCTTGCGCAGCCATTCCGTGTAGGCAACTGCTGCATTCCAGGAGACCCCATTTGCCGGATGATTTTCCCGGCCCTCTTTGGGGCGATACAACTTGAGTTCCGCATCATACTCCACGTTGAACTTCTCTTCCGGTATGAAGAGCGTCTCTGCACGTATGCTGTTGTTGTTGAGGAAGGTCGCGAATTCCAGTGCCGTGACTTCATACTTTCCAATGTCAAATCCGGAAAGCTGGATGGAACGAATGGGCCGCTCATCACTGGCGCCCTCCTCACGACCCATGGTAAACCGGAAGGATTCCAAGGAAATCATTTCTGGCAGAATCGCCATCCGCAGGGCCACATCATTGGCCAGCTTCTGCACTTCCTCATTGAATGCCTCTTCCCCCTCCACATGCAACTCCATGATGGAGCTCCAAAGTGATGCCAGCAGAAGGGGGTTCTTTTCTGTCTCCGCCTGACCTCTAAATATTTTGAGAGTTACCGAGTTGATTTCCAATTTTGACGGAGTGGGAGAGGGAGTCGGCCGCGGAGTGGGTTCCGGAGTTGCCTGTACCGCAGGGGTGGGAGCCGGTGTGGCCTCAGTCTCGACCGCTTTTGGAGTGGGTTGAAGAACAGCCGCCACCTCAGTGCCGGTGGGTACTTCCGTTGCAATCACGGGAGCAGCGGTCGGGCTTACAGACGGAGCGACTGTGGGTTGCGCCACCGGGGTTTCTTCTTTTCCACCACCGAGCATGGTGGCCAACCCCACGCCCAAAACGACAGCACCCAAGCCCAAACCACCTATGATCAACGCCGCCTTGGATTTGTTCAATCCCGCCGGTGCTGGTGTGGTCTGCGTATCGAGCTTTGGTGTGTTCACCACGCTTTCGGAAAGCGCGGGCATGACCATGGTACCCACTGCTTCCTGCGATGCTGCCGCCGGTTTTGCCACGGATACCGAAGGAGTACTTGTGGCCGGTTTGGCCGGGAATCGCCGCCCCGGTTTGATATCAGGAGCGCTCGGCGCCGTTTGTTTCACCGCCGATTGCGAGGGAAGCGTTGCATCGTTCGTGTGGTCCACCTGGTGATCCACCAAGGTTCCATCGGGACCCAGATCATCGTCCGTCATTCCCGTGCGCCCGATTGTCCCCTGCGTGTTGACGGTGATCAGCTTCCCGCTGGGCTCATTGCTGGTATCCGAATCGTCAACGGTCTTATCAAGGGGCGACATTCCCGCCAGTGGGATCATGGAATTCGGCGACTGCAGCGTTTCCTTCCAAAACTCCGTCATCGGTTGATCCCAGATGCTGCGCAACGCCTCGGTCAACCGGCTTCCCACTTCGTTGGCTTCCTGTGGGCGAGCTGCGGGGTCTTTCTCCAAGCACTCGTTGACAAGACGATCCAACTCCACCGGGAGTTTCGGAAGCTGACTCAAGATCGAAGGGGGCTGCTCATTCAAGTGCGAAACCGCCACCGTTAATCCCGAGCCACTGAAAATGGTTTTCCGCGTGAACACGTAATAGATCACGCAACCAAAGGAATAAATATCCGATAACTTGGAAACCCCGGAGCCCCTGATCTGTTCCGGTGCCATGTAGGAGGGAGTCCCCAGCGCTTGGCCAGTCTGAGTGAGTTGCCCGTCCCCAACCTCGGTAAACTGGCCGGTGGCATCGATGTGCGCGATGCCGAAGTCCATCACCTTGACGCGCCATTTTCCGCGCTTCTGCCGCCCCACCATGATGTTGTGGGGTTTGATGTCGCGGTGAATAATTCCGTGATCGTGCGCGCAGGCAATCCCCTCGCAACTCATCTCCAGAATCGTTGCCACGTCCCCCACGGTGATATCCTTGGGGGGCTTCACCACGAAGTTCTTGAGATCCTCACCTTGAACAAACTCCATGGCGATGAACGCCAGATTCTGCTCATGGTAGTACTCATAAACCTGCACAATATTGTCGTGCATGAGTTTCCCAACGGTTTTCGCTTCGCGGGAAAAGCGGGCCATTACCTCGGGATTCCCAAGAACCGCCTGACTTGGCACCTTCAGCGCCACATCACGACCCAACTCCAGTTGTTTCGCCAGAAACACCTTCCCCATGCCCCCGACACCGAGGACTTTTTTGATCTCATATCGATCCGCAATAACGTCGCCGACCTCAAAATCCAGCATAAATTACGGTTCCGGTCAGGTAATGGGGTAAGTGTCAAACTATTCGAGGGTGAGATTGGTTCCCCAAATAACAGGGGCGGTCAAGCAAACAAGTCGAGGCATCAGCTCCGGGGGTTGATCAGCACTGCTCCACCCCACGTGAAACCACCGCCGAAGGCACTCAGCAGGGTAACACCGGGAAGGTTGTCCGATTCCAACAACTCGCCCAAACAAATGGGAATGGTGCTGCTGCTGGTGTTTCCAAACCGGGCGATGTTGCTGTACACCACCGACTCCGGAACACCGAGGCGCTTGGCCACAGCGTCCAAAATCCGCTGGTTTGCCTGGTGGGGGATGAACGTCTTCACCTCCGCAGGGGTCAAACCGCTTGCCTCACACGCCTGTTTCGCCACGGCACTCATGCGGCGAACGCCGTGTGTGAATACGTTCTTGCCTTCCATGGTGATCTTCTCTTCGCCAATGGCTGAGGGAACCACCAGGTGCATCGAACGATCCGGATCAGTACCACAAATCGGGCGGTGCACCAGCAACCGCTGACCTTTGCCGGGTTTCTTGCCCGAGCCCGCGGTGAGCAGCGAGGCGGTAGCGGCATCGCCGAAGATAATCGCCGTGGTGGGATCCTCCGGAGCCAACCTGTTGCTCAGCACCTCGGAGGTCAGAATCACCACCTTGGCATCGGGCTTCTGGGCCAGATAATCATATCCTTGTTGCAACGCATACACATACCCGGAACAGGCGGCGCTGATATCATAGGCATGAGGCACCACCGAGTCTTTCGGAGTTGCCGCCCCCAGAATCATCGAAGCCAGTGAAGGCGTGGCGTACGGAGCGGTCGTGGTGCAGCAAATGAGAAGATCAATCTCTTCTGGCTTCAGTTTTTCCACTTTAAGGAGCTTCAGGAAAGCGTCGCGCCCCAGCGTGATGGCGTCTTCTCCTTCAGAAACCCAGAATCGGGAAAGAATTCCGGTGCGACTGGAGATAAACTCCGAATCTACTCCCGCTGCACGGCCCGCTTCCTCATTCCCCACAACCCGTGAGCCGGGTACACTGACCACGGTGTTCAGATACACCGCGAAGTCCGTGGGTTTTGAGGTGGTTGTGGAAACTGCTGCCGCCGGGGAGCTTCCCTTTGCGACTTCTCCACGGAAGATTGCCTGGGGAACCACTTCCCGGGTAAGGGCTTTTTCCCGTACCTTGGCTTCCGTGGCGATTTGCCCCACCACTGTTCCCACGGGAACAGAAGCACCGTTTTCCACCAGCTTGGCCACCAGAGTTCCCGTTGCCGGGGCAGGGTATTCGAAGACCGCTTTGTCGGCTTCCACATCCACCAGCAACTCGCCTTCGGTTACGTGGTCACCCACTTCCTTGGCCCATTCCAAAATGGTGATTCGTTCGTCGCTCGGGGAGCTTCCCAAAGCGATCAAATCCATGATGCCGTCCTTGGATTTCACGGTGTTGTCCATCCACTGCAAATCCAACCCAAGCATCTGGGCGGCGACTTCCGTTGTATGGCGAACTCCGGGGAGCAACTCCAACTGGCTGGGGAAGTGGCAGGGGATGTGGGTATCAGGCCGCACCACCCGCCGGGCCACAATGGGCTCTCCGGGAAGATGCTCGAGAACCGTCGCCAGCACTTCTGCGCCGAAACCACACGTTTTGTTGTCCTCATGGACCACCAGCAACCGGCGTGTTTTCTTCACGCTTTCCACCACGGCAGCTTCATCCCAGGGCATCAGGCTGCGAAGATCGATGACCTCCACGGATTTGCCTCCCTCGGCGATGAGTTCCGCTACTTTCTCCGAGATGGGAACGGTGTTCCCCCAACCCACAATCGTAAGGTCCGAACCGGGGCGCGTAACCACCGCCCGGCCCAGCGTGGCCAAATGCTCGGAAATTTCCCCCGCCGTTGTGCGGGCGCGGTCGTTGAGCAAATTCTTGGGATAGAAAAACAGGGTGGGGCGCCCCGACTCAAAGGCGCTGTTGAGC
>JANRMB010000236.1:0-11081 GCA_033761985.1 Candidatus Sumerlaeia bacterium | reverse complement strand
ACAACGCGGATGGTCGCCCCCGGATTCAAGGCCAGGAACTCTATACCGATTCCCGCGAAGGGATCGTGGTGATCACCGACTCCAAGGTGAACATTGAGAAGTTCATGAATTTGATCAACGAACTCGATTCCCAGCGTTCTGTTGGACTTCAGTTCGCCACGTTCACGATTCGTCCGGAAAAAGCTCAGCAAATCAAAGCGCTGATTCAGGCCATCCTTCCCCCCTCCGATGACGCTCCCTACAATCCTGAGCGCAAGTTGATCATCGAGGGTGACGAACTCATTGTAAAAGACACTCTCGAGAACATTACCCGTATCGAAGTGATCCTTCAACAGCGTGATTTCCTCAAGAACATCTATGATGGCAAGATTCAGGTTCGTACGTTCAACCTGACTCCTGTTCTGGAGATCGAAAACAACCCCGACCTCGCACGCCAGTTTGCTGAAAACATCTATGATGTTGTCGAGACTCTTCTCTACTCTCAAGACGGTGTTCAAGCTGCCGCTGCGGAAGGTCGCCGGATTTGGTTTGATGAGAAAACTCTCCAACTGACCATCACCGACTTCCCCGACCGCCTCACCGCTGTGGAACGCTTCATCAACCAAATTCCCCAGCTTCGTCGTGAAAAACAATATGAAATCTTCGTGATGAACTTCGCCAACGCTGGCGACGTTACCTCAACCATCTCCCGTTTCCTCGGACTCGAAGGTGATGCAGGGAACGAAGGTGGCGGTTCCAGCTCCGGTTCCTCCATCACCAAAACTCTGCGTCGCGAACAACAATTTGAATTCCAAGGCGCGCGCTTTACGGTTCTCTCCGTCAACGAAAACGATGTTGTTGATGAACTCGATGACGACGTGGAAATCGTGGCCACTTCCGGTGATCAGGAAGATACGGTTACTATCGAAGAGCTTCGTCTCGAAAACGTTCTCGGCGGTGAATTCACCATCCTTGCAGACGACATCAACCCCTCTTCCACTCCTCGTGAAGGCCGTGCCCGGGTAGTGATCACCTACATCCCTGGTGGCGACGCTGGAAATGCGGAATCCACCCAGACACAGGAAGAGGAGCCCACACCTGCTGAGCTTCTTGCCGAACTGGAAGGTGAAGATTCTGCAATCGTTGATATCTCTCGTCTCGAAGAAATCGAAGAACTTAACGCCATCTACGTTGAATACGGCAACCCTGCGGACTTGGAAATTGTTCGTCAGTGGATTGATCTTCTGGACGTACCCATTCAACAGGTTTCCATCGAAGCGAAGTTTGTGGAAGTCATCGAGAACAAGGCACGTCAGCTCAAGGCCGACTTCCAAATCGGAAACCTTGCAGAAGGTGTTGATTTGAGCGACAACGTGGTCTCCAACCGGTTTGCTCAGGATGCGGATGAATTCCAATCACCCTTCGAGCCCCTGACAGAGAATGCTGGTTCCGCCAACCTCCTCAAAGGTGCATCCGTTACCAACTGGATTATCAATAACGGTCAATCACCCATCTCTCTTAGCCTGCGTGCATTGGAAGCTCAGGGTGTTATCAACGTGGTGAATGCCCCAAGCATCACCGTTCTGCACAACCAAACTGCAACGTTTGAAATCACTCGCTCCTATGCAACTCCCAACGGTGGTGGTGTCTCAACAACTGGTGGCACTGGAACAAACAACAACAATAACACGGGTGGGAATAACAACAATAACAATAACAACGGTGGAAACACAGGTGGTAACACTGGTGGAAACACTGGTGGAAACACCGGCGGCAATACCGGTGGTAACACTGGGGGCAACACCAACAACAACAATAACAATACCGGCGGTGGAACGGCAACAGTTAGCGGCGGTGGTGGGTTCTCCTACAGGGCTGTAGTGGCCGAGCTGGTGGAATCCTTCGAAGTAACACCCACCGTGACTCAAGCGGGCGACATCACACTCGATCCGATCATCGTACAGCTTCAAGACTTCGATAACAACCTCGGTTCTGTTCAACCCGCCATCTCCACAGGTTCTGTTGCAAACGCTTCCACAGTACCTCTGGCTATCCGTAACACCGGTGGTTTTGGGATCTACAGTCGTGAAATCGAAACCTATGCTCGCATTCGCGACGGGGGCACCATTGTCCTCGGTGGTTGGAAGAATGACCGCGTGGAAGATTTGGAGTCCGGCGTCCCCATCCTGAAGGATATCCCCTTCGTTGGCAAGCTCCTCTTCAACCGTGCTCAGTTCACCTCTGAACAAGTTACCCTGCTGATTTTCCTCACCGGTTCTGTTGTGCGCGACTAATCCCCGCTTACTCGGAATCTTACACCTCTCCCTTACGTCTCAACTCCCTTTCTCCCCAACTGCCACCCGCATTTGGGGAGTTTGTTTTCAGGGCCTATGACTTCCCATTCCCCCAAAGTTTTTCTGCTCGATGGTCACTCTCTAGTGTACCGGGCCCATCATGCCATGAGCACCGGCAAAGGAACTCTGGCCAACGCTGCGGGTTTTCCTACGGGGGCGATCTTCGGTTTCCTTCAGATTCTGTTCCGTCTTTTGGAGAAGGAAAAACCTTCCCACTTGGCCGTTGTTTTCGATCCCCCAGGCCCCTCCTTTCGGCAGGAGATTTACGCGGAGTACAAAGCTCATCGCCCCCCCCAACCTGAGGAGATTCGTCAACAATTCCCCCTGTTGAAAGAGATCCTTCAAGAGCTTTCCATCCCCCTTTACGAGCTTTCGCCCTACGAAGCCGATGATGTTCTCGCCACCCTCGCCAAATGGGCCGAAACCCACGGCGGAGAAGCATGTATCGTAACGGTCGATAAAGACCTCTATCAATGCGTCACCCCCAAAGTCACCATCCTGCGTGATCACCTCCAAAAAATTGAGGTGATTGATGAAGCTGGTGTGGTGGAAAAAATGGGGGTACGGGCGGATCAGGTAGTCGATTATCTCGGCCTTCTCGGCGATGCCTCAGACAACATCCCCGGCGTTCCAGGAATTGGCCAAAAACGAGCCGCCGAGTTGCTTGCAGAGTTCGGTTCCGTGGACGCAATCCTTCGCGAAGCAGAAGGAAAAACCAAACCAAAGTTCTGGGCCAATCTGGATGAGTTCCGTTCGCAAGCGTTGCTCTCCGTGGAGCTTGCCCGGATCAAATCTGACGTCCCACTGGAGGCCTCCTGGGAGTCCCTCCGCTGGGCCATGCCCTCCCCAACGACTCGCTACCGTGCTATTCTGCAGGAACTGGAGTTCCGCTCCTTCCTTCCAGAACTTAAAGGCGAGACGTTGGCCGAACGCACCACACAATACATCACGGTGCAAACTGAGGAAGCCCTTCAGGAATGCCTCCGGCAAATCCAGCAGGCCAAGTGCTTCAGCATCGATACGGAGACCACCTCACTCGATTGTTTTCAGGCGGAACTACTCGGCATCTCCCTTTCCTGGGGAAGAAATCAGGCTGCCTATATTCCGCTGCAACACCCCAGCCAACCCTGCCTTCCGCTCAAGCGAGTTCGCGAGGCGCTGCAACCCTTCCTCAAATCTCCCGATTTTTTCCGCATCGCTCACAACTGGCACTTCGACTTCAAGATTCTGAAGCTTCAGGGGTTCGACTGCGCACCGATCAGTTTCGATACCATGATCGCCGCGTATCTCCTCAATCCTGATCGCAAGTCCGTGGGGCTCAAACCTCTGGCCTTGGAAATTCTGGGCATCCAGATGACGGAATTCAAGGATGTGATGCCCGCCGCCGGGGAAGATCTGTTTGATGCCCCGGAAGTTGATCTCAAGGCCTTCTCCGACTACGCTTGTCAGGATGCCGATTGCACCTTTCAGCTTTACGAACGGTTTGCCCCGGAGTTGCGCAAACATTCTCTGGAATCAGTTTTCCGCGATTTGGAACTTCCCCTCATTGAAGTGCTGAGTTCCATGGAGTTACGTGGCATTCGGTTGGATCTCCCCTATTTCCGCCAGCTTCTGGAACAAACACAACAGGCACTCGGGGATTTGCGCGAATCCATCTATCAAGCTGCCGGGCGCCAGCTAAACCTCAACTCCCCCAAGCAGCTTGCCGCATTATTGTTTGATGAATTGAAACTTCCCGCCTCAAAAAAAACGGCCACGGGTTACAGCACAGATGTGGATGTTTTGGAGTCCTTGCGGCACGCCCACCCGGTGCCGGCCCTGCTTCTCCAGTATCGAACGCTGGAAAAACTCCGGGGGACGTATATTGAAAGCCTCCCTTCCCTCATCAACCCCCGTACCGGCCTCATCCACACCAGCTACAATCAAACGATTGCCGCCACGGGGCGCCTTTCCAGCAGCGACCCCAACCTTCAGAACATTCCCATCCGCACGGCGGAGGGTCGGGCCATTCGCCAGGGTTTTCTTCCCACCAAAAAGGGATGGCTTTTTCTCGCGGCCGATTACTCCCAAATCGAGTTACGGTTGCTGGCTCATTACTCCCAGGATCCCTCGTTGGTGGAAGCCTACACCACCGGGATCGATATCCATGCACTCACCGCCTCCAAGGTGTATCGTTGCCCTCTGGAGTCCGTTTCCAAGGAACAGCGCAACGCGGCCAAAGCCATCAACTTTGGGTTGATGTACGGCATGAGCAGTTTCCGCCTCTCCAACGAGCTGGGAATCGACAAACGGGAAGCCCAGAACTTCATCGATCAGTATTTTGAGTCCTATGCCGGAGTGCGCCACTACATGGATGACACCGTTGCATTTTGCCGCAAGCATGGATATGTGGAGACTCTTCGGGGGCGGAAGCGCTTCATTCCAGAAATCAATTCCTCCAACTTCAACGCCCGTGGCCAGGCTGAACGCATCGCCATCAACACCCCGATTCAGGGGAGTTCCGCCGATATGATCAAAATCGCCATGATTCGGTTGGAAGAAAAGCTCCGCCTTGGTGGCTTCCAATCGTCGATGCTCCTGCAAGTACATGATGAATTAATCTTCGAGTATCCAGAAGAAGAGAAGAGCGCGTTGGAAGCGTTGGTCATCACGGAAATGCAATCGGCGCTTCCGTTGCGCGTCCCCGTGGTGGTGGAAGTGGCCCATGGTGCCCGCTGGTCTGAAGTCTAGGGTGAAAAACGTGAATTTTGTTCCCTTGGAAAGGGGTTTGTAAGCAGTGAAGAATTGCAAACTAGGCTTGACCGGTATGATCGGGAGCGGGAAGTCTTTCGTCCGTAACTGCTTTCAAGAGCTTGGGGCAAAGTGCTTTTCGGCCGACGAATTGGCCCGGGAAGTGATTGCACCCAATACGGATGGCCTCAAACAGGTCGTTGAAGCGTTCGGTTCCTCCATCCTGCTGGAAAACGGCGAAATCAATCGCCAGGCCCTTGCAAGCCAGATTTTTTCCTCACCTGAGAAACGCCAACTTCTCGAACAAATCATCCACCCGCGCGTGCGCAGTCGTGAATTGGAGCTTCTACAGGAGAATTCCCATCACCCGTTGGTTGTGATTGAAATCCCCCTGTTGTTCGAAACCCAGGCTGAGGAACTCTTCGATGTTGTTGTCATGGTAACGTGTGACGAAGCGATCCGCCATGAACGATTAATGAATTCCCGGGGGTTTACTCTGGAGCAAATTCGGGCTCGCGAAGCCGCCCAGTGGACGGAACCACAAAAGACCGCTTTGGCAGATTTTGTCATCAACAATTCTTGGAGCCGCGAAGAAACGCGTAATCAAGTCGCTTCTCTTACCGAACACCTTCTCAGCACGGAAGACTAAACCCACACCTATTGAAGACTTATGGAAAATCCAGAAACAAATTCCCCGGCAGAAACCACCACTCCCCCCTCCCAGCAACCCACTCAGGACAAACCCAGATCCTCGGAGAGATTCATGAGCACACGCCGTAAACGGCCATCCAGCGGGCAGCAAGCACCCCAGCCCAACGGAAACAGCATCGCCCCCAATCAAGGCGGTACCGCACGCCGCCGCCGCCGTCGTTCCATGGGGCCATCACAACCACTCCCACTGGATGCCGAAGGAAAACCCTACGATCCCAACGAACTCCTCAATCGCCAGCTTGAGGAAGACGACGATGATGATGATTACTACATGGAGGAAGATGGCGAGGATGGCGAGCCCCGCGAGACGCTCGATCTCTCCGTCCTCAAAAGCCTGACCGCTACGGAGCTCTCCCACCGCGCCCGGGAAATGGAAGTGGAAAACGCCACCGGGATGCGCAAGCAGGACCTGATCTTCCAAATCCTGCGCCAAGCCAGCAAACGCCGCGTTCGCATGGTTGCCAATGGCGTTCTGGAAATCCTATCCGATGGCTACGGTTTCCTCCGCTCCCCAAGTTATAACTACCTGTGGTCACCTGATGACATCTACGTTTCACCGTCGCAAATCCGCCGTTTTGGGCTCCGCAAAGGTGATACAATCACCGGAACCGTGCGCCCCCCCAAAGAAGGTGAACGCTACTTTGCTCTTCTCAAAGTGGAAAACATCAACAACACCAACCCCAAAAAAGCGCGCGAGAAAATCCTGTTCGATAACTTGACGCCGCTCTATCCCGCCCAGCGCATCAAGTTGGAAACCTCCAAAGAAAAACTTACCACCCGCTTCATGGATCTGCTGACACCGCTCGGCAAAGGCCAGCGTGCCCTTATCGTTGCGCCCCCGCGTACCGGTAAAACCATGCTCATGCAGGACATCGCCAACGCCATTACCAAAAACCATCCCGAGGTATTCCTCATCGTTCTCCTCATCGATGAACGCCCCGAGGAAGTAACCGACATGATGCGTACGGTGAAAGGCGAAGTCATCAGCTCCACATTCGATGAACCCGCCGACCGCCACGTTCAGGTTGCCGAAATGGTCATCGAAAAAGCCAAACGCCTCGTGGAACACGGCACTGACGTCGTCATCCTTCTCGACTCCATCACCCGCCTTGCCCGCGCCTTCAACACCATCACTCCGAGCAGCGGAAAGGTTCTTTCCGGCGGTCTGGATGCCAACGCCCTCCACAAACCCAAACGCTTCTTCGGTGCGGCCCGTAACGTGGAGGAAGGTGGTTCACTGACCATCGTTGCAACGGCGCTGGTGGAAACCGGATCCAAGATGGACGAGGTTATCTTCGAAGAGTTCAAGGGAACCGGCAACATGGAGGTCAACTTGGACCGCAAACTCTCCGATCGTCGTATCTTCCCAAGTATCGACGTGATGAAGTCCGGCACCCGGAAAGAGGAATTGCTGATCGATAAGAACATGCTTCCCCGCATCTGGTTGCTCCGTAAAATTCTCTCGGAACTCAACGTCATCGAAGCCGCCGAGTTCCTTCTCGATAAGCTTCGAAAAACAGACAACAATATCGACTTCATCGAAAGCATGAACAAGTAACGCTGACTCCCCCGCCAAACCTCTGTTCGGTGGGGGAGTTCTTCTTTAGGCAGGAGTTATCCCCATGAAAAATCCGTTTCAAGTCATCGCTTTTGTGGTTGGCGCCCTCATCGCCGTGGTAGTGGTGATCTTTGTTATCAATCGCCCCAAATTTAAGATTGTTGATGTCGTGGGCAACAACGGCGCTACCACGGTTGTAGCAACACCGCTTCCCACACCACCTGCGCGGAGTACAACCTCGGCTTCCTCCAGTGCCAAATCGGTAGCAGGCGCCACTGAAGCTGCTCCCACACCGGAACCTTCCCCAACTCCGTTCGTGCGGATTCACCCGGGTGAACCCGGCTTTCTGGAGACACTCGATCCCACCGATCCCAACCAATATGTTCTCTCCACGCGGGATTTCGCCATCCTGTTGGATGAGACCACCATTCCCGATCTTTATGCCCTTCTTTACCCCGCCAATCGCCAAAGCTTTCACGAGTATCTTCGCTATAATCCTGATGCCTTCCGTGAATTTACTCCACAAATCCTCGCCTTGGAAACAGATCCTGATCTTCGTATGTCCCTCTTGGAAATGCAGGAACCAAATTATGTTCCCCGCGAGTCCGAGTCCTATGATCCATCTCTGATTGATACAGAATTCCTTGAGGTGTTGCGCTCCACACCGCCCACTCCTTTTGGCCCGGAAGAGTGGAATGCCCGCCAAATTCTGGCTGGTTTGGTTTCTGATGAAGCGGCTTTGGAATTCGCCCGCAAATCATCCGAGTTGTTCCCCGAAGATGATTCCGTGGCCTTGGTTTCCGCCACCCAGATGCTGAACTACGCCGGTGAGCGTGCTCCCATCTCCCCCACGGAAAAAACCGCCGCCGAGTCCACTCTTAAACGCGTGGTGCAAACGGAGAACTTCTTCAAGTCTATTCCGAGTGAGCGCCGGTTGAAAGCCTACGAGCTACTCGCCAAAAGCACCGATCCCGATTCCCTTCGTCTGCTTCGGGATGCCCAGCAGCGGGAACCTGTGGACTCCTTGGTGCAGGATATTGCACGGCTACTGGAAGGCAAATAACCCCACAACACCCTGAGCGTTTCGAGCGCACTCGCATGAAACCAACGTCTCTTCTTCTTGCGCTTTCCCTAACTCTTTGTGGGCGCTTGGCAAATGCTCAGGACGATCAGCCCCTCACGCATTCGATTCTACTGGGTCAGTATTCACAACAAATACAATTTGCAGCCCAGGCTACAAATTTATCAAGTATCAACAATCCCGGGTTCGAGGATTTGAACCGGGATCTCCTTCCCGAATTCTGGGAACGTGTCGGATCACCACTCGTTGTTCGGGAAAACGATACGGTACGCGTACGGGTAAGCGCCAACAATCGCTTTCAACAAGAGTTTCTCCTTCCATACCAAAACCAGCACATTACCTTCTACGGTCGGGTGCAGGGTGAATATGGGAATGAGTTTCCTGCCGTCTCGTTTTTCCAACGTTCGGGCCCGGTGGAAAATATCTCCGAGCGTTTTCAACGCTTTCGAGTTCGGCTTCAATCCAAGGGGACACAGGAAGTCTTTCACCCCCTCGATCTTGTCAATCTTCCGGGGATCAACCCCAGAATGCTGCTGATTCCCAGTTCCAACGATCGCTTCAACTGGGTCGATTGGGAAGAAGTCGGATTTCTGACTTCCGCATTTTTAAATCCAAACTTCTCTCAACCATTCGATTCCCAAAAGCTGCAACCATGGATTGTTCAACCCTCGGCGAAGGCTTCCAATCCCTTGCTGCTCCCTCCGGGTGGAAGCATCAGCCAACGAGTATCATTCCTGAATTCGGCCCACGTTTACCTGCTTTCCGTTACGGCATCATCAACCACCCAAAATGGCTCACTGGAAGTTGTGCGCACACTACACAACACTCTTGGTTCCGTGGTGGAGGAACGTACCATCGGCACACTTGAATTTACCTCTGTCCCCACCACACTCTTTCTTGAAGATTCTGCTACAACCTCCACCGTAACTCCCCTGGCGACGTATTCGTTTGTGAATATGGGTGATGCTCCCATCCAGCTTCAGGAAATCCAGCGGGGCTATGCCCTTGTGACCCCCGAGAATTACAATCCAGGCGACTCAATTTTTTACCCCAATGTTGAGTCACTCGTCGTATGGCCAGATCCCGAAGCACAACTTACGCTCCAGTATCTATCCCCGGATTCCAACGTACAACGCGAAGTACAAGGCAATCTGACCACTGGACCCCACCGCGATTCTTGGCGCCCCACTGATCCAGTAGCAGGGGAGTGGAATCTTCAGGTGTCCCTCAATCATCAAGGCACCACGGGGACACTCTCCCTTCCTTTTCAGGTTTCCGAACCGCTTGTTCTCCCTGAAAATGTTCCCTCTGTCCACCAATCAGAATTCGAGCTCTCCGCTTGGCTTTGGCTTCGTGGATTGGGTAATACGCCGGAACAACTCCGTCCCTACATTCAACAATTGAAAGAGGATGGCTTTGATTACGCCGTCATTTTCGCCGCGGAAGATCAATGGTCAGCCGTTCGCACGGTGACGGATGAAGCGGATTTTCCTTTTGTTTCCGCTGATTTTTCCCTCATCAACTTCTACAAAGGCCAACCTCCACGGAACGCAATTCGTTCCAGTATTGACTACCGAAACGAAGCAGATCGCCTCTTCGCCCCTCTTCTTGGTTCAACGCAGTGGCGTGGCATCTATCTCATGGACGAACCCTTCGGCGAATACGATGCCTTCCATGCCTCGCTGCAAAATCGAGCCCTTTTGTACACCGCTGATCCCAAGCCGGGGTATGCTGTTATCGCTGTTTCCGATGCCACACCTGATGCTCTACAGCGTATTCAACCAGCGCGCTTTTGGGCGGGGATTTATCCCACCAGCCTCACCTCGCCAAACCTTGCCACCAACTTGCAGCAAGTGCGCGATTCCATCGGTACCAACGTCGCATTGGCTCAACAACTGAGTGTCCCCCATGCCTATCTGGCCCAAGCTTTTGAAATCCCCGATTCCTTTCGTATGGGTCCTCTGGGGATGCTCACCTCCACAATCGGTTCAGCACTCGCCCAACAAACAAACGGCTTCCACCTTTTCGCCTACTACTCCATCAGCACCATTGAAGGCGTTCGCAACATCCAGAACGATTTGCAACCATGGGGAGAAACATGGTTACAACAAGCTGCTCGCCTACGCCAATTGCGCACTCAACTCCCCACACTGATTGCTGCGGAACCCTTGACAACTCAGAATCACATCATCTTCCGAACGTTCAACACCCCCGATGGCCAACAGGTTCTGTTCCTCACTTCGATTGAACCTCGTCAATCAATACAAGTCGAAATACGAACGGATTTACCTCTGTCCCTCTTTGAACCAACGTTGAATCAAACCCTTTCCTCCGTGAATCAACGCATCACCACAACCCTGTCCCCCGGTGAATGGCGTTATTGGATTGCATCGGAGAAGGACTCCATCCTCACCATCGATGCCTCTGTTGTTGCACCGGTTCCAACACTTCCATCTCCTCCCGTGACTTTTGATCGTTCCTTTAGTACCCCCGGCCTGCGTGGAGCCCGCTACTCCCCCTCTGGCAATTCTTACGCTCTTGTAGGAACAAATCACACTACTTTTGTTTCAGGTCCTTTTGTTTCCTCCGCCTCGGTTGGAACCTCAAATGTTCGCCTTGCTTTTCCCGATAACCAACAGTGGTTAATCGGAGATGATACACTGGGTGT
>JANRMB010000235.1:0-4370 GCA_033761985.1 Candidatus Sumerlaeia bacterium | reverse complement strand
CTCGGATATGGGATTTCTGAAAATCGGGCGATTCATGTTTCCCTCTCGAACGATTCCATCAAAACCGTGGGGACGCAGGCACTCATGCTCGTCGATCTTTCCGATGCCACTCGCACCGGTTTTGAACGTCGAAATATCCGTATCTCCTACCTGGGGGACGGAGATCAAGTAAACGGGCGCACCGGGCGAATCAAACTCGCCAAAGGGAAGGTGGAGTACGAAACCAGTGGAGCAATTCCTGTGGTCAGTGTCCCCGAAGACATTTGGGCGAGAGGCTCACTTAATACATTTCTTCAAGACTTCGCCCTATCAGGTCGCGAGAGTGTTCAAGTGAAGGATCGATTCTTTACAATCATTTTCACGCGTGATAGCAAAACCCGATTGGTCACACCCAAGGATTCCTTCCAACGGGAGGAAGTAGGTTTTGTGAAACTACGTGTGGATTTGATTCCACTCCCAACCTTGGAGACCGAATTGGAGGCCTTGAAAGCCGACATTGCCACCGCCGAAGAATCCGAAGCCCCCGCCTACTAATAGGCAACTCACTCCCGACCTATTGAAAAGACAAGGATTCAGTAATGTCCGCACCCACCGAAACAGGTAACCAAAAGGCGATGCAAACGTTTTCCACGTTGGCAATTCTCTTCATTTTCCTCGTTGTGGCGGCTTTTGCCACTCAATTACTCCCACAGGGGGAGTTCAAAAGAGTAGAGAAAACCGTGGCTGATACGGGCAAAGCCAAAGAGACATTCCTTTTGGAGAAGGATACAACTTTGGAAGAGCTCAAACATGATTACGCCTTTCGCTGGAGCGATTCCGAGTCTATCCCTAAAGATAAATCCGGAAAAGTTTTAAGCGGTAGCATTCCGGCGGGAACTGAAATCGAGATTGTGCTCTACAAAACCAAACAACAGCAGGTTGTTGATGGTGAATCTTTTGAATTCATCAAGCAGGATCATACACCAACTTTGTTGGAACGTGCCGAACGGGTGTGCCTGATGATCCTTCATGCACCTCTGAGTGGTTTCAAGAAACAGGCGGAGATCATCGCGTTTATCCTTCTGATTGGAGGCACTTTTGGGATTATTACAGCCACGGGTGCCATCGACTCCGGATTAAATGCCGTAGTGAGGAATCTTGAGAAAACACCTTATGAATTCCTGATCATCCCGGCAGTGATGATTGCCTTTAGTTTGGGTGGGGCGGTTTTCGGTTTGTCTGAAGAAGTGATTCCTTTTGTGATGATCACCATCCCGTTGGCGATTCGATTGGGTTACGATTCTTTTGTGGGCCTCTGCATGTCTTTTGTAGCGGCGGGATTGGGTTTTGCAGCGGCCTTTCTGAATCCCTTTACAGTGGGTATTGCCCAGGGTATCTCAGAAGTCCCTATCTTCAGTGGAATGCAATACCGGATCATCATCTGGATAACTGTAACTCTGGTGGGTTGTGGTTATGTGATGTGGTATGCAAACAAGATAAAAGCAAACCCCACGCTTTCTCCCGTGTATGAGCATGACAAGTACCTGCTGAAAAAGTTTAGCAGAACCGATGTTGGAGTAAACTCCCCCTTCACGGTGGCGCATCAATTGGTTTTGCTCAGCTTGGCTCTTGCTATCGGTGTTATCTCATGGGGAGTTGTGAAGAAGGGTTGGTACATACAGGAACTTACAGCAACATTCATCGGTTTGGGTATCATCTCTGCGATTCTTGGAGGAATTGGAATCAATAGAGCCGCGGATATCTTTATCAAAGGTGCGGTGGGCATCGCCGATGCAGCTCTTGTCATCGCTTTCAGTGGTGGGATCGTGATCATTCTGAATGATGGGAAGGTGCTGGATACCCTTCTTTACTACCTTGCTTCATCATTGGATGGTACAAGCGGTATGATTAGTGTTAATCTGATGTTCCTGTTTCAATCCATCTTGAATGTGGTGGTTCCATCCGGAAGCGGGATGGCTGCGCTCACCATGCCAATCATGGCACCACTTTCTGATCTGCTTGGAGTAAGTCGCCAAACGGCAGTGTTGGCCTTTCAGTTTGGCGATGGTTTTGGAAACATGATTATCCCCACTTCTGCCGTTACCATGACGGTGCTTTCGATTGCAGAAATTCCTTGGGCGAAATGGGCAAAATGGATGCTGCCTTTCGAAGCATTATTGGCTGCTCTTGGAATCTTTTTTCTCTGCATCGCTGTTCTTACAGGGTACTAATTTCCCGATCCTGATACTAGCAGAAGCCATAACCCTTTACCTTGAGTCACTTTTTGGAGAATCTTCATGCGCTTCCCACTTCTTATTGCCGGCCTTCTGGCATTATCCGTCCCCATGAATGCGAATGTCACTGTCCCCGATCTTCCCCGCAATCCCGCTGAAATCAAAAAGCCCGTCTCCTATGCTCAAGTGGAAGTCTTGGTCGATGCTGCCCGCCAGCTCGATCGTTTCACCGTGCGCGAGGAAGGGAAGTCCGTGGAGGGACGCACCCTCTACTCCGTCACCATGAAACAGGTGGAAGTCCCCGCGTGGGAAGTTCTCTTCATCGGCTGCCAACACGGAAATGAACACTCCGGAAAGGACGCCATCGCCTACATGCTTTGGGATATGATCGAGCACCCCGAAAAGTTTCCTGAAGATGTGGCCGTTCACCTCATCCCCAACAGCAACCCCGATGGCTCGGAAGCCGATCGCCGCATCAACAGTGGTGAGCAGGATCTCAACCGCGACCACCTGCATCTTTCCCAACCCGAAACTCGTGTGATGCACCAAGTGGTGGCCCGCCTTCGCCCCCATGTGGTCGTTGATTGCCATGAGTTTGCCCGCGACAGCGGCGACTATCTTGAAAACGGTTGGTTGGAGTGGCCCCTCATCATGATGGATACCGCCAATCACCCCTATCTTCCGGAAAGTATCTACTCCACCGGCAAGGAATGGGTTCACCGAGCCCAACCCCTCATGGATGCCAAGGGAATCAACTACCACCGCTACTATGTTGGGGGGACACCGCCCCATGATGAACAGCGCTACAGCACTCTCGACGCCGATGACGCCCGCAACGGTCTCGCCACCTACGGCGGACTCGGTTTCATCATCGAAGCCGGTATTCAGCGCCGTGCCGAAGACCCCTTCTTTGATCTCAACAAACGTGTGGAAGCCTACCACGTCCTCCTCAATCAATTCCTTCACGACCGCGAAATGATCGAGCGTTCCATCAGCACGCTGGACAAACTCGCCGATGAACAACCCGCCGAGTTCATCCCCACGAACTTCTTCTGGGCGCGCACCAGCACAGAGCCCAAAATGATGAAGGTGATTGATCGCGCCACCGGTGAAACCAAGGAACTCCCCATCGGAAACTTTATGGAGGACCGTGTGGTGAAGTCCTTCGTTCCCAAACCCACAGGCTATATCGTCCACGCAGCGGAAGCGGAAGCCTATGCCACGCTCCTCGAACATAAGAGCATCCCCTTCGAAAAGCTCGCAGAACCGCTCTCAATTTCTGTGGAACCCTGCACCCTTGTGACCGTGGAAGCCGACTACGATGAACTCTACAGTCGCTACGAGGATCGACAGATTGTGAAACGGGAAAAAGCCAAAGAAGTGGAATTCCCCGCCGGTTCGCTCAAAATCACCCTCGACGGCGAGCATACCCGCCGTGCAGTGATTACCTTGGAACCGACGCAACTCTACGGTCTCTATCAACGCCCAGAG
The DNA here is from genome assembly GCA_033761985.1 of Candidatus Sumerlaeia bacterium. Lineage (GTDB taxonomy): Bacteria > Sumerlaeota > Sumerlaeia > SLMS01 > JAHLLQ01 > JANRMB01. The sequence continues at coordinate 666 of JANRMB010000235.1, read as the reverse complement.
TGGCGCAAAGGGACAGCCGATGGCGGAACACTCCCCGTTTATCGTATCCCCTAACCGATCATCCTCTGCGGCGTAACACTCTTGGAAACAACGGGTACCCGCCATGAAACGCCTCCTCCTTTTCACCTTCTTCTTATGGGGATTCAGTGTCCCACTTCTGGCGGAGGAGGCGGCTTCAAAGCCTTCCATTCTACCTGCCTCCCCCGTGGAAATGATCCCTCGGGAAATTCGAAAGCCCGACTCCATCCCCGGCACGGAACTCTCCCTGGATTTCCCCACCACGGGTTCCGTGATTCTCTACCTGCCGGAAGGCTACACACCCCCCGCTGATGGCACCGTCAACCTAACCGTCCACTTTCATGGTGCCACATGGTTCGCCATCGAGGAACATCGTCGCCGTGGACTAAGCGAACCCCTCGTGACCCTTGCCCTTGGTGAGGGCTCCACGGTGTATCGTCTCCCGTTTGAAGATCCCAACAGCTTCCCAACCTTCTTGGGAACCGTGGAATCCGCCCTGAAGAACAACACCGAACGTCAGGATATCCGAATCACCTCCGTCTCCCTCACCAGTTACAGCGCCGGATTCGGTGCCGTTCGTGAAATCCTCAAGACCCCGGAAAACCACGCCATCATTCGCCGAATTATCCTCGGCGACTCCAGTTACGG
>JANRMB010000234.1:0-5248 GCA_033761985.1 Candidatus Sumerlaeia bacterium | reverse complement strand
GTGTCAAGCACGCCCACGCTCGTGGCACCAGCAACCCACTAAATGATCATTCACCACACCTACCGCCTGAAGAAATGCGTAGATGATGGTGGTTCCCACAAACGTCATCCCGAGCTGCTTTAATTCCTTGCTGAGCGCGTCACTTAATGGTGTGGAAACCGGGACCTCCGCAAACGATTCCCAGTGGTTGAGAATCGGTTTACCCTCCGTATGATTCCAAAGGAATTGACTGAAGCTCCCATGATCTTCCTGAATCTTGAGAAAGACTTCAGCATTTTTCCGAAACGCAAACACCTTCAGTCGATTTCGAATGATCCCAGGGTTATCCAACTGTAGCAGGAGTTCCTGATCGGACATTTGGGCAATTTTGTTCGGATCAAATTGATGGAAGGCTTGACGATAAGCGCTGCGCTTTTTGAGCACAGTTTCCCAACTCAATCCCGCTTGAGCTCCTTCGAGCAGCAACATCTCGCAAAGGTGGTTGTCTTCATAAACCGGAATCCCCCACTCCTCATCATGGTAGGTGGCGTAGAATTGCTGATTTAGTCCGTTGCCAAAGCAGCGTATCTTGCCATCGTAGGGTGAAACTTTCGTCAGGGGCATTTCAGCAGAATCTCCGAATCTCTTCTTCTATTGCATTCCAGTAGGTTCTGCCGAACAGATTCAAGTGGTTAAGTAGATGATACAATTTATAGACTCGAACCCGTTCTTCCCATCCTGATTCCAGTGGCTGTATTTCCTGGTAGGCGTGTAGAAATCGATCACCGAAGTTTCCGAAAAGCGTGGTCATACCGAACTCAGCCTCATGGTGTGCGAAGTAACAGGCGGGATCGATGAAGACAGGAAGCCCTTTGCTATCCGTCAGCAGATTACCGCTCCAGAGATCACCGTGGATGAGTACGGGGAGGCACTTTTCCGGGAGAAGTGTTACCATGCGAGTAATGGCGTTTTGTAGAAGTGAAAATTCCTGGGGTGTAATTCGTCCAACCTCGAGGGCTCTTTTGATCTGAAACTCCAACCGATTTTTCCGGAAAAACTCCCGCCAATCGTGTGATGTCGCGTTGGGTTGGGGTGTTGCGCCAATCCAGTTATCCATCAACCAACCAAAGGTTTCCGCTGTGGCCGTTTGATGAAGGAGAGCCAGTTGATGACCGGCAATCTCTTCGAATCTTCGGTCTCTTTTCCCTGTGGGGATGTGTTCACTCAGTAGGATTTCCCCGCCATTCGGAATCTTGAATCGACAGTAGACTCTTGGTACACGGAGACATGCGGATTTCCTCAGTTCCGCCAATCCCAGCTCTTCGGTTTGTAATCGTGTACCGGGATCACCGGAAATGAATTTATAGAATATTGAAATCTCTTTGGTTAGAGAAACTGTACCAACACTTGATAGCCCGGGGTTAATTTCTGCGAATGAATCAACAGATAGGTACTGAGTATTCGAAAGAAGACCGATTTTTTGTAGTTCGGCTTCCGCAAGTTCCCGAACTATGCTGCCAATCATTTGATCAACTCTTGCAGAAGTTCCTCGGTGGCAACTTCCAGAAGATCCAAAACGTGGTGAAACCCTGCTGCCCCTCCGTAGTAAGGATCGGGAACGTTCTCTCCCCGGTGCTCGGGATGATAATCGAGCATCAGCTTAACTTGTGCGAGTGGTTTTGAAGCTTCAGACTCTTTTGGTTTAAGCTGCAGAATGTTCCGGTAGTTGCTATCATCCATGGCAAGGATGAGATCGAAGTCATAGAAATCCTGCGACCGAAACTGCCGTGCTTTGGAATCGAGGTTGTAGTTCCGTTGGCGAGCTGCAGCACGCATGCGGGAATCTGGTAATTCACCCACATGCCAATCACCCGTGCCTGCAGAATCGATTTGCAAAAATGGTTCAAGATGGCGATCTTGCACCTTGGATTTGAAGATTCCTTCGGCGGCTGGTGATCGACAAATATTACCCAAACACACGAAAAGCACACGTTTGACCTTCATCTTGTACCCCTTTCTGGCTTAAGTTGCTAACAATTCCGGACATAGTGTCCCAAATACAAATTCTGACTATTCAAGAAGTATTTTTCCGCATCAAGTTACAAGGATTTTACATGTTTGCGCAAGTGACGAATTGGCTCCATACGATGTACCCCATGGGTTTGGTTGAGCGCCTGCCCGAGGTGAAAGAGGACGGCTCCACTCGGGTAAAGAATCTGTTTGTGGTGGGTGACCTTACCGGCATCCCCCTACTCAAATTTTCGCAGGATAGCGGAGCACGCGTGGCACAACGCGTGGCGGCCGAACTCAAAAACACCCCCAACTCCAACAAAGAGATTCTGGATTGCGTGATTCTCGGCGGTGGAGTTTCAGGAATTTCTGCTGCAATGGAACTTCATAAGGCCGGGGTTCGCTACGAGCTTTTGGAGGCGGCAGAACCCTTTACAACGATCATCAACTTCCCCAAAAAGAAACCCATTTTCCTCTACCCCACTGAACTCAAGCCCGCCGGCGACCTTCAGGTTCAAGCCGATGTAAAAGAGGCTCTCTTGGATGAACTACAAGGCCAGGTGAACAAGGTGAGCTTGAACATTCGTAAAGGTGTTCGCGCCACCCACGTGGAACGCAAAGGGGATGAATTGCTTGTGGCGCTCCCCTCTGGAGAGCCAATCCGTGCCCGTTACGTGATTATTGCCATCGGGCGCAGCGGGAACTTCCGCAAGTTGGGTGTTCCCGGTGAGGAGTTGAATAAAGTGTACAACCGCCTGCACGACCCCGCAGAATACCGCGGACAAAACGTGCTGGTGGTGGGCGGTGGTGATAGTGCTTTGGAGGCGGCGATCTCCATGGCAGAACATGGAGCCAAGGTTTCCTTGGCCTACCGCGGGAAAGAATTCTCGCGCCCGAAACCCGACAACGCGGAAAAGATTCAACGCCTCTCCTCCCCTACCGTAAGTGAGGGAAAGATTCAGCTTTTGCTGAGTACGAATCCCACGCGAATTGAGGAGAAATCAGTCAAGCTGAAGAACTCCGAAACAGGCGCGGAGATGGAACTCCCCAATGATCATGTGTTTGCCTTGATTGGACGCGAGGCACCGCTGGAGTTCTTCCGCAAATCAGGGATTCCCATCAACGGGGAATGGAACATCAACCGGATCCTGGGGTTTGCGCTTTTTCTAATCTTCTGTGTGTGGCTCTATAACTGGAAGGGAGGCGGTTACTTCTATCATTTGTTCTCTGTGAACAATTGGTTCCCATTCAATATTCCTGGTTTCTTCAATTCCATCTTCGGAGCGCCAGCAGCACATCCTTCCACGTTGATTGGTACGCTTTCCATTTCCATGAGTTCCCCGGCGTTCTATTACACGCTGGCATATACGCTGGCGGTGGGGATTTTTGGTTTACAGCGGATTCGTCGACGCAAAACCCCCTATGTGACGTTGCAAACCACCACGCTGTTTTTAATTCAAGCGCTACCGTTGTTTCTTCTGCCGGAGGTTCTACTCCCCTACTTGGGTCATAATGGCTACTTCGACAGTGGTATTCTAAACACCATCGCCGATAATTTGTTCCCCGTTGTAGGGTATGGTCATGGGCGCGAGTATTGGCGAGCCTACGGATTTATTCTGGCTTGGCCGCTTTTTGTGAACAACTTCTTTACCAATGAACCCATGACGTGGTGGTTGGTTATTGGATCGTTACAAACATTCGTCGTTATTCCAACATTGATTTACTTCTACGGCAAGGGCGCCTACTGTGGGTGGATTTGCTCCTGCGGAGCCTTGGCAGAGACCATGGGCGATGCTCACCGCCAAAAAATGCCGCATGGTCCCTTCTGGAGTAAGCTGAACATGAGCGGTCAGGTGATTCTTTGGGTGGCGTTTCTGCTCATGGGTTTGAGGATTCTGGGGTGGGTCTTCCCCGATGGCCCCTTCGACGTCTTTTTCCACCTTGGATTCGATGGGAAAAATGCCGCGGGGGAAGTCGTCAATCCAATCAACTACAAATGGATCGTGGACGTCTCATTGGCGGGCGTGATTGGCGTGGGCTTCTACTTTTGGTTCTCCGGCCGGGTATGGTGCCGTTTCTTCTGTCCGTTGGCGGCGCTGATGCATGTGTTTGCCAAGTTCAGCCGGTTCCGGATTATTCCGGATAAGAAGAAGTGCATCAGTTGTAATGTGTGCACCAGCGTGTGCCACCAGGGGATTGACGTGATGAACTTCGCCAACAAAGGAATCGCGATGGAAGACCCCGAATGCGTGCGCTGCTCAGCTTGTGTGCAGTCCTGCCCCACGGGAGTGCTTCAGTTTGGCCAGGTCAGCAAAACGGGTGAAGTGCTCCATTACGATCAAGTTCCTGCTAGCCCTGTATTACTTGCGGAGGCATTACAGAAGAATTCCAAGTAAGGAGATTCTTCCCATGCAACGTAGAATCCAAACAGCGCTTTCTGTAATCATGGTATCCATGGTGGTTGCCACAGGGTGTACACTCCCCCGTTCAACCACCACAACCCGTACAGCAATTGAACAATCGCTAATGTCCACTTCAGCCAAAGATAGCTTGAGCGGACTTCGGGCGGAAGTTCAGGAAGCTCAGCTTTCCGGAAAGACGTTCAAGATTGATGATGCCGCCCTCGTCTCCAGTGATAAAGACGTAATCCGCGGTGTGATTGAACAACAATTACTGGCGGAAGGAATGAAGAAGGCCGCGGAAAATCCCGAAGTCGTGATTGTTCCAGTGGCTGAGGTCAGTGGGATCGACGATGCGGAATTCCTGATTGGTATTCCTGCCATTGGTGTTCCTACTCCAGGTGGCCTTGTGGGTTTACCTGAATTGGCGCTCTTCAAACGCTCTCCACAACGGGGAAGGAATCTACTTTCTCTTCATGGTTATGAGGCCAAGGAAGGCAAGGGCGTTCTGTTTGTTGAGGGGCAAATGGCCAAGCGGCATTATGTGCGGCACAAGTTTTTGCTTTTCTTCAATTACAACAATACCAACCTGCCGTTGGAGCCCTCCAAATGAAGGTTGATCAGGCGAAAAAAACTGGATTTCCCGGCTTGACACTCCCCTGCTTTTCCAGTTTGCTTCTGCCTCTTTCGTCGGGGTGTGGCGCAGCCTGGTAGCGCACTCGTCTGGGGGGCGAGGGGTCGCAGGTTCAAATCCTGTCACCCCGACCATCTAAGTTCAAGACGTCTGATTCCCGAGGCCCCCAGCCTCGGGAATTTTCTTTTTCTCGAACTCCTTCCTGACTTCGATGTTCGTCAGCATG
>JANRMB010000233.1:0-7520 GCA_033761985.1 Candidatus Sumerlaeia bacterium | reverse complement strand
TCAGGTTCCACTGGTAGAAGCCGTAGAGCGCTTCCTCCGTAAACACAACACTGGTGGCGAGGTGGTGCGGGCTGCCGATAAGCGCGGCGGAACGCAGGGGAATGTCGGGGGATTTACCTTCGGCGGCGTGGTGAATCAGCCAATGCGCCAGAATGTTCCCCCCGAGCGAAAGCCCCACCGTGTGAACACTCCGGGGTTGTGCCTCACGGCAGCAATAGGCAAGCGCCGCCTGCACATCGGGGGAATCCGCCGCACAGTAGGCCCGGGGTTTCCGGTTGGGAATCGCACAACCGCGCAACGCCAAAGCCCCCACACGCCAGCCGAGCCGCCCCAGCGCCGTGCCAACTCCCCGGATCATCGGTGCCGAGATGGAGCCCTCGAGTCCGTGCACAAAAAACACCAGCGGGGCGTTCGGCTGGCCCGGGGTGAGGTACACGCCGATCACGTCGCCGTCCTCGGTTTCCACAGGGGTTGCCTTCCAGTTCAAGCGCTCCGGTCGGGGAGCGAGACCCCCCCAGATGGTTTGCAGATGAGGGTTATGAAACGCGCGAACGGGAATATAGGGCCGGGGAGGGGTAAAAAGAATGGGCTTCAAGGGCCTTTCTGGGGCGATGCGGGTTGAAATGCTTCCAAGGATCGGGCCATTTCACAAGTCCTTTTCAGTGGAATGCTTTCCGACACCAACTCGGCTTGACGTTTCACAGTCGGAACGGCTTTTTCAAGCCATCGCAGCTTTGCTTATACCCTCGCTCCCACCGGAAAGCACGTCGCCATGTCCCCAGATTCCCATGCTCCCGCAGGAGAACTCACCCCCAGCGATTACGTGCTGCACCTGTGGCGGCGCTCCGGGTTGATCCTCATCCTCTGCGCGGTTGCGTTTGTGCTCACCTACTTGGGAATGCGGTTCCTGCACGGGGAAGTGTTTGAAACCCGTGCCCAAATGATGGTTCGAGCGCAACCACGCTTGAGCAACGTGGAGAACGAGGAACTCGGCATCAGCCCCCCCTCCTTCGAACTTCTCTTCACCAGCGACGAAACCATCACCTTCGTTCGCAACCAATACAACGACATGGTGGAGCGCGGCGTCTTCCCCCCCGAAGCCAAGCACATGCGCCTCACCGCCCCGCTGGAAAAAATCCGGGGGCGATTCCAAACCGAAACCGCCGCCAACGTCGACACCACCATCACGACCAAATTCTCCCCCGTGGTGGAATTCAAATGCCTCGGCGAAACTCGCGATCAGGCACTCGTTCTCATGGAGCTATGGCTCAGCTACTGCCTGCGCACCTACGGCAACCTGAACAACGATGAAGCTGAAGTCCTGCTCAGCTCGCTGGAAGTAACCAGCAGCCGCCTGAAACAGGATTTGGAAACCGTGGTGGCCCAGCGCGATGCCCTGGCTCGCCAGCGCCAACTGGTGGAAACCAAAATCGCCAGCAACTACCGCATCCTCACCAGCGCCCCCATGGCCGTGGATTCCCTGCTTATCGGCAATGATATCATGCCCTTCAGCATGGACAGCGGACCCGCCCGCAACAACTTCACCGTGGAACAAGGGACAACCACCGAACCGGGACTTTGGGAGCGCATCGCCGAAGCCAAAATGCAACTCGCCAAACCTGATGAAGAAACCCCCGAACGCGCCGCCCTTCGTCTCGAGGTTCAACAAATGGAACTCCTCGCCGATTCCAAGGTGGCCGAAGTGCAGGACCTCGCCACCCAGGCGCGGGATCTGGCGCGGCAGATCGCCTCGCTGGAAGTGCGCCTCAACCAACTGCAATACGCCATTCGGTTGAACAGTAATCAACTTGCCTACGCCGTGGCGCTGATCCGCCCGATACCGGAAACCAGCCCGGCGTTGAACCCCGAAGCCAACATCCTCTCCGCCGAGGCCCAGAGCTTTGGAACCCTCCGCGTCATGACGAAACCCGTGCTCCCCACGCTGCGCGAAAGCCCGCAACGAACGTTGATTGCAGCCATCACCGCCTTCGGGATGCTCTTCGTCCTGGTGCTGCTTGCTGCCATGGAATGCTACCTCCGCCACGCGCTGAGGAATGAAGCGGCGAGGAAGCAGGGGGCATAGAGACACCGAAGACATACTGGATTTACTTGTTCCACATTCTTTAGTCTCCCCGCTTCTGGAACCGATTGCGTTTCTGAGTTGTCCGTTGTTGTATCTCTCATCATTCGGATTGGATGTTTTCTTCGATGTTTCTGTGCCGGTCATTTCTTTCCATCAGTTGCGTTCTGGCGTTGTTTCAAGGGGTCAACGCGGCGGAGTTCTGTACTCCACCCACTCCTGAGGTAGCCGGGGAATACGCCTGTCACGGGGCACTTTCCGAGGGGACGGGCGGGCTTCTCGTCTTTGAACGCGCCGTTTCTGGAAAACCCCTGTTCATCGTGGGCCAATGGGTGGATGGTCAATTTGCTGCCGATGGTCCTGAGTTTGTGATCAGTGCCCACGAAACCGGGCCCTGTTGGCGCCCGAGCGCGGTGCTGATTTCCGATGACGAGGCGTTTGTTGTTTGGGCCGACGGGGAGAACCAAATTCAGCCTCCTCATTATGTCGGCTTTGGGCTCAAGGGTTCTTATATAAGAAGAGGTGAGCAACCACTCACACGCACCTTCGATCTCATTTCAAGGAATACCGTTCCTTCCTTGGATTGGATCATTGAGCCGAGTATTGCCCATTCCCCTCTTGCCAAACGAATTGTGATTGGCGGGTGGGCCATAGAAAATGGATTGGGTGGATTTGGACACAACAGTTTTTCCACCCAGATAAATTGGGAAACGGATTCTCCCACTTTGAAAGGATTTCAACTTCAGCCCTCTCTTGCTTTGGGGGCAATTTCCTTTCAACTCAGCGAACCGTATGTGGTCGGCAGTAGCGGCAATATTCTCACGGAGTTCACTCTGAGACCCGGTGGTGAAAAAACTATTTTCGATTTTTCCGATCTCAGCGGAGAAGGTACTTGGGACTATCCCAGCGTTTCCTATGGCCCACAAGGTTCAACCTCGTTGGGTGTAACGCTGGCTTATCCCGATGCCTCAAACCCCGATGGATTTAGAGTCAAAGGCTATGCTCTGCGCGCCTACAATGCCGCCGGGGAAATCACCCACGAGGGCGTTTACACCGGTGCGCTCCCGGCGGTGAACAACATCTGTCGCCCCACCGTGGCGTATTCAGGTTCCAACCCCGTGGCGTTCCTCCCGATTGTTGCAGTCGATGGCACTGTTCAGCTTCTTGTGGCTCCGATACCAGCCGTGGGAACGGATTCCCGCATGAGCGAGCAGAGTGGAAGTCTTTATCCTCTGCCAGGGGCGTTGAATCAATTCCGAGTGATTTTTCTGGATGAGGGCGCTTACGGCAAAGCGGCGCTGATTGCTTCCAGCGGGGAAGCCTCCCCCCGTGTTTGCGTTTGGCCGAGTGAGTTGATCGGCTTCTGATTCTCCACCCAGCCCCACATTTTTTTTTCACTTCCCCTGCACCAAAAATCATCCCTCGGCGTCATCGCTGGTTGAAGGGCATCCCCCACCCGGGTTGCCCCACTTCGATGAAAGGGAATCAGCTGGGTACCGCGCCGTTGAGGCGTTGCAATTCGGCTGACCTCAGGGCATCCTCAGGGCCCGTATCATCGGGGGACGCATGATTGGGAGTGACGGCACTTCCCATCAGTAGAGGTGTTTCATGATTGGTTGGCGGCGTTCCACACAATCGGCTGCAGAGTCCCCGGGCGCACTGGTTCGGGAGGCGCTCTCCGGCAACGGCGCGGCGTTTCAGCGCCTGGTGGATTCCCACACCAGCACGGTGTATGGAATCGGTTGGGCGTACCTTCAGCAGCAGGAGGCCGCCGAGGAGTTTACTCAGGAGGTGTTTCTCCGCGCTTGGGTGAAGCTTCCGGAACTCCGTGAGCCCGAACGGTTTTCCGGCTGGCTTACACGGCTCGCCCGCAACGAGGCCGTCTCCTGGCTTCGCCGCAATCAATCCCGCTCCAACCTCACGCAACTCGTCCCCCTTGATGAAACGATGGTATCCACGATCATGGCCGACCCCAACTCTTCTCCCCGCAAGCCCTTGGAAGAACGCGAACAGGAACAGGTGCTTGCCCAGGCACTGGCGAAACTTTCTCCCGAGGAGCGCGAGCTTCTGCACCTCCATTACACGGAGGAGTTGACCCAGCGGGAGATTGCCGAGCGCTGGAGCGTGCACCACACCACCGTATCGCGTCAGTTGACGCGGGTGTTGGGTGTATTGCGCGGCTTGCTGGGAGCCGGAGCCGAGCCCAAGGTGGTTTCCCCCGCGCCATCGCCCAGGCTGAAACGGCGGGTCGCCACACTGGTGGCCGCGGCGATTGCGTCTCCTGCGGTAACGGGTTCCCTCCGGGCTGAGGTGCTCGCCGTCTCCACTGCCACCCCTGCTTCCTCCACTTTCATCGGAACTCTTGCCACGGGAATCACTCTCATGAGCACCGCACAAAAACTCGGCCTCACGGCGGCCGTTCTTCTTCTCGGCCTTGGAGGTGTTTACACCTACCAGGGAAGCACCGAGCGCTCCACTGCCAACGGAACCAACGCACCCATCGTGAGTACCCAAAACACCGTACATCAGGAGGTTACGCGCAACTTCTATGGGGAACAAGTCTATGATGTTCCCCTGGGGCAAACCCATCGCATTAACTTCCCGGGGGAAAACCCCGAGGGGATTCAGCATCTTCTTCTGACGGCAAACAATGACCGCACGCTGACCCTCTACGCCCAAACAAACAACGGACCCATGGAGGTCATCATCGATCCCCGCAACCCCAACCCTGAAATGCAACTCAGCCACGTGCAGGTGTGGCCTGAGCGGAATTTGTGTTATGTGCTGGCCGCCAGCGTGGAGGAATCGCCTACGGGGATGAGGCTCCACTTTTTTGCCGCCAACAAACCGGAACTACTCCCCGCTGCAAAAGCCATTGAGACGGAATATGCTTCGGGCAAAATACCGAAAGCTGAAGTCGGTCGTCGGGTTGAAGCCCTTCTCATCCAAAACGGCCTGATGCCGACACACCCACTGACAAAAGCCCAGATTCAAAACATTCTGCGGAGCGACTTCTGATGATTCCACGCGCCTTCACCCTGATTGAGCTGCTCATCACCGTCGCCATCATCGCGATTCTTGCCGCCATCGCTGTTCCGAACTTTCTGGAAGCTCAAACCCGCAGCAAAGTCTCGCGGGTGAAGAGCGACCTCCGGACGCTCGCCACCGCGGTGGAGGCGTACTCCGTGGACTTCAACCGCCCACCCTATGACGGCGAACCCGGCTTCGCCCACTACGGTTGGGTGGAGGCCCAGAAGCAGCTCACCACCCCGGTGGCGTTTCTCACCAGCCTCCCCACCGATGCCTTTCAGGATCGCCTTGCCCCACCCGCCCCTCGCGCCGGCCACACCAATGAAATCGGTAATCGCCATGTGTATGATTACTCCACCCGCCGCTGGGAGGATGTGGACGGCACCGGAGCCCAGCGCGATGGTTGGCTGCGCAACATGGGGAACAGCGCTTGGAAGCTGACGAGTGCCGGTCCCGATCTGCGTTTTGATAACGCCGGAAGCTTCTACGGATTCCGCGAACTCTACGACCCCACCAACGGCACCATCTCCGATGGCGATATTGTTCGTTCCCAGGCGAACGTGGAAAGCAAGTAACCCATGTCCCCCAGACCCATTGAAGACGCCCGCAACATCGGCCCCATCTGCGGGGCCGAACTCCGGAGTATCGGCATCCACACAGTGGAGGAGTTGCAGGCTCTGGAATGGGAGGAAGCCTACGAACAATGGGTGGCCGCCTACCCCGACCGAATTCACACCATGGCGGCGTATGCCCTGCTCGGCGCGGTGGAGGATTTGAACTGCATGAAGCTCCCCGAAACCGCCAAACGCCGCGCCAAGAAATGGGTGACGGAGCTGAAGCGCCGTCGGGAATAACTTTTACGTTACTCACCCCCGGCGATGGGGACGATCCGTTCCCTGATTCAGAAGTTCCAGGTATTCAGTGTAGACATAAAGTCGACCTCTCTGGCGTCCGGTGATTTCCTTCACAATCCCTTGATTGGCCAACAGTTCCAGCGCCCTGGCCACCGTGGGAAAGCTGAGTTCCGTTTGGATGCTGAGTGTATTGATGGAGTTGATGGGGCGGCGCAGAAAGCCCTCAAAAACACGCAGCGCATTGGCAGCGGCCCGACCGCTTTCTTCCACTCGAAGGCGATCTTTCCGGAATAGCTCCAGAAGTTGCAGTGTTGTCTCCACCACAGCAGTGGCGGTGACTTCCACTCCTTCCAGAAAAAAGTTGAGCCAAGCCTCCCAATCGCCCTCCTCCCGAACGCGCGTCAGGAGATCATAATAATGGGAACGATGGGTTTTGAAGAACAGGCTCAAATACAGTAACGGTTGGCGAAGCACTTTTTCCTGATGCAAAATCAAGGCGATCAGGAGCCGGCCCAACCGACCATTCCCATCCAGAAACGGGTGGATTGTTTCAAACTGCACATGGGCATAAGCAGCTTTCAGCAGGGCCGAGTACGAGGCATCCTCATGGAGAAACCGCTCCAGCGCCGCCATGCAGGGCTCTACCTCGTGGGGTGGTGGCGGCACATAGGCGGCGTTGCCGGGCCGTGTTCCCCCAATCCAGTTTTGGCTTCGGCGAAATTCCCCGGGTTGCAAATGCTGGCCCCTCCCCTGTGAAAGCAGAATGCCGTGCACTTCCCTCAGCAGGCGGTTGCACAACGGAAATCCCGAACGCAAGCGTTGCATACCGTGATCCAGTGCGGCCACATATCGGGAAACTTCCGTCACATCGTCAAATGGCACTCCAGGAAACTCATCCACTTCGAACATCAACAAATCGGAAAGCGAGGATTGCGTTCCTTCAATCTGGCTGGAAAGCACAGCCTCCCGGCGCACGTAGGTGTAGAGGAAAAGATCAGGCTCGGGGAGGAACGTCGTGATGGAGTCCAAACGGCCACAGGCAAGCAACGCCTTCTCAAACCGAAGCTGCAAAGCCCCCTCCAGAATGACGGGTGGGTTGGGTGGAAGCGGATTGGGAATGAACGTCCGAACAAGTTCCCCGCTTTCGTTGTTATGGGAAAGAATGCCGGTGATGCCCCGTTTCACGGTTGCCTCCTTCAGAGAATCCGCATGAATTCCGAAAAGGCTTATTTAAATATTCTGCTATTTTGTAAATAAGCCAGTTTCTAATTCACAATAAGGGTATCTGCCGTCAATAAAAACACTCCGTTATTTACACAAAAGGCTGATTTCGTTAATAAGATCGTTCCTTATTAACACTTGGGAAGGTTCCGGATTACGACCCCAGCAGGGCCATGGCGCGGTGGAGCGCTTCTTCCATGCCCTCGGTAACGTCCCGCTGGGAAAGGCGTTCCAAACCGGCGTTCCTGAGTCGCGAAAACTCTTCCTCGTTCAACCCCGCTAAAATCAACCGGCGGTTCTGCGATTCCAGCAGCTTGTGAACGGCGGCCAAATCC
>JANRMB010000232.1:0-6831 GCA_033761985.1 Candidatus Sumerlaeia bacterium | reverse complement strand
GGAAACGCTTTCTCATTATAAAATGCCAAACCCCGTTGCGCTTCTTGTAGCGCCCGGGCCAATTCCGTCATTTCTTTAATGTGCAGTCGCTGCGGATTCATGAGCGGCTCCTTCTGATGCTACCAAGGTTATTTTGTATGCCCTACGCCGAAGATTTCCCCTCCACCACACCGCTCCCCACGGAAGCAGGCTGGCGATGGCCGGCGGAATGGGAACCCACCCGCGCCGTTTGGACGAGTTTCCCCAACCTCACCCGCACGTGGGGCTCGGCGCTAGCAAAAGCACAGTTGGAATTCGCCTCCTTCCTTCTCGCCCTGAGCAACGTGATCGAAGTGAACGTCTGCGTTACCGATGAAGAACATCTTCAAACCGCCATCTCTTGCATCAAAAAGAAAGCCACAGCCCCTTCCAAAGGAGACAAGGCCACCGGGAATATGGCCAACCTGCACTTCCACTTCTTCCCGAGCACTGAGGCCTGGATTCGCGACTTCGGTCCCATTTGGCTGAAGCACCGCAACGGTGCCCACCTTGCGCTCGATCACCAGTTCAATACCTGGGGCGGAAAGTATCCCCCCTTTGAACTCGAAAACCAAATCCCCCGTCTGATTGCCGAATACCGCAACCATGCCCGCCATGCGCTGGACTTCATTCTTGAGGGGGGCAGCATTGATACCAACGGTGCCGGAACAGTGCTCACCAGCGAGGCCTGCCTCCTTACCCCCACCCGAAACCCCCAATTCACTAAATCCCAAATTGAGGACCACCTCAAACGCACCTTCCATCTTCAACAAGTGGTTTGGCTCGGCGACGGAATCGCCGGTGACGATACCGACGGCCACATCGATGATATGACGCGGTTCATCGCCGAGGACGTGATTCTTACCGCAGTGGAGGAAGACCCCTCAGACATAAACCACGCGGCGCTTCAGGAAAACTTCGAACGCCTTCAGCAGTTGCGCCTCCCTGATGGCCGCAAACCTACAATCATTCCCATCCCCATGCCCCGCGCCGTTGAATACGAAGGCGAACGCCTTCCGGCCAGCCATTTGAATTTCCTCTTCGCGGGAGGCTGCGTCTTTGTTCCCGACTTTCCGCATCACAATCGCCCCGACGCCCATCAGCGCTTTGAGGAAGCCATGGCCCGGCATCGCCCGGGCACAAAAGTCATTTGGCTGGATACCACCCACATTGTTGTGGGCCGGGGATCGCTTCACTGCCTGAGCATGCAGGAGCCTTTATGAAGTGAAAGGAGAACGAGCGTCCCGCTCGTTGAGAAATCTTATAAACTACTGGAAAAGATACTCAGTCTTTTCTTCGTTTAAGAACTGCAACAGATCTCTGAAATCTGAGTTCATCAAGAGTACCTCCTTTGAATAGGTGATACTCTTTCACCATGTCCCAAGCGGCAGCAAAACGTCCTTGAACACCTGCGTCTCGCCAGAAGGCACGATCGAATTCCTTCTCGTCTTCTCCTCGCTTCACCAGCTTTGTCGTTACTACTCGGGGTTTATCGATCATCATCAAAAACCTCTTAATGCAGCGTCGGATGATTTCATGGAAAAGTCAATCCCACAACCTCAGGCCCGCCTTGCAGGCTGGGGATAAAACTTCCATCCAGAAGCGGTTTAGAAACGGATCATTCCTGTTTGCACCCCCGGAGCGATTCTCCTACGATGGGCTTTTCAATAACGAATTGAGGTGCCCCATGGAAACCCCCGACAAGGCCCTGCACTATACCCACAACAGCGGTTGGCTGCGTGCTGCCGTTCTGGGTGCCAATGATGGAATCGTTTCCGTGGCAAGTCTTCTTATTGGGATGTCTGCCGCAGGCTCTACGCTTTCCACGATTTTTCTGGCCGGCACGGCAGGTCTGGTTGCCGGTGCGCTTTCCATGGCCGCTGGCGAATTTGTCTCCGTGAGTTCACAAGCCGATACGGAGCGCGCCGATCTTCGCCGCGAAAAAGAGGAACTCGAAAACCACTACGAACACGAAGTTCACGAACTAGCGGAAATGTATGCCGAACGGGGCGTGGAGCCGGAACTTGCCCGCAAAGTAGCCGAGCAACTGATGGCCCATGATGCCTTGGGGACGCATGCCCGTGAGGAGCTGGGAATCACCGATGCCCTTACTGCACGGCCTCTTCAGGCGGCATTTTCCTCGGCTTTGGCCTTTGTGCTCGGTGCCGGAATTCCCGTGATTGCCTCTCTGCTAATTGCAGAGAGTTTTCGCACAAAAGGTATCATGGTGGTTTCCCTCATTTGCCTGGCTTTGCTGGGTGCTGTGTCCGCCAAAATTGGCGGAGCAGGAATTCTCCGCGCCGTGCTCCGCGTTACCTTTTGGGGGGCGCTCGCCATGGGACTTACGGCGCTCGTGGGTCATCTCGTGGGCGTGGAGATTTAGTTCTTTTCGTTCTTACCGAGAAGGTTTTCCAGCGAGTTTAGAATCAACCCCGAGCGAGATTCCAACGGCAGCACTGTTTCCAAGGGGAATCCAGCCACTAAGGCGTTCTTTGTTTGAAACGCCGCCACTTCTCCTGTGTCCCCGTAGATAGCCAATGGTTTTCCGGTGGTTGTGGTGAATCCCTGGGGATGCTCCACCGGGTACACTGTCCCCACGATATTGATGGGTGACTCCAAGTCCCGACCAAACCGCGCCGGAAGCGTGGTCGAGGTGGAATCATCCGCTGAAGTTAGGGCGTTGATGGTACTTGCCGAGCGAATGAAAGACTGTACCCCGAGCTCCAGCGCCAGTGTGCGCTTCGCTTCATCTGCCGCGGGACCCATCAACTCCTCGCCCACATATGCGCCGCTGATGATCACTTTTCCTCCTTGGGAAAGATACTGGAGAAGCCACTCCGCCTGAGCCGATTCCATCAGCGGAAACTCGGATTCCATGCGGTCGGGAGCGCCCTCTTTCAATTCCTCGGGTATAACAAAAGGCAGAACCGTTTTCTGTTCGCCGCCAATCCAGATCACTGCAGCGGATTCACCCGAAGAATTCGCCGTGGCTAGAAGTCGGGTGCTGGAATCGAATGGATATTTCTGCTCATGTAGAATTTTACCATACGCTACAATATGATCGAAGGAATTGCCTTTCTCACGGTGATCCTCCAAGTGGCTGGTGCTTGCCCCGCGCCCGGGTGTTTCCAAATCGTTCTTCCACTCGGAATTGAAATTGAAGTCGTACTGATCTCCAACCACACCATCATTGTAATGATAACCCACTCCGGGGTCGGCATGGCGATTGAATCCCTGTGCACCCGGAGCTTCCACAATTTCCGGACCGCTGATGCGGTCGAAAGCATCCACCAGAAGGACTCGATTGAGTCCCAAAGTGCCGTAGTAGCTTCCGCCCACCACCGAAGAGGGTAAGGACTGTCCCCCTTCATTTGCAGCGGTGACACGGAAGTAGCGTGGCTCACCTTTGGGGAGTTGCAGGGCGATGTTGGTTTCTCCGTCCCTTCCTGTCGCCGGGTATTGTGTTCCATTATCGAAAGCAAAACCATCGCGGCTTTCATAAACGATGTAATGCGTCGGGAGTGCCGTGGGTTCCAATGGATCGAGTTGGGGTTTGATGGTGAGAGCAAACAATCCGTTCTTGCGATGCCGCAGTGACACTGCTGCTGGTTCCAGTGGTTGAATTACGGGAATATGCCCACGACCGTAGCACACAAACCGGGTGAGAGCCTTGTACACCGAGCGTGCCGTGGCTTTTTTGAATCGTGGGTCCACACCATACTTCATATCCTGAAAGTTGTGGTGGGAGAGAAGTTCAATAATCGTGCTGGGCGTGTTGGGGCGACGAATTTCTCCGTAGCCAACTTCGCGCAGATCGCGCCGAGGCCAGGTGCTGCTGAACTCCCCGCGTATCGTGCGGATGTACTCCTCCATAATCAAGGTGGAGAGATCGCGGTTCAGGAACCGACTGCGCCCATCAGGAAAAGTTTCCTCTCCGCGATCATCCTGAATTTGATACAACATCAGTGTCCCCACAATACCACCAGACTGTCCCCCGGCATCCGTGTGCCAGGAGACCATGGCATCAACGGGGACACCGAGTCCGGGGTGGTTGCGTGCTGCGTTGGGGCCGTTGGGACTTCCCTGAAGCCAGTTGGGGTATTCTCCACGGGCGGTGATGTCCTGATTATAATCAATACCAAAATGCCCGGGAGTACTGGGTGCGTTGAAGACAAAATCGCGGGGAGCGCCGGAGTATTGCAGGTTATACAAAGCGGTTTCAGCGTAACGGGGTTTTCCGCTTACGTGGTCGCCGGGGGCTATATTCCCCATGCCTCCACCAAAACGGAAGGCATCCACCGAGATCCATGTCGTTCCCGATTCGTTTGCAACGGCACCCGCTGTTGTGATTTCCACACTTCCCTGTCCCTCATTCTGCCCTTGTTGAAAGGGGTAACTCCCCAAGTACACCCACGTTCCACCGGCAACCTGTTGGTTTACGCGTACCGTGGTGCTTCCTCCGGCATGATGAATCGTCATGGGGACGGAGGAGCTGTTCGAGTTGCTCATTCCCCAGGAGGCATAGACGGGATATTCACCACTTCTCGGAATCAGCGGAGTGATCCGTACCGTACTGGTGGTCTCTGCATCGACAGCGGCCCGGAGAGAATCCCCCAGGGAAAACGGTTCCACTCGATCATTCATCGCGGGGACACGTCCACCGCTCCAACCTCGGAAGGGTGAGACTTCCCAATTCCCCGTGCTTTGAAAATCGGGATCGCGGTGTTCGTTGTCCACAATCACCTCGGCGGTTTGGTAACTGCGTTCCCGAGCACTCCACACCATGGCTCCGGCGTTTTCCAACATCGGAATGAGGAAGGGATTCACGGAACTCAGCGGAAACAAATCCTCCACGGTGGTGTACACGCGGGCTCGCTGAAACTGCCAACGCTGTTCCTGATGCCACGTCCATCCGTGGGATGCCGCAATCACCAGATTGCTCCCGGCAAGGCCGTTCGTAATGGCGGGGCCGGCATAGTCCACTCGCTCCACCACCGGTGCTGCCAAGGGTTTCACGGGTTCTGTGGCACCCTGTATTCGAGCCTGAATCAACTCTGGCGTGGTAGCCCACTCCTCAATAGGGAACACCTTGTACTTTTCCACCAAGTTGTAGGCGATACCCAGCTTCAGCTTATAATCCGCCCATTTGGGGTGATTCGCCTTCAAGTAATCCTGAATGCGCGTCATCAACAAATCGATGCTCTCCGCATTCCAACTCCGCTGACTCATGGCTTCGTTGAACACAATTTCCAGCGTATTATTTTCCAGAAGATTGAACTCCTCCGCTTTGGCCCGGGGAACAATCAGCCAATCATATTCGCTGGTACTCCGCTCTTTCTCACGGTCGCGTTCTGCCGCCAAAAATGCATTGAAAGATTCCAGTCGGCTTAGGGTCACGACCTCGGTGGCAGTCTCCGAAGCAGTTGTTTCTGCCGCCATGCAAGGAAGAGATACGCTGGAAAGAAACCCACCCAACACGAGCGGAAAAAACTTGGGGGACAGAGACACGAATCGATTCATTTCAACGGGGACACCTGAGTGAGATAGTTTATTCCTGGGCCAGCGAGAGAAGCATCCGAGCCGCTTCATCCACGCCGTTATACGTGAGTCCGGTTTCCCGAACGTTCTTTGGTTGAAGGAGAACTTTGGTGAGTAGTGTCCCCAACGAATTCTGTTGAAGCCACTCCCCATTAATCACCGTAACATCTGGAAAAGCTGAAAGTAGCCGCGCCCGTTCCTGTTGTTCCTGTGTGGAGTATTCCCGGGTATACAGGATCAGGGGCATCGCCGAATCCAGAACTTGATACGCCGTGGAACCCGCCTGCAAAAACGCGGCATCGGATTGTGCAAGAATCGCCGGAAAGTCAGGATTATAGCGCTCCACCACAAGCTCAAATTTACCAGGATGCTGATGCTGCCGAGCAAAAGTTTCCAACAGGGCAAAATCCTCCTGCGTGATACTTGGTCCGGTAAATACGCGAACCTGAAATGGCGCGCCCTTCATCTGCTCCACCACTTTGGGGAGTTCCTTCACCAGCACCGGCACCAATTTCTCTGATTCCCATCCGCCCCCAAAACTAATCAACAATCGCTTCGTTGTATCGCCTTCATCCTTTGGGGGACACTCCACCCGAGGAACAACAAGTCCGCAGTAGTGGAGTTTCTCTTCCAATTCTTTGGGCCACTTGTATTCCTGCGCCACGTTGAAAAGCTTGGGGTGCCCGGAGACCAGAATGCGGTGGTATAAATGGTGTTCTGCCAAAATCTTGCGCTTGTAGGGATTTTCCGGGTCCTCGTACTCGGCCACCGGGATGGGAATATCCCGAAACTGCAACACTCGTTTGGTTTTGGGTCTGCGGCTCGCCAACCAGGCAAGCGGTTTGGCGAGTTCGTTTTTCTTCCCATGCGGCCCGGTATCCATCAACATCACCTGAGGCTCAAAACTCCACAATACACTGCTGATGATGTTTACACGCAACTGAAGAAGGTGTTGGTGTTCCAGCTTCAACCCCGAGCGCTTCGAGCGTTTTTCCGAATGCACATAACCGGGAAGTTGAATAACCCCGAAGTGATCATGATAATCCTGCGAAGGTTGTGGCAGAATATCTGTGATAAAAAGAATTTGTACTTTTTCTTCCAACTCTCGAAGCCGCCGAGCGATGCGATTCAACCGGGAAAAATGCCCCAACCCAAAATCGCTGGAACAATACAGCAGCACCCTCAGGTCTTTTTGCGATGACCAATCGAGTTTTTTTTGAGGGAGAAAAAGCCGATCCAGCATCCGCCACAAACCGTTGAAAATACAGGGATTTC
>JANRMB010000231.1:0-11206 GCA_033761985.1 Candidatus Sumerlaeia bacterium | reverse complement strand
GACATCTGAGAATGCACGGGCTTGGTGGGAGATGAATCTTCCAGAGCGGGCAGACTCCCGGGCGAGCAACAGCATCGCCAGTATTCCCCGGGATGCACCGCCCCCGAAATCCGGCGCGGTGGAAGAGACACTTCCCACAGTGTTGATGGTGGATCATGGCGAGAAGTAGAACCATTCTCAAATGAGGCTTGACGCGACACCTGTTTTGAGAAGAATTCTCATTCACATTCACCTGCCGTGCGGCAACCCTAGTTCATGATCGCCAACCTTAAATTCCCTAAATCTCTGAATTCTTTTCACGCAGCCCTTGTTGCCCTCGCCAGTCACAGTTTCTGTTGTGTGTTGCCGTTGGCACTTGTGGCAGCGGGAAGCACCGGATTGGTGGCGGTGCTGAACCTGAGCAAATACCATTTGTTTTTCAGTATTCTGGGTGGGGTATCTCTTGCCGTGGGTTTCTACCTGTATTGGAAGGAAAGCCGCAAACCCTGTGGTTGCTGTGCGTGCTCCAAAGCCAAGCACAAGGCCCAACAGCGGCGCTCCCTTGCCGTGCTGGGGGCAGCGGTGTTGTTGCAGGGAAGTGTTTGGGCCATGATGGCGATGCAAAACACCGCCACCGCCAACGATGTGGCTGTGTTGGGCGAGGAGTTGGGAGAATCCGGTGTGATTCCGGATTCCCGGTTGGTTTACTTTCAATTGGAAAAGCTTCACTGCATGGGTTGTGCGCTGGAGGCAGAATTTGCGGTGAGCAAGCTAGACGGGGTGGAGAAGGCAGAACTCAACTTTCAAAAATCGCTCCTTGGAGTTCGATTTGACGGGGAAACCCAATCCCGCAAAGTGATTGAAGCCAAGCTTCTGGAGCTTGGGATTTCCTTCAAATTGGCTCAAAAAGCACAAGTCGTTTCCCAAACTCCCTAAACTTTTCTCTTATTTTCCATAGGCGCTGACCACTTCCGTTTCACGGTAGTAATGTGCCAGAATCTGGCGATACGTTTGGCCGGATAATGCGCGTCCCATGGCTCCGGTTTGGCACATTCCCACCCCGTGACCGTAACCTGCTCCGATAAAGATGAAGGTGGGTTCCCCTGCTTCATTTTTGCCTGTTTCCACAATGAAGGCGGAGCTACGGAGTGGAGGAGCAATCATGCGGCGGATTTCGAGTTGGTCTTCCACCGTGAGGCGCCCGGATTCGCCCACGAGCTCGATTTCCATGAGCCGTCCGGATATCCCGCGCGTTCCAGGTATGAGTTGCTGTACGGTGCCGATGTTTTGCTTTTTGGCGATTTGCTCGGAAAATTCCTTCACCGTGATGATGCGTTCCCAGCGGTAGTTTTTTTGAGTCCACTCGGGGAGTTCGGGGAAGGTGGCGCGGCTGGCGTAGGCGGGTGGTGCCGTGCGTACCCAAACGGCAAACTGCTCGTGGTTTGTCAGATCTTGGGTGATGGGCTCCAAGGTGTCGGGGTTACCCCGCCAGATTTGGCGAAGAGCGGCGCGCGCGCTCCAAACATTTTCAATATGCTCGGTGTGGCCCCCACTGTTGGAGGCATAATAGGCGGCTACGGGTTTGCCTTCATGGGAAAGCACCTCGCCCCGGGTGGCCAAAATGGCGGCATCCACGGCTTGATTGCTTCGGCGGGTTCCCGCATAGACTTGGCACTGCACCGTGGAACAAATATCATACTGCGGGCCTTTGTAAGCACCTTTGCGGAGGGAGACAACGGTCTCGGAGCGAGCCGCCACTGCCTGGGCTTTCAGGGCTTCCGTGGGTGCTTCCCGGCCGATTTCCGAGGGCACCACTCCCCGGAGATATTCTTCCACCGGAAGGTGAACGATGGCGTTAATGCCCTCCTCCCCGTGGGGATGGAACTCCATCACACCGGTATAGAAACGGTCTTCCTCGTTGGCCCACCACCACCCCTGACCATAGGGGACGTTTGGAATGCGGACTTCTGGGAAGCTCTGCCCTGCAACAGGTACGATGCGGAACCATTCGGAATCCTGTGGCTTCTGCCCGGGTACACTCACCCGAAGCATACCGCCGGGGATGCGCTCCAGCGTCACCGTGGCGTCCACGGGGAGATCGGAATACCCATCAGAGGTAATCAATTGATATCCGTTGAGCGGGATGAATTCGATCTTCGGAACTTCCTCCAGGATGAGCACGCGGATGATGGGTTCGGCTTCGAAAGGCTCGGCAAGAGAAGAGGCAGAGTGCTTTGCGGCTCCGCACCCGGAAAAGGTGAGGAGCAGGAGTACAAGAAGGGGAAAAAGAGGAAACAAGATAAAAGCCTCACACGATTGATATTAGCAGACTATTCTTCAAACAGGGATGGAGTTCCGCAACACGAGTTTTCCGAAATCTTGCACTCGGTTCCGGCGTTTGGAATTCCCTGTTGCGATAAGCCTGCACCTTCCATCATCTTCCCCAACAACATTCTTTCGAGGTTAGTCTTTTGAGAAAACCTGCCGACCAATTTGTTCCGAAACCACCCGTCTGCTGCCCCATCACAGCACAAAGGATTTCCGTCTGGGAAGCAGTGGAACCCATGGAGCGAGGACTCATCTGGACAGAGAAATCCCCTGTTCCCAAGGCTCAACAAGAAGGGGACGCGCCGGCAGAGGGCATCCGCATCGCCGATGGGGATTTCCGGATTCAGGCCGCCTCACCGGAACCCACCCAAGCACACATTCAAACCACGGTGCATTGCTTCGTCCGCGAGGGAGTATGGATGGAATCGGAAATCTGCGAAGTTCGGAATCTGAAAACTGGAGTGGTGTTGTACTCCACGGAGGACACGCCATTGGAGCGGGCCTTGAAGCAAAAGGCACTGGACAATCGCAAGCAGGGGTAGTGCTGGGAAAAACGCCAAAATAATGATCATTGATGTGCAAGGATTCTTGACGGTCTTCTTTTCCGTTTGGAGGCTGGTTGTTGAAAAGAATTCCTCCCTGTTCAGGTACACCTCCCATGACTCCTCCCGTAGCTGCCTCACTCCCTTCTTCCGGCGTGCAACCCAACCCAAACCGCTCCCTTACAATCGATGTGGAGGGGCGTGTGTATCTCCGGATTCCCCTGCGGACACCCATTCTGACTCAGGAAAGCAATCTGCTGGAGACGTGTAAAACTGCCGTGGCGGGTTATCAGCAGGCGAAGGATATCCTCTTCATCTCCGAGAAAGCGGTGGCGGTTACCCAAGGGCGGGCTATTCCGGAGAGTGAACTCAAGATTGGCCTTACAGCGAGGATTCTGTGGCGTTGCGTGGCCAAAGTGCCCTACGGGATTGGCTTGCGACGCCCCTCCAGCATGCAATGCGCGGTCAATGAGTGTGGCGCTTGGCGAATTTGGTTGGCGGCGATTGGTGGCGCGTTGGGGAAACTGGTGGGCCGCAAAGGGGATTTCTACCGGATTGCCGGACCTCAGGCAGCGATGATCGATGCTGCAACCACGTCTCCCCTGCAACCGGAGTGTGTGATTATGGGACCAAAAGATCCCGATAAAGTCGCCAGCATGCTTTCTCGTGAGCTTGGGCTCCCTGTGGCGATTGTGGATGTGAACGACATCGGCGGAAGCTGGGTGGTGGGGCGTTCTGCGGATTTGCCCGTGAAGTTGGTACAAGCGGCGTTGAAAGATAACCCCTTGGGTCAGGGAACGGAATGCACCCCGATGGGGCTGTTGCGGCTTCAAGAGTGATCAAATCGGGAGTGCTGTTGGTTTTTCCGGTGGAAAGCAAAAAACAGCCTTGACTCGGGGGTGGGAATCGCTCATGTCTTCGCGCCCGTTTTCGTGAGGAGCCACTGGGTTTCCGCGAATTCCGTTGCATCAAGGATTTTGGAATGAAAGCTCAAAAAACGACGCTTGTTAAGCCCGCAGACATTGAAGAAGTCTGGTATCATGTGGATGCTGAAGGGCATGTGGTTGGCCGTATCGCCGCCCGTGTAGCCCAGATGGTTCGCGGCAAAATGAACACAACCTTCGCCCCCAATGTGAACCCCAAAATCCACGTGGTGATCACAAACGCCGATAAAGTGGTCTTCACCGGGCGCAAACTGAACGACAAAATTTATTATCATCACTCCGGATGGCGCACAGGGATCAAGGCGATCGCCGCCAAAGACCTCCTTGTGAAAAAGCCCACCGAAGTGCTTCGCAAGGCCATCCACGGGATGCTCCCCAAAGGGCCCCTTGGTTCTGTGTTGAACAAAAACATCCGGATTTATGCTGAGGCGGAACACCCCCACCAAGCACAAAATCCCCAACCCCTTGTTATTGAAACTCGTACCGCTGAATAAGCTGCTGACCCACCTAGGAGATAGATACCGTGCCTCTGGAACAATACTACGGAACTGGACGTCGTAAAACTGCTGTTGCCCGGGTGTACCTTCGCCCCGGCAAAGGTAAAATGGTTGTAAATGGGAAGGACTGGAAGGATTACTTTGGTGATCGTCCCACGCTGGACTTCCTGATGCGTGCCCCTCTTCGTGAAACTGGCAACGTTGGCCGTTTGGATATTCTGGTGAATGTTGTTGGCGGTGGCCCCATGGGTCAGGCCGGTGCGATTCGTCACGGAATTTCCCGCGCGCTTCTTCAGCAAAACGATGAAAACCGTCCCGTTCTTAAGAAACTCGGGTTCCTCACCCGCGATGCCCGTAAAGTGGAACGCAAAAAATACGGTCTTCTCAAAGCGCGTCGTCGTTCTCAATTCTCCAAACGCTAATTCCATTCACCCCTTTCAGGATTTCCCTGTTAGGATTGGCTGCATAAACAAAATCCCCGGTGCCTCTTGGAAGTGCATCGGGGGTTCTGGTTTTTAGGTCCGGAAAAGCTGTCCAGTTAGTACAGATTCCAGTGGCTGGCGTTGCTGGGAATGACCAAGCTATAGCCCAAATCTGCCAGAGCCTGCTTTTCAAACTCAAGGTATTCGCGATTATCCACCCCATTAGCAAGAGCAGGGCGCATTACAGCTTGGGCGGGGATGGGTGAATTGAGTTGCCAGTGACTCATGCTGGTTCCCAACACATATGTAGTGGGTGTGTGAATGGGAGGAAAGCCGCCAAATGCTGAAGCAGTATTGGCTCCCCGGAATTGAACGAAGTTTTCGCCCTGGGTCAGTGAGATACCAGAGAAAACAGTAGAACTATTCCATACCGGTGTGCCGCTGCTAGAAAACATTAGTTGATCAAAAGTGGTGTAAACGTTGGTAGGGGAAAATCGACTTCCACCCGTGGAGGTTGAGAGACTAATGATTCCCAAACCGTGAGTAAACTCGTGTAGAAGCACTGAAAAGAGATCGAATTGGTTGGTAGCGGATGGTACCGCTGGGTTGAGGTTGTAATTGAAGAAGAAATTGATTTCCGCCTCAATATCCGCCGTTCCGGAAAGAGGATCCACCCCAGTGGTAAGGTGTTGAAAAGCAAACCCGCCCTGAAAGCTGTTGGGGGTAAGAAAATAGTTTGTTCCCGCAAAACCGAGAAAGCCGTTGTTCACGTTCAAGGATGGGCGGAAAAAGACGTCGCAGTTGCCTGTTTCATCCAGAAGGGAACCAATATACTGAAGCACTTGGTTGACGACTTGTTGGCGAGCGGGGCCGAGAGTGGGGTCGTCAAATCCAGCATCGGTGTTGTTTACAACATCGGCGTAGACAACCGTGAAGGTGGGACCGGAAGTTCCTTTGGCACCGGCAGCACGCAGTTTTTCAAAATTGACGCCCAACTTTGCCAAATCTGTGGCGGCCTCCGGACCTTTGGGGGAGTGGGGCGCAAAGAAGACAACTTCCTGAGCCATAGCGGCAGTAGAGAGCATTCCAAATGCTGTTGCAGACAAGAGCGCTTTTTTGAGAGGAAACATCAGCAGGTAAATCCTTTGGATTACGAGAAAGTCGAGTTGAGTAAGTTGTCGGCTTTTACGATTTGAGTCGTCAACAAACGACTTCTCAAATCGGTTGATTGGTAGGTGAATGAAATTCGAGACAGCAACGGTGTGCGATGAGTTCCAACAATTCGGGTAAGCAGGGAAGTAGTTTACCGGCTGGCGGTGGTGTTTATCCTTGGCGAGTTCCCCCCATGGGCTCGGCGGGTGATGCCTGGGATGAGATTGTAGTGCTTCCCGAGGAGCAACTCGGGCGGGATTCGGCACGGCAGAAAGAAATGGAACAGGAGAGAAGCCGCCGGAAGCCGAAACGCAAACGGGCGGATGAGATCATTTTTCTGGAGCATATCCCCAACCTGCACAAAGGGGTGATTGCGAGTTGCGTTATGGTTGGGTTGGCATTGGCCTCCGTGGGGTCGATTTATCCGCTGATGCCCTTCATGGCGCTCGCGGGGTTTGTGGCGGGCATCTGCTCGGTG
Source organism: Candidatus Sumerlaeia bacterium (assembly GCA_033761985.1). Classification (GTDB taxonomy): domain Bacteria; phylum Sumerlaeota; class Sumerlaeia; order SLMS01; family JAHLLQ01; genus JANRMB01. The sequence goes on along the minus strand of JANRMB010000231.1, from coordinate 4,864 downwards.
GTGTTGCTCAAAACGATTCACACGCGGGCAACAGGGATGGAACTGGGAGTGGCCTCCTCGGTGCTGGCTCTGGGATTGATCATCACGGATGGGGTGGCTCCACGGTTTGAATCGTATCGTATTTTAACCCAGAGCAATCTTTCTGCTCCAAACCGTGGGCTGGGAGAGGAGGGAAAACTGGAACGCGCGGCACAGGATATGAAACTCTTTGCCGACGCCTTGTATTGTGCGCATTTGCTGTTGGGGCCGGATGTTGTGGCTGTGGGAAGAGACTCGGTAAATAAGCGTATCGACCCCGAATCCGTCTCTTTTCGGATTTCCACACTGGCGCTTAGACCGGAACGGGAATTCACGGCGCTCGAACTGGAAAGCTTATATGTATGGGAGGCGAATCTTCCCCCGGACCCCTTTTCCGATGATTCCCGAGCAACGTATGGCGTGGCAATTATCCCTGGGGCGATCCTGATATACTCACCCGGACCTGATGGAGTTTGGCAAATCAATCCCCGCCGCCCATTGGAACGGGAATTGAACGTCTCAGAATTGGAAGATTATTTCGCACCATTCCGTTACTCCCCATTGACGGGGGCTGGAGACTTAATCTTAATCCGCCCCCATGAAGCAGGGGGGTTTGTGGAGAATTATTCCACCTGCTCTTCCACACAAGCAGCTTGGAGAACCGCCTGGTTCAACAAGTAGTGCGGTTCAACTCTGATTTCTGAATTTGATGACCATGACTCCCAACCGTAAACCACTGAAGCGCATCCTTCTCATCAATCCACCCACGGGTCTTTATCGTCGGGACGACCGTTGCCAATGCACCGTGGAAGACCAAACGGTACAGGTGACGTTTCCTCCGATGGATTTGGCTCTTTCCGCCGCCTGTGCAGAGCGGGTTGGCAGCCGTTGCATCATTCGGGATTACCCGGCGGAACGCAAAACTTGGGAACACTTCATCCGCGATGTGGAACGCTTCAAACCCAACGCCATCGTCATCAACTCCACCACCGCAACATTGGATGGTGATCTCCAGACGCTTTACATCGCCAAGGAAAAGCTTCCCAACGTGCTGACCATGGCAAAAGGGGAAACCCTTGTGGTCAACGCCATCAGCGTTTTGCGGGATCACCCCGAGCTGGATGTGATTCTCCCCAATGAAGCGGAGGAAGCAGTGGAGGAAATCGCCCGGGGCGAAGCGTTCTCCGAGATTATGGGTCTGCACTTCCGTTCTGATTTGTTGGCGCGTTATGGGGAGCCAGTGGCAAGCACCCTGAAGGAACCCGAAGGGAAAGCCCAAGTCTCTGAGATCAAACGCAAACGGCTTCCGCCCGAGACTCCTGCAGCAATTCGTGAAGGAGCCGAGGCCAAAAGCGTTTTCTTTACAGGGAAACGCAATCTTCAGCGCGATTTGGATACGCTTCCTCTTCCCGCACGGCATCTGCTCAAAAACAAAATTTACGTCTCCCCCGAGACGGGGAATCCACTCTCCGTGATTCACGGGAATCGTGGTTGCCCGGCCCATTGCATCTATTGCCCGGCGGGTTTGCTGACGGATTACACCGTGCGGTTCCGGAAACCGGAAAACGTTCTTCGCGAGCTCAAGCAATGCGTGGAGCAGTACGGCATTCGGGAGTTTCTTTTCCATGGCGACACCTTCACCATTAACAAGAAATGGCTGAAGGAATTGTGCGACGGCATCATTCGCGAAAAGCTGGATATCCACTGGGGCTGCAATAGTCGTGTGGACACGATGGACGACGAACGGGCTCAAATGATGAAAGCCGCTGGTTGCTGGGTGGTGGCGTTCGGCATTGAACATGGAAACCAGATGATGCTGGACAAGATGAAGAAAAACGCCACGGCCGACCAAGCCCGCGAGGCTGTAGCCTGCTGCAAGCGAAACGGTCTCCGGGTGCATGCGTTCATGGTGATCGGGCTTCCCTGGGAAACCCATGAGACCCTTGCCGAAACGTACACCTTCCTTCGCGTGTTGGATCCCGATTTCTTCGACTTCAATTTGGCAACTCCGCTTCCCGGAACAGAACTCCATGAGATTGCACTGAGCGAGAAACTCTTTGAGGCGGATTACGATCCTGCCCGCGCAGGCTATGCCACCGGCTCCATCCGGACCCTTTCAGGGATCACCAGCGAGGAGCTGGTGAAGTGGCGTCGCTCCCACTTGCTGAAAATGTACACACGTCCGGGGTATATTCTGCGAACGCTCTCCAAAGCCGGTAGCCCCAAGAACACGCTTCAGTACGTGCGTGCCGGGGCGAAACGCCTGATGCAACTGGTTCGATGAGGGAATCAGGGGAACTCCGGACTCCGGAAGAGGAGTTCGCGCTTTTCAGTCGGTACATTTGCGGGGCACCTCCCCGTCGCGAGCTTGCTCAACGGTACGCTTCGGCCTGTTTCCGGCTTCTAGCGGATGCACCAGAGTCCAAGGTTCTGCCGGTAGTATTGAGTCGGCCGTGGTTGATCGGTCCTTTGGACGCCGGTTGCGGGATTTTACGGCCCTCTGAGCCGTTCCGCCAACGTCTCCTGATTGCTGCAGCTATTTTGGAGACCACCCCTGAGTTTGGCGGGTCGTTTCTCCCCCGCACCCACTCGCGGTTGGGATTGGTTATGACCTTGGGATGGCATGGGCTTCGGTGGGTGGTGAATGCCGTAGTTGGGATCGTTATTCTCTTTGTGCTGCTGGATCGGTTTCAGATTCAGCAAACGACGGGAGGAAAACGCCCATGAGGGAAGCAGAATTCGTAATTGTCGGCACGGGGGCCTCAGCAGTACATGCGGCGCTGCCGTTGGCCGAAGCTGGGCGCCGCGTTGTTTTGGTGGATATTGGGCAAACGCCTGAAACCTCGGAGCCGATTCCTGTATCCATTCCTGAAGAAGATTGGCTGAGCCTTCGCACCAAGAGGAAAGATCAGCATCGTTGGTTTTTGGGGGAGAACTTTGAGGGCGTTCCGCTGGGGCCGGTACGGGTGGGGGCTCAGCTTACTCCGGCGAGGCAATACCACCAGCGCGGAGCGGAGGTGCTATTGCCAATTGATCCCAAGGGGTTTGCCGCGATGCAATCCGTGGCGCAAGGGGGTCTGGGCACCGCGTGGGGAGCTTCCTCCATGGCCTACGCAGACGAAGACCTCCGTGGGTGGCCGGTTGGGCGTGCAGAGCTTCAGCCCCATTATGATGCGGTGGCTCAAGAAATCGGTATCAGCAGCCCTACAGACGATGATCTGACTCCTTTACTGGGGCCGATCAGGGGATTGCAGAAACCCTTCCGATTGGATTCCAACGCTGCGTTTTTGATGGAGCGTTACCAGCAGCGACGCGAGGGGTTCCTGGATCGGGGGTTCGCCTTGGGGCAGGCAAGGTTGGCGATGTTGACCGAATCGCGGCCGGAAGAGGGGCGGCGGGCCGTTGCCTACGAGGACATGGAATTTTGGAACGATGCGGGGCGCAGTGTGTACCGTCCGCAGTTTACCTTGGAAAAACTCCGTGCGATGCCCAACGTCACGTATCTCTCAGGATGCGTGGCGGAAAAGTTTTTTGAGCAGGAGGGTGTAACGCTACATGGCCGTGAGTTGGCCTCCGGCGAAGCGTTCACTATTCGCGGTCGCGCGCTCATTCTAGCCGCCGGAACGCTGAACACCACGCGGATTGTGCTGCGCTCGTTGGGAGTTTACCATCAGCCCGTGCCGTTGCTTTCCAATCCCTACACCTATTACCCCAGCTTGAACCTCTGGCGATTGGGGAAACGCACCCGCAATCGACGGCATTCTCTCACTCAACTCACGGCACTCTACGATCCCGATGGAACCCGCCAACGGTTCATCCAGCCCCAGTTCTACTCCTACCGTTCGCTCCTGCTCTTCAAACTGCTGAAGGAATCGCCTCTGCCGCTTCAGCAATCGCTCCCCATTCTCCGGGCGCTGGTCGATTATTTTGTGATTATCGGGGTCTTTCATCCCGACTTCCCGAGTGCTGAAAAATCGCTTCTCCTCCGGCCTGCGGAGAACCCCGGAGACGATTGGTTGCAGATCAACTATCGCAGAAGTGGTGCGGAGCGGGCTCGCCAGCAGCAGGACGAAGAGCGCCTTTGCCGATTGTTTCGGGAGCTCGGAGCCTATCCGCTGAAGCGGGTGCTGCCGGGTGATGGAGCGAGCATCCATTACGCGGGGACACTTCCGAGCTCCACAGAAGAACGCTCGCTTTCGACTTCGCCAATGGGGCGCCTGCATGGAACGCGCGGGGTGTATTGCACGGACGGCTCGGTGTTTCCGACGCTTCCCGCCAAGGGATTGACCTTTACGTTGATGGCGAATGCGCGCCGGATTGCCAACGCCCTGCTTCAAAACTAACTACAACACTAACCCGGATTTCTCACCAGCCATCTGCTACAACAGTCGAAATCATCCCGCCATTCCAAGGGTATCCCTTGTTCGTCGACCTTGAAGTGTGAATACACGCCCGGCGTCCGACTCGCGTCGGGAAACCCTCGGCCTGACGGGCGCTTCGCCGTCTCGCGACGAAGTTGGTGAGAAAGCCGGGCTAAAGAAAATCCCCGGCTGAGCAGGCTCAACCGGGGATTCAATCCAGTAGGACGACTTGGGGGGATGAATTACATCATGCCGCCCATGTCTCCCATGCCGCCGCCCATGTGGGGGGCTTCTTTTTTGGCTTCGGGTTCTTCAGCGATCAGGCACTCGGTGGTGATCAGAAGGCCGGAGATGGAAGCCGCGTTTTGAAGTGCGGAACGGGTAACTTTCTTGGGATCGATAACGCCGTCTTCCAGCATGTCCACATATTCGCCAGTTGCAGCGTTGTAGCCCATGTTGCCGCTCATGGATTTGATTTTTTCCAC
>JANRMB010000230.1:0-4401 GCA_033761985.1 Candidatus Sumerlaeia bacterium | reverse complement strand
ATGTCCCAGGTGGGGTGCCGGAGTGTTTGCGCTGCGGTGGCGGCAGCGATCACCTCAGGGGAAGCGTCACGAAATGGCCCTCCACTACAGGTAAGCAGAAGGCGGCGCACGGGTGCCTCTCCCCTACTGCGCCCGGCATCCAAGCACTGCATCAGGGCATTGTGTTCACTATCGATGGGCCAAATGGGGATGTCTTTGGCTCGTGCTTTTTTCATCACAAGCTCCCCGGCACAGACGAGCACCTCTTTGTTGGCAAGGGCGATCTCCGCTCCGGATTCGAGCGCGGCGAGAGTGGGCTCCACTCCGGCCCATCCCACCGTGGCAACCACCCAAAGTTCCGCAGGATTGCGATGCACAAATTCGGAAAGGGAACAGTCGGTTAGTCGTTTGGAAAGGGGAGAATCTGAAGAGACTTCTCGGGGGGTGCGAACCCAAAGGGCAGCGTTGGGGTGCTCTGCTGATTGCTCTTCCAAAAGGGAGGTATTGGAACCCGCGGAAAGCGCCACAACTTCGAATTCGGACGAAAAATGGCGAAGTACTTCCAGCGTTTGGGTACCGATACTACCGGTGGAACCAAGAATTCCAATTTTTTTTCGTTTACCCATGAATGGAACATTGAAACAAGAAGTATGTCTAACAAACGAACAACGCCAGTACACGGCTGAATCCTGTGCTGCGCAAGCGCGTTTATGGATGCCGGGGGGAAATCAGCTCACACTCTCCATCGGCCACGCAATTTCCCAAGTTTCGTTGCAAGAAAGGCAACCCCTCCTCATGTTCCAATTCACTTCTCTTCGGGCCGGTCTTCTGGCCTTGGCTCCTCTGGCGCTTCCCCTTACCGCATCGGCCTTCGATGTTGCTGCACCCTCAGCCGTACCTGCAGGGGAAAAAGTTTTGGTGATTACACTCACCAAACCAGCTGATCTGGCACCGATGATCAAGGATTCCCAACTCAGTAAAGAATATGTGGAGCTGATGGCCACCCTGGGGGCTGACTCCGCAGAGTACATGGAATTTATGGGAATCGTCAACAACCTGTATGCCTCTCTGGGCGAAAACACAACGCTTTCCAGCATGATGGCCGAAGTGATTACCGGGTTGGATGCCTATCTCTCCCCCACACCTGAAGGGACCTTGGGAAGCACGGTGGTGATTGAGTTTGTCTCCGAAGAAAAAGCCAAAACGTTCTTTGGTTTCCTGAACGAGGAAATCAAACGTCAGAGTGCCAAGGATGTGGCTCAGGGGCTTCCCGGAACCGAGTATGTGGAACAGGACCTTGAAGGGGTAAAAATTCAAGCCGATGAATTGAACTCCAGCTACAACGCCCAAAAAGGGAACCTGATTTATCTGGCCTCTGAAAAAGCCATGCTCGCTTCCTCACTCAAGGGTGAAGGGCTTGAAAGCTTGGCCCTCATTCCGAACATCGCCAGCTTGGAAAGCAAACTGGAGGTATTGGGCGACGGGTTGGTTTATTTGGATATGGATGGAATGATGAAGTACGGGGATGGACTTGGTGATGCGGCTGGCACTGCCGGCGGCGGCCAAACGATTGTTTCGCTGGATGTGGAACAAAATATTTTGCGTTCCAATTATTACTTCAAACCCAAGACCTTGACGGAAGCCCGTAAACAGATGATGGCGATTCCCGCTGCTGGAAACGCGGATGTTGCCGGATTTCTTCCCTCCAACAGTATTGTAGGGTACACCACCAACGTGATGGATCCCACGATTATCGGAAACGTCTACAAGCAATTGAATGCCGACCCAGCCTCAGCACAACAATTCATGATGTTGGAAATGATGGCGATGCAATCGGGTATGAGCATCTCTGAGGATGTAATTCCTGCCTTCGGTCCTCTGGTGGCGGTATCCTTGGGAGCACCTGCACCCACTTCACCCCTTCCGATTCCAACCCTGACCGTAGCGGCGAAAATCGCCAATCAGGAAAAGGCGAACAAGATTATCACAGCGATGGAAAACAACATGCTCGCCCAAGCAACGGAATCCGCTCGCCAAATGAATCCCCAAGCTCCGGAAGCACAGATTCAAGCAAAGGAAGTGGCGGGAACACCAGTGCGCAGCGTGATGATGACAACCCCATTGGTTCCGCTGGAAATATCCCATGCATTGACACCCGATGGGTTCTACCTGCTGGGCTTCGGAAGTTTGGACGGGGCAATTCTGGCAAAATCCTCCGGGGATAGCCTGACGAACTCTGCGGAGTGGAAGTCTCTGGCACCAGAATCCTTCCAGCAATTCAACCACTTCACCAAAGTGAATACCACCAGCTTGGCCGCTTTCCTTCGTCAAGTAGTTCCGCTGGTCGCACCCATGACGGGAATGGGTCCTGATGAAATGACGCAGTTCAATCAAGTTGTGGATGTAGTTGATTCCACGGGTGTTGTTTACAACGCCACTCGTTCCGATGCGGAAGGGGTGCATGGTTTTACGGTGATGAAAATCAAGTAATTCTAAACACAATAAACTCAAAATAAACCCGCATACCCCGGAGAAATCTTTATTCTCCGGGGTTCGTTTTTTGGTAAACTTTTTCCGAGCTCATTTATTCAAGCATAAGATTTGGTGCGGATCACCTCATGTGTTCCTTGCACCGCGACTGTGACTAAGGGCGAGATTGCTTCAATTCATCGGTGGAGAAATCATTTGGCGCTGATCATCGCCGCTCTTTCGATTTTTTTTGCGGCGTTTCCATTATTGGCAGCAGCCGTTCTGATTTGGTATGCGGATGTATACAACCGCAAGCCGTTGTGGGTGGCGTTTGTTGCGTTGGCCTGGGGTGCGTTGGGCGCTACATTGTGGTCGATCATCGGTTCGGGGATCGCCATCACCATCGTGGGAATGTTCCTGGATCCCCAAACCGTGGAGATTATTGCCACAGTGGTGTTTGCCCCGATTGTGGAGGAATTCTTCAAGGGAATCATTTTACTGATTTTACTGGGTTTACCCAGGCTCTATGAGTCAAGTACCAATGGGTTGGTTTATGGTGCCATGACGGGTCTTGGGTTTGCCATTACGGAGAACTTTCTGTATTATATCGGCGCCTATTTTGAGGCCGGTGTTGCCTCTTGGGTTAGTACCATCATCGTTCGAACGGTGTTCACCACGTTTGTGCACGTGATGGCCAGTGGGATGTTGGGTGCGGCTCTGGGGCTGGCGGCAAGTCGAGGACATCGACCACTGGAGATGTTTGCGCTCTTATTGTTGGGGTATGCAGGTGGTGTGGTGATTCATTTGGTATGGAATCTTTCGGCTACTTTGGCGGAACTTTCAAATCCAGTATTCCTTCTTATTGGGATTTTCTGCTTTTTCTTTTTTCTTTGTGTCATCCTTTCACTGGGGTTGTTGAGTTTATGGCACGACCGTTCGATTTTACAGAAAGAGTTTGAAGAGGAATGCCGTTACGGAGTTCTCTCTGAAGGAGATTCGTTTGTGCTGACGAATGCCACTCGGCGTAATGCGTTGAAGTATTTGTTTCCAGGGAAGTTAAAGGATGAATACCAAAAAACAACGATTCGTTTGGCTGTGGTGAAACACCAATACCGATATCGACCGACTCAAGCGCGCCACATGGAAGTGGAGAGTTTGCGCCATACGATTCGCGATCTGCAGCAGCGCTCCTTCTATTTTCCGCAAAATCCACAGAACAGAACACCGGAACAGATTTACGGGACCGCGCTTTTATTCAATGCGGGTGCAACGGAAAACACCCCTGCACCCGCCGAACCGGCTGGGCCGCATACGATCACCGCCCTGAATCCAGCGGAATTCCGGAGTCGGGTGCGTAAGGAAAGGAATCTGGAACGTTCCCTATCCGCCTCGCAGGAGAGGGGTGAACAAGGCCAAACGGATGCACAGTCCTGATGTTCACAGAGCCCACAGCTTTCTCGTTGCGCGACTTTTTGAAGTGGTTGGTTTTGCTGATTCCCCTATCGGCCGCCGTGGGCACTTCGGTGGCGTTGTTTTTGGTTTTATTGGAGACCGCCACCGAGCTTCGTTTTGGTTTTCCGATTCTTCTTCTTCTGATGCCTCCGGCCGGTATTTTGATGGTGTGGCTTTATCGGGAATTCGGTGAGGAATCGCATCGGGGAAACAAACTCATTCTGGAGCATATTCATGAAGAGGGGGCGGGGCGGATTCCGTTGCGAATGACGCCATTGGTCTTGTTTTCCACCGTGCTGACTCATTTGGTGGGAGGTTCAGCCGGGCGGGAAGGAACAGCGGTACAAATGGGGGGAAGCCTTGCGGCGGCTTATGGTCGAAGATTGGGAATAGAGGATGACGACATGCCCGGAATTTTACGGTGCGGTGTGGCGGCAGGTTTTGGGGCCGTATTTGGGACTCCCATCGCGGGGGCGCTGTTTGCTCTGGAAGTTGCAAAGC
>JANRMB010000229.1:0-4651 GCA_033761985.1 Candidatus Sumerlaeia bacterium | reverse complement strand
GCACTCATGGTGGCTTCCGTCCCCGAGTTGACCATGCGCACCATTTCCACAGAGGGGACGTGGTGGGTGATGAGTTCCGCCATTTCCACTTCCAACTCCGTGGGCGCACCGAAGGTGAACGCTTTGTCTGCTTGGGTTTGTACGGCTTTCACCACCTCAGGATGTCCATAACCAAGAATCATCGGACCCCAGGAATTGTAACAATCCAGATAACGGTTTCCCTCCACATCATAGAGGAAAGGGCCCTCTGCTTTGGCCATAAAATGTGGAGTTCCCCCCACGGCGCGGAATGCGCGGACGGGAGAGTTGACGCCACCGGGGATACGCTTGGTGGCTCGGGAAAAAAGCTCCGCATTCGTGGATTTTTGATTATCAGCCATTCGAAGTGTACCTTCTTAATCTCTTTCCGTTTAGGATGAAGTACCAGATATGAACGAGGCAAGTGCGGAAACCAACCCCTCAAAGGTTCGCTCGCGTGCTTCCACTGTCACTGTAAAGCCATGACTTTTCAATTCATCCGAAGTCGAGGGGCCAATGCTCCCCACGATCAGTGTCCCCATCAGTTCAAATCGCAGAACCTCGGGAATCAATACCCAAGCCTGAGCGAACGCAGTGACGGCACTGGGTGAAGCAAAGAGTACCACACGACTCTTTTTCTCCATCAGTAATTGGGCAAGCAGAGTATAGTGTTTCGTCTCGGTGGTGGTGGTGTAGGCGATGGGGGAAAACACATCCACCCCGAGTTGCGCCAACTGGTTATCCAAGCCTTCTTCCGTAAGGTTGGATCGGGGGAAGAGGACGCGTTGCTTACCTGTTGTCGGGAGTTTCTGAAGGAGTTCCGTCACCAAACCTTCCCGTGTCCCCACGGTAGAAACCAGTTCCGGTTGAACTCCCATGTTCCGCATTCTTTCGGCGCTACCAGGCCCCACTGCCGCCCATTTGACGGAATGCCACAGCTCAGGACTGTTCAGCAATCCCGCCTGCCAAAGCGATTCCATGGCTCGCTTGCTTGTGATCACCACCCACCCATAACTACTCCAATCACGCAAAGCCTTTTGCATATCTGGAGAATGGGGACACAGATCACTCTTCACCAGAGGAAGACAAATCGGTGAAGCACCTTGGGAACGCAGAGCACGGGAGATGGGGCCGTCGGAATCCTCTTCACGCGTCACAATCACAGAAAGACCAAACAACGGAAGCTGCTTTTGTTCTTCTTCAAAGGCCTGAATAATCGGATTCATTTCTTCCTCCGTGGGATTCAGTCTCCAGTTTTTCATCCACTCACGGGCACCCGCGTTGAGGAGTTCCCGGGCTAATTGCGAACCGAGTTCTTCCGCCTCACACACACTCCCCACAATCGTTTCGGTCAGCGTGGATTTACAATCGGGCGAGACAATCCGACCAGTAAGGTGAAGCCGGCCATCTATCACTTCAGCAAAAGCCCCAAGAGGAGCTTGGCAACCTCCCCCCAAATAGCGTAGAAGCGCTCTTTCGGCTTCCACACATGCTCCTGTTTCCCCGTCGTGCAGGCCTCTTAGTAAGTTCAGAGTCCACTCATCCTCTTCCCGGCACTGGATGGCCAATGCCCCCTGACCAGGAGCGGGGAGAAGTTCATCAATTCTCAGCCGACGTTGAAAGGGTGCTGACAATCCAAGGCGATTCAGGCCAGCCTCGGCCAAGATAATCCCACGATACTCCCCATCCAGCAACCGCCCCAAACGTGTGGGAACATTTCCGCGCAAATCTTCCATAGTTAGATGGGGATAAAGTTGCCGAAGAAAACTTTGGCGCCGAAGCGAGCTTGTTCCAATCTTCTCCTCTGTCCCCAATTCGGACAACTCAAACGGGGACACTCCCAGGAGAACATCCCAGGGCGATTCCCGTTTAGGAATCGCCGCCACCACCAAACCAGGAGTCGGCGTTGTGGGTAAATCCTTCAAGCTATGAACCGCAACATCCACCCGTCGATCCAGAAGCGCCAACTCGATTTCCTTGGTAAATAGACCCTTCCCGCCAATCTTCCATAAAGGGGAATTCAGTAACTGATCTCCCTGTGATTGAATCAGTACCGTCTCTACCATCAATCCGGGGTGATTTCGTTTTACAGCCTCTGCAATCAACTCACTTTGGCAACGGGCTAATTTGGAGCCACGAGTACCGAGTCGTAAGGATGTTTTGGGCTGAGTCATGGTAAGGCCGCAACTAAACCGCGCGTTTCTGTTGATGGAACGGGCAACCGGCTGCTTTTGCTTCCTCAGCTGGTTCCTTGCTTTCATTCCCGAGGGCGAACAAAGTGCGCGCAAACTCCAGCGACTGTTTTCCTTCCGGAGTGGAAGGATCCACGTTTTTGAGGTTTGCGGTCAGGCGATGCAAAATCTGCGAAACCATGGACTGCGTGAAAGTGTTTAAGTATTCACGAGCATCTTCCGGAAAACGTTCTGCATAGGATTCCAGATGGCGACGCCGGATAGTTTCGATTTCCCGGCGAAGTTCTGAAGTCAATTCTTGGGAAGGAAGCCGCCGATATTGTTGTACAAACCGGGAGAGTTCCTCCTCAACAATCTCCTCCACTTTTCTCACCTCACCCAACCGCGCCTCGCGGGTTTGCTCCGCTTTCTCCTGCAGATCTTCCATGCTTTTCAGAACCACGTTGGGAACGTTGGCACATGTTGGATCAATGTTCCGTGGGATGCTCAAATCCAGAAGTACCAACGGTGATGTTCTTTTGGAGACATCCGCGTAGGCGAGCATTTGCTCGTTCAAAATGTAATGGGGTGCTCCGGTCGCGCAGATTACCACATCCGCCTGTTGAACCAAACCGATGATATTCTCGAACCCGGCAGCTTCACAGCGCCCTTGGGCCTCGGGCGCCAGTTCTTCGGCCAAACGCCGTGCTGCTTCCGCTGTGCGGTTGCAAACCACCACGGAAGCATCGGTGCTCTTGGCCAAGACTTTCGCGGTCAGTTCACCCATTTCGCCACTCCCTAGAACCAGAGCCATCCGGCCTTTCCAATCGCCCAGAATACCACCTGCCAACGCCACAGCCTCACTGGAGACGCTCAAATGCCCCCGGCTGATTTGTGTCTCCAACCGGCTCCGGCGACCCACTTCCAGCGCTTTTTGAAAGACGCGTCCCAAATTCAGACCAAAAGTGCCGGCTTCCATCGCCAATTCCTGGGCCTTTTTCAACTGGTTCAGTATCTCCAACTCACCCACAATCAAGGAATCAGCCCCGCTCGCCACCATCAGAAGATGCCTCAATCCCTCTTCACCGTGATAACCATAGGTGGAGTGATTTACTTGAGCGACTTCCAGTGGACGAAAATGAGACAATACCTCAAGAACCTGATCGCTCCGAACCGAACCAAAACGCCCCCAGCTATACACCTCAAAACGGTTGCAAGTCGCCAACACAACCACTTCATCAAGATCCAAAACCCCTTTCAGCGCTTTCATGAACGCCAAAAGCTCATCGCTACCGAGGCTGACCGAGGAAAGCGCAGAAAAAGAGGAGGAATGGCAGCTAATTCCCGTGCAGGAGAACGGCAGATTCAAGGAAGCGATATTCAACGATTGAGGTTCCAACAGACTATTCCAAAACAATTCAGATTACGACGAAGTATGCAGGTTCCAATCCAACCATGAGGATGCCTGCAGGCAAGGGCGGGAAATGTGAAGATGGATACTGCTCTGAATCAAGAGAAAATGTGTCCGAATTCGGCGATTATCCTCGACGGCTCAACCCCTTGAGGATATCCTGAGTGCAGAGTTCGGATTTTGACAACACTGCATCCAACTTTCCCGCTTTCCCGGTGAGCGGTTTGCTTGTAAATCTTACTACCCATCCACGGCAATCCAAACCTTCCTTCCACCCCTCACCATTTGTTGAACATCAATAAACCATACGGACCCACACCATGAACCCTCCAGAGTCAGAACGATTAGCCGATCATTCCATCACTCCGGAAACCATCGCCCAGTATGATTCCCGGATTCCCCGGTACACCTCCTATCCAACGGTTCCCTTTTGGTCTCATCAGTTTGGACCCACCCAATTCGGTCATCATATTGAAACCCATTCCCATCAATCTGAAAAACCTCTCTCCCTCTATGTGCACATCCCCTTCTGCGGAAAGCGCTGCCTCTTCTGCGCCTGCAATGTGATTGTTACCAGAAAGGACGATGTTGCCGAAGCCTATCTGGACGTTTTGGAACGCGAAATTCTTCTGGCACGTTCCCATTACAAGGGCACTGGCAAGGTCATTCAACTCCATCTTGGCGGCGGGACTCCCAACTTTCTGGATCAACCACAGATGGATCGGCTACTGGCGATTCTGGAATCGGCTTTTGATTTCACCCCCTCTGCAGAGCGTAGCATTGAGATCGATCCCCGTGTCGCCACGCCTGAATCCATTCACGCCCTTTATCATCATCATCGCTACAATCGCATCAGCTTTGGTGTTCAGGATTTGCACGACGAAACCCAGTTTGCCATCGGACGCGAACAGGCCCGCGACATAACCTTTCGCAACGTGGAAGCTGCTCGCAAGGCCGGGTTCTCCAGTGTGAATATCGACCTCATCTATGGTTTGCCTCAGCAGACTGCCCAATCCTGGGAGGAGACCCTTCAAGGGATTCTTCAACTCCG
>JANRMB010000228.1:0-6520 GCA_033761985.1 Candidatus Sumerlaeia bacterium | reverse complement strand
TATCGAAGAAGCCGCTGTAACTATCCACCATGGGGTTCAACCCTTTGCGGCTGATGTGGTTGATGGCATCAACGTTCAATCCCGGAAGAAGTTCCGCGCCATGGCTTTCCTGAACACAATGCACGGGCCAAAGGATTTGATCCAGTCCGTCGAGGGTAATCAACTCACCAGGCTTTCTCCCCGGATTGTTTGCTGCAAAGCTCCCGTGGTTTGCCGGGTGCCAATCCTGCGTTGCCACCACCATCTCAAACTTGCTCATGAGTGTGTTGGCAACCGCCACAACTTGGTCACCCTCTGGCACAGGGAGTGCCCCGCCCGGTGCGAAATCCACTTGAAGATCAATCAGTAACAACGCGTTCATCTAGTTACTCCCTAGAGTTCAAAAGTGAAGCCTGCCCGGGCAAGCTCCTGATATTTTCTTTCATCGAATTGAAACAACTGCGCCGGTTTTCTGGAGCCGATCGTTGCATATTCTTCCAGCGGTTTGAGGAGCTCCATGGAGAGAATCTTCTTCCGAAAGTTTCTTTTGTCCAAAAGCTTTCCCAGAACAACCTCGTAAAGATTCTGAAGTTGGGAAAGGGCGAATTTTGTGGGAAGTAGTTCAAACCCGATGGGCTCGTAACGAACTTTCCCACGTAATCGCTTCAAGGCTGTCTCCAAAATCCGCGCATGATCAAACGCCAGATTCGGAAGCGCCGAGATGGGAAACCAGGCTGCATTTACCGCATCGGTTGAAGCCCGCAGCACTGTCCCCTCGCGTTTCACCAAGGCGAAGTACGCCACGGCAATCACCCTCTCCCGGGGATCGCGCTCCACCTCTCCAAACGTGTACAACTGCTCCATGTACAGATTCCGCAACCCTGCTTCCTCCTCAAGTTCCCGCCGGGCAGCTTCCTCCAAAGATTCTCCAATTCGTACAAAGCCACCGGGGAGCGCCCAGCACCCCTTGAAGGGTTCCAGCCCCCGCTCAATCAGCAACACCTGCAACTGTTTGTTGTCGAACCCAAAAATTACACAGTCCACCGCCACCGCTGGCCGGGGATACTTCTCCTTATGAGCCATCAGTGTCCCTCCTCTTTCACCTGATTCTCCAACTCGGCCAACTCCCACTCATAACCTCCCGAGAGAATCGGAAATCGACACCAGCTTTTTGGATCCAGATTTTTGTCGTCGAGGTGAAACGAGGGAGCATATCGTTCCCGTTTCCATTGATTACGACTCCACAACCGGAAGAATCGGCAAGTCCACTGGCAGAGTTGTTGGCTCTGCACCGTTGGATGCAAATTTCTCAAGGCAAGATAAACATCCAGTGGTGACTTTTTCTCCCGAATGGCAAAACCTTCAATCGCGTCCAAAACATCATAGGGCATCAGATCCTCCTCATCCGTCTGCAGTTGATCCAAGGGCCGTAATTCCGCAGTCGGGGCCAAGGCGTTCACTGCAGAGAGTCCCGGTGTTGGACCAATTCCCCTTGGACCAACCTCTTCCATCCAAACAAGCCAGCGTCGCAGAAATTGTTTGTCTATACCGGCAATCGGGCAAAGTCCTCCTGCTGTGTCCCCATCCATGGTGGCATAACCCACCGCCGCTTCGGAACGATTACTTGTGGAGAGGAGAAGAAAATTCCGCAAGTTTGCCAGCAACCAAACAAACGGCGCCCGAACCCTTGCCTGTATATTCTGCAAAGCGATATCATCTTCTTCCCAGGTAAGTTCTCTCTGTTCCAACTCCTCTCCCAATCGCACATATTCACCTCGCAACGTTTCCACTTCCACTTCATGGAACTCCCCACCCACTGCCTCTGCCACCACACGAGCAGCACGACGTGTCTTCTCGGAACTGTTCGAGGTTCCCTGATACACACAGACGAGAGTCCCCCGAATCAACTCCGAAACATTCCGGAATTTATCCATTCCCTTGAGATGCGCGAGCTTTCTTTTCGTCTCTTCCCAACCAATCGATTGCACGGCAAACCGCATGGCAAGGCTGCACAACAAGGCTACGGCAGCGGAGTCCGCCCCACCACTCAGTGACACCACAAAACCCTGCGCCCGACTTTTCCGCAGGTAATCGAACAATCCGAGTGCTACTGCGTGGGAGAAATCTTCACACTTGCGCTCAAAACCTTCCAACTCTTTTTCCCGCTTCACCGCAGGCAAGGTGTTCATCTGTCCCTGTTTCCAACCAAAAGGAATTCGCACACAGAGGTCGGGTTCGTCTCTCAGGTCGGGTTGAAAACTTGCCACCCGGGCATGCAGCGCTCGTTCCCGTTCCACATCCAAATCCGCGAAGAAAAGTTCCTCATCGGCAAACGAAAACCGATCGCCCTCCTTTACCAATTCGCCACCGGAAGCAATCAAACCGGCACCCTCATAAATCATGCGCCCCGCTTCGTTCCCCAAAAGATTGCTGTACAGGTAACCCACTCCAAACGCACGGGAACCTTCCACCACAAACCGCCGACGCACATCGTGTTTCCCAAAGGCAAAATGGCTCGCACTGGGATTCAGAATGATATCCACACCCTTTGCCGCCAACAAGGCTCCGGGGCGATTGGCCACCCAGGCGTCCTCACAAATCTCAAAACCGATTTTGACTCCCCCCACGTCGTAATGCAAATCTCCCAAGGGCACACAGGCACCCCCTTGGCGAAACTCAGTTCGTACACCCGCCGGCCAGGGTTTGAACCATCGGGGTTCATAATGAACTCCGTCCCCCGCAAGGAACCGCTTCGCGGTCAGCCCCACCACCCTTCCATCCACCACCAATGCCGCCCCATTGAAAAACGCGTGTTGATGCAGAATCGGAATCCCCAAGGATACCACCATTCCCTTTGTTGCCGGAAGCACTTCCTGCAACAGGCGCCATGCCATGTCTGCGGTATGGGGAGCGAGAAATGCATCCTCGCAACCGTACCCCGTCAGGCACATTTCCGGAAGGCACAACAAGGAAACTCCCGCTTCCTTTGCTTTCCCCATCACCTTGAGAACCTTCTCTTTGTTCCCCTGCCAATCCAAGGGCGTAAGGTTCACTGTCCCCACTCCCGCGCGAATAATGAGTGTCATTTCCCTGCCTCCCGTGCTGCCTGTACCATCGCCAGTTTCCGATCGTAAAGACTCAACTCCAATCCGGCGGGGTAGCGATGCGGATTATCCAGACGCCGAATCGTTTCATCAAACGAACTGATCTGTTGCGCAGCTCTCGCGCGTATCACTTCCAGCGTTTCCTGCTCGCCTACGAATTTGCCTCCGCGCATCACCGGCTGCAGCAGATCCAGGAACTCCGTCCCCTTCTCAAAAGACTTATGCCGAATCATCTCCGTGGGGTCCACAATCGTGGTTTCACCAAGGGGTGGATTCTCTACGTCGTAGATCGCATCCCCAACGGGTTTACCGCTCTGGAAGAATCGCCGAACCTGCTGAATACCCGGATTGGAAATCTTGATGAGTTGTTCCGAGAGCTTGATTCTGTAACTCCATGGGTCTCCTGGTTTGCGAATCGCCCCCAGTTTGTACACTCCCCCCAGAGCCGGTTGGTCATACGCCGTCACGAGTTTCGTCCCCACGCCCCACGCCCCGATGCACGCTCCCTGTCCCTTCAGACTTTCAATCAGGTGCTCATCCAAATCGTTGCTCGCCACAATCACCGTGTCGGTAAATCCTGCCTCATCCAACAACTTGCGGGCTTCCTTGCTCAGCCACGCCAAATCACCGGAATCGAGTCGAATCCCTAGAAACTTTTGCCCACGCTCCCGCAGGAGCAACCCAATCTCAATCGCATGCCGCACCCCCTCCAAGGTGTCGTAGGTATCCACCAAAAACGTGGCATTATTCGGCATCGCTTCCGCATACGTTCGAAAGGCTTCCAACTCACTCTCAAAACACATCACCCAACTGTGGGCATGTGTCCCCTTTACGGGAATTCCAAACAAACGCCCCGCCAAGACATTCGATGTTGCCGCACAGCCCCCGATGTAGGCGGCCCGTGATGCTGTCAACGCCCCATCGATTCCCTGCGCCCGCCGCAATCCAAACTCCATCACAGGCTCACCCT
This sequence comes from Candidatus Sumerlaeia bacterium, assembly GCA_033761985.1. Classification (GTDB taxonomy): domain Bacteria; phylum Sumerlaeota; class Sumerlaeia; order SLMS01; family JAHLLQ01; genus JANRMB01. Next base: position 2,467 of record JANRMB010000228.1, on the reverse strand, counting down.
TCGCCGCTCCACAAATCCGCGCCGCTTTTGTGGCAATCAGCGATGAAAAATTCAGGATGTTCAACAATGCCGATTCCACCATTTGGCAGGCGATGATCGGCCCGCGAATCCGAACCAATGGCTCCGACGGAAAGACCACTGTCCCCTCGGGCACGGCATCCACATCCAACCCCAAATCCATCGTTCGCAAGGCGGATAGAAAATCCGCATCAAACAGCGCCTTGCCATCACCCCCGCGCAACGTGGCCAGATAAGCGGCATCCTCTGGCGTCAACTGCAGCGACCGCAAATAATCCACCGCCAATTCCAACCCCGCCGCCACGGTGTACCCCGAACGAAAAGGCTGGGTGCGAAAGAACAAATGAAACACCGCCTCACGGTCGGCCATGCCCGCGCGCCAATACCCGCACGCCATGGTAAGCTGATACAAATCTGTCAGTAACAACAACGAAGATGGAGAAGGGGGAGTTGCGAGATGACTCATAAGGCTACCTGCTTTATGTGGTGTAAAAAATACACCATAAGAGGAGGGCGCAATGGAAAACTCTCCCAAATACAGAAATCGCTCGCCCCATCCAAATGGCACGACAATTGTTGTTTGAACAATGTATGTGCGCCCATTTGTGCTCACCCCAAACCACACCTCAGGAACATTCCCTCCCATGAAAAAATCCCTCTCCCTCATCCTTGCCCTCGGCCTCCTTGTCCCCTCCCTCAGCCTTACCACAGCTCAGGGCGAGCAATCCGCCACACAACCCGCCACCGCCCCTGCAGCCCCTGCTGATTCCGCCGGCTCCTACATCATCGATCCCACCCACAGCTCGGTGCTTTTCTCCGTTTCACACCTTGGCTACAGCCAAACCACGGGTCGCTTCAACAAGCTTTCCGGTAGCATCGAATGGAATCCCACCGAACCCGAGAAAACATCCCTCAACCTCACCATCAAAACCGCCAGCGTGGACTCCAACCTTCCCGACCGTGATGCTCACCTGCGCAATCCCGACTACTTCAACGCAGACGTCTTTCCGGAGATTACCTACAAAACCACCAGCGTGAAGAAAATCGATGACGATACCTATGAATTCACTGGAGACGTCACCCTGCTCGGAGTCACCAAACCCCTCACCACCCAGGTGGACTTTATCGGCGCCGGAACGGATCCCTGGGGCGGTTACCGTGTGGGTGGCACTACCCGCTTCACCATCAAACGCAGCGACTTTGGTATGAGCTACGGTGCCCCCGCCGTGGGCGATGAAGTCTCCCTCGTGGTGGATATCGAAGGCATTCGCCAATAACCTGCAAACCGTCATCCTCGCCCCCCGACCACCCATTCCCCGATTTATCGGCGGGGTTGGTCGGGGGGGAACCCCACCCTCCACCGTCCCTGCAGAGGCGTTTATTCGGTCGGACGCAATCAGGTCGTCACCAACCACTTCATTACGACTTCACCGAATAAACAATACCGTACGTAATGGTACTCATCAAAGGACCAACTACATCCCTCCTTATTGATTCTCATCATCTTACAAAACAACCCAAATGGGCTTGGCTCATGCTCTTCAAGGGATATTGACCAACATTCCCAACCAAGAGAAATGCGATGATGAATCATGTCCGTTCAATGCCGTGGGCTGCCACCGTGATGATCCTGATCCTGGGATTTTCCGGAATTGTTTTGGGTCAGGAATGCGATAAACCCCGGGGCATTTACCTGTTGGGTTCCCTGGGCCAAGCCACTCCGGATTCCGTAGCCCTGGCTAAACCGTTTGTCGATGGCTACACCTTACGGGTGCTTTGGGAAACGCTGGAACCACAGCGGGATGTTGTGGATTTTTCCGTGATCGATGGCGCCTTGGCTGCCTTGGCACCCTACGGCGGAACGAAAAAGCTGACCCTGGAGCTTTTCTCCCGCGAGGTTCCTGAGTGGGTGTTGGCAGAACCGGGAGTAGTCACTTATGAAGCCAGACCCATCGGCGCGGCTGGGCAGGGAAGCGCCACAATTTCCCTTCCCGTCCCTTGGGATGAATATACGCTGACCCGTTGGGAAGCCTTTGTCACACGGCTTGCCGGGCACACGGCGTTCGATCCTGCCACGGGGACACCTGTCCCCCTTTCCCAGCATTCGCTTCTCTCCCAAATCACCGCAGAAATCCCGGGCATAGGCGGGATTCGCGACCAAGGGAACTTGCTCATTACCTCAGGAGTTTATAACCGAACACTTTTTCTGGAAAGCATCAATCGAGCGGTCAACGTAACGGAGGATCGCTTTCCGAATTCATTTGTTTTTCTTCTGTATTTCAACATGAACGATGGTCAAAACCCTCCGTTGAATACCACCATTCTGAATAACCTGAGGAACGAATTCTTTCCCGCGGGTCAACCCCCACGGCTTGGATTGTTTAAAGAAAACTTCTCCTGCAACCTCCCCGTCGGTCAGGCGGGAGACGCGCTTTTTGATTCGCAAGAC
>JANRMB010000227.1:0-3019 GCA_033761985.1 Candidatus Sumerlaeia bacterium | reverse complement strand
CGCCGGGATCTTTTATGGCCCGGGGCTCGGCAGCTACACCACCAGTCTGGTGTGCTCGCTTCTTTCCATCACGGGGATTGACCCATTCCAACTGGGGACTCATCCGCTAACTCTCAACGACGTGAGCCGCCAGATGACGATCCGCGTGGCCCCGCATCAACGTGCCCGGGCTGAGCAGGTGTTGCAGGAGTTGCTGGGTAGGAATTGCTTTACCCCCCACCGCTGGCGGGAATCCACGCTGGAGGAAGCGCGTGTACAAGCCGCCGATCTTCTGGGGCTGAGCACGGAACTCCGCGATACACTTTTGAATACCCGAAATTGGGAACTCTACGCCGGGCGCGAGCGCCTTTCCCCCGCCGGGCAGGAGCCCTCGGCCCAGTGGCTGTTCAACGATCCCCGCACCCTTGCCTGGCTTTGCCGCAAGCTCAAGGGGCTCCCCAAATCTCCGGAACCGGAAGTTGGCGTTCATGGGCTGGCGGAAAGTCAGTCGGTAATTCCCTTGTTTGTGACGACCCCGAACACGGGTCAGAAGTCAGAGAAAACCTCGCGCGAGGTGCGCCATTCCCACTGGAGCAGCGCCCAGTGCGCGGCCCTCGGGGCCGGGGTGATTCGCCTGGTGGAGGAGCCCGCCCTGGAGCTTCTCGCCGTGGCCACCCACTGGATTCGACTGGAAGGCCACGATCAGTTCACCCCCGAGGATGCCCTCAACCGCCAATCGGCGCGCATCTGGGATGCTCTGCAAACAGATTCCATGCGGGGAATTCCGTTTTTGGAGGCTCCGGGTTTCCGGATTTTCGTGGGGCAAAAACGCCCCCGAACGCTCGGCCAACTCATCGCCGCGTTGAAGGATTGGGACGAAGCCCACGGCCTCTACACCGTGGAAAGCGAACTGGTGGAGCGCGCCATGTTGGCGTTGCTTTGCCTTGCCGTGAAGCTGGAACACCCCATCGCCTTTGCTGCGGGGCTTCTGACGATGATTTCCGGAGACCCCAAACGGCTTCAGGCCCACATCCACGAGCAACTGCTGCTCGGTCGGGAGATTCGCCCGCTGGACATCAACTGTTCCTCCCCTTGGTGGTCGCCCGAGGGGAACGCCCTGAGAGCCGGGCTTTGCCAAGTTCGAGCACTGGACAGCGATGCTTTGAGTGAAATTGAACTTGTGCGCCAGGAACTCGCCTACGGGAACCTTCGGGATTTGATGCAGCGGACCGATGCCTCGGCACTCTCGGCAGAACAGGTGGAGGCGTTGATTCACGCCGGCGCTTTTGATTCGCTGGAACACAACCGCACTCAATTGATTCAGCACTTCCAGCGGTTGCGCCCCCTGCTGCGCCCCAAAACGCTGCCCCGCTCCGCCACTCGGTTCGAGGAGTTTTTCAACCCCAGCACCACCAGCATTCTGCACCAGCATACGCAGATTTTGGAACTCGGCCCGGTGTACAAAAACGCTGCGGCGGAAATCACCGCCGAACAGCAACTCCAGCAGGAACGCTCGGCCACCAGCGTGTATCTTTCTGTCTCGCCATGTTATTTCTTCGCCGATCTCCTGCGGGAGGCGCGCATCCTCACCACGCTCCCCGCCAAACGCAAAACTCATCGCCCCATCATTTCACTCATTGGTCCGCTCACTCCCATCGATCCCTGCCCCCCCCGGAGCGATGTCTTCGCCTATGCAGAAATCGGCACCAGCTTGGTGCGCATCAACCAGCAGCAATGGCATCAATTGCACGATACGTTTGCCGAAACCGATTTGGTTCTGGTAACCGGACCGCTGCACGAGAAACTCATCTGTTTGGAAACGCTGCGCATCGATCATCCGGAATCCGCCCAGCGCCACTCCATTGAAGCCGAGGCTCTGCGCCTTCAACCGTTCACCTTTCAACCGGCCCAAGCCAAGGCGCTGCTGGAATTGTTCAAAGCCTACCCCGGCTCCACAGCGGTTCAATGGCCGTGGCTGGATGCCAAACCCCCTCGACTGCAACAAAAGCTGACGGCGCGGCGCATCACCTGGTGCCCGGCGCTGGAGGTGGAACTCCGCAGCATCCTGAAGGACGGCGAGTGGGCGCTTCACTCCACACGGGCTTTTACGGCCACGGAATCCCCGGATCTGGAACCCACCGGGACAGGGTGAGTCAGGACTTCTTCAAATCCGCCGATCTCTGTGTTGCACTTCGGTCGAAAACCTCGGTCGCGTACAAGAGTACGCTCCACTTCGACTTACGCCTTGTGCGCCTTGATCTCGACGTTTTGAAATCGTCCTGATGTCATGCGCCGGGGCGTCTTCAATCCTATTTCTAAACTTGGCGTTGTAGGGTGAACCGCTTCGATCGGTTTCGTTGTTCTGCTCAACGAAAGGTTAACAAGAAGGAATCAGGATGAGGCGGATACACCCTGCAAACCTGACTTGTTTACGACTGGTTTGATAAATAACAAGATGTCAAATATTGTGATGCTGACCTCACTGACCCCATTGACATTATTGACATTGAAGAATACCTAGCTCTCGGCTTCGTCGAACAAGTCCCCTTGGGCGGGCTTCGGGGTCGGGCGTTTTTTGGGGCTGTTGTTTTGGCCCGGGGTGCGGCGGCTGCCGAGTTTCTTCTGAATTTGATCGGCCTGTTCGTTGAAGGCCTCGTGGTGGCGCAGGGTGGCGAACCGGCTTCTGGCATAACCGATTGCTGTTTTGTGATCGACAATTGGCGCAGGGTATTGGCTACCGATGAGGCAACCGTAGCGCTGCTGATCGCCGTTCGTCATGCGCCATGGTTCGGCGATCCATTCCGGGGGTAGGCCCTCCAGTTCCGGAACCCACCGGCGGATGAAGACCCCCTGCGGATCGTGGTCTTCCACCTGTTTGGTGGGGTTGTACATGCGCAGAGTGTTGATCCCCGTGGTGCCGCTCTGCATTTGAAACTGACTGTAGTGAATGCCGGGCTCGAAGTCCAAAAAGTGCCGGGCAAGATAGTGACTCGTCTTCCGCCAGTCGAGCCAGAGGTGATAGCTGGCGAAGCTCACCAGC
>JANRMB010000226.1:0-13176 GCA_033761985.1 Candidatus Sumerlaeia bacterium | reverse complement strand
GGCGGTGATGGTTTGCTGAAGCACCAGGGACACACCGCCCAGGGAACAACCGAGATCGTAGCAATAGGAACCCGGAGATACACGGAGCGCGGCCAGGCAACCGATGAGGTGCAGCAACGTCTCATATCCGGGAACGGAGCGGTGGATCATATCCGAAAACACGGCGGCCACCCGTTCATCAAACTGAAACGCCCCAACCGGGGAGTAGTCGCGGGCGTAGAGCTGATCGGGGTTTTGAGAGGAATCCATGGATGAGGGAAAGGCTTAGGACATCGGAGTGAGGTGGGACTCAAACCAAACGGTGAGGTCTTCCTCGGAAAGCTGCGAGGCGGCCAAGGACTCGATGGTGCGAACAATTTCCTCGTTGGGGCAGTTGAATTCCCATCCATTTTCTTCAGCAAATGTAATCGCGGTAATAAACCCGGCTCTTTTGTTGCCATCGATGAAGGGATGGTTTTTTACTATACCATATGCGAGTGTCGCCGCCAATGCACCAACAGGAGCATCAGGTTTATAGTAAGCCATATTTTTTGGACGTTCAATTGCCGATTCCAGAAGTCCGATATCTCGAATACCATGAGAACCACCACTAACTGAAACTTCGTATCGTTGAATTTCCAAAATGATGTCTAACTCTAGCCATATCCACTTCATTTTGCAAGCTCGTCCAATGCGCCTCTAAATTTCGTCATCAAACGTTTGGCAATAGCAAGTTGACGTGCAGCATCTGAGCTTATTGCTCGAATGGCCAAGCCCTCTTCGTTTTTTTCGATCACAATGGACTGATTGTCCTTGGTCTGCAGCAATTCGGACAAATCGGCATCCAGGATTGTTTTGCCATCGGCGGTTGTATGGAAGCTGGTGATGATTTTGTTTTCTAAGGCGGTCATAGTCATTACCTCTAGATTGACCGTGCACGGAAGACCGCTCCCATGCAAGGGAAGTTGCCCAAGGGGCGCCCTTTCTTCCCGGCATTTTATAGGCTGGTTGCGGTTGATGCGTCCCTTTCGCTTGACCCCCCGGCACTGATTCCAAACCCTTCGTGCGGTTCCTTTCAGGAGATTCCCGGTTTCGGGCGTTTGCAACGTGTTCTTGTGGGAGGAATTCTTTGTACTACCAATTTTCCATCCTCCATGGGGGTTATCCACATGACTATCAAGATTGCAATCAACGGATTTGGCCGCATCGGTCGCCTTGTTGCCCGTGCCGTGTTTGAACGCGGCGGCGGAAACGTTGAAGTTGTTTCCATCAACGACCTTGCTCCCGTAGCAACCAACGCACACCTGTTCAAGTATGACTCCGTACACGGTGTATTCCCCGGTGAAGTCTCCGTTGATGGCGACAACCTTGTTGTGAACGGCAAGAAAATCCGTGCCACTGCTGAACGCGATCCCCAAAACCTCCCCCATGACCAACTCGGCGTTGACTACGTGATTGAATCCACCGGGATTTTCACTGACAAAGCCAAGGCCGCTCTTCACCTCAAAGGTGGCGTCAAACGCGTCATCATCTCCGCACCCTCCAACGATGCCGATTATATGGTTGTTCTGGGCGTGAATGAAAAAAACATCCCCGCCGATGCCAAAGTCATCTCCAACGCCAGCTGCACCACCAACTGCCTTGCACCCATGGTGAAAGCCCTTCACGACAAATACGGGGTCGTCAAAGGCCTTGTAACCACCATCCACAGCTACACCAACGACCAATCTGTTTTGGACATCTATCACAAAGACCTTCGCCGCGCCCGCGCCGCTGCTTTGAACCAGATCCCCTCCACAACCGGTGCCGCCAAAGCCATCGGCAAAGTTATCCCCGAGCTGAACGGCAAACTCGATGGTCTTGCCATCCGCGTCCCGACACCAAACGTCTCCCTCGTGGACTTCGTGGCTCACTTGAACGCAGAGCCCTCCAAAGCAGAAGTCAACGCTGTACTCAAAGCCGCTGCGGAATCTGGCCAGCTCTCCCCTTACTTGGACTACTCCGAGCTTCCCTTGGTTTCCTCCGACTTGAACCACAACCCCGCAAGCTGCACCATCGATGCGCAAAGCACCTTTGCCATCGGCAACATGGTAAAAGTACTCGGCTGGTACGACAACGAGTGGGGCTACTCCAACCGTTGCGTTGACCTTGTGAAACTTCTCGGTTAATCCCCTCCAGAACGATTCCGTTTTCCCGATTTCTGTGTTGCTGCTCGGCTCAGGACTCCTCACCGTAGCTCCGCTACGCAATCGTCGCCTTAGCCTCACGCGCCTTGAACTCGGAAAAACGCCTCTCGTTCTGATGAAGGAAACTTCCGCAATTCTAACCGAAAAACACAAACACTTGATTGCCCGGCGGATGTTTGCCGGGCAATTTTTTTGATCTTCTCTTCTCCCCTACTGAATTCCCTTCCAACAAGGATTATCGAACATGTCTCGTCGCAAGTTTATCGCTGGTAACTGGAAAATGAACTGCACCTACACGGCTGCAGACGACCTCATCAAGGCACTCCGCCCCCTGGTGGATGGTTACACAAATGTGGATGTGGCGGTGTGCCCGCCCTTCACGGCGCTTGCACCGGTGAAAGCCGGGCTTTGTGGCTCCATCATTCAACTTGGTGCACAAAACTTTCACACACTTCCCAAGGATGGGAAGTTCATTCAATCCGGCGCCTACACCGGTGAAATCAGCGCGGAGATGCTTCGCAGTGCCGGCGTGAAGTGGGTGATTCTTGGTCACAGCGAACGCCGCCAATACTTAGGGGAAACCGATGCCAGCATTAATGCCAAGGTGAAAGCCTGCTTCCAGGAGCATCTCCTTCCCATCATCTGCGTGGGGGAAACCCTTCAGGAACGCGAAGCCGGCACCACCATGAAGGTAGTGGATACCCAGGTGCGTGGCTGCTACGAGGGACTTTCTGCCGAGCATGCCGCCCAAACTGTGATTGCTTACGAACCCGTTTGGGCTATCGGCACGGGCAAGACCGCCACTCCGGAGCAAGCCCAGGAAGTACACGCTTTCATTCGCCAGCTCCTCACAACGCTCTACGGCGCCAACGTGGCGGAATCCATCCGCATTCAATACGGCGGCAGCATGAAGGCGAACAACGCCAAGGAATTGCTCGGCCAGAAGGACATCGACGGTGGTCTGATCGGCGGTGCTGCACTGGTGGCAGCCGACTTTGCCGCCATCATCAAAGCCGCCGCGGAATAACTTCCCTGGCTTCATCCTAGAAATGCATCGGCCCGGAGCTTCATCAACTCCGGGCCGATTTGTTTTGATGGACGATTCGAGGGTTACTTCTGTTCGGCTTCCAAAATCTTGCGGATCTTTTGCTTCTTGGGAATCGCCACGCCGCGCACGTAGGGGTTGAAGGGGTTACGCTTCACGTAGTCCTGATGGTATTCCTCGGCAGAATAGTAGGCATCCAGCTTTTCCACCGTGGTAACCACGGGTTTGCCAAAGGTATTTTCGCGGTTATGCTTGGCGATGTATTCCTCGGCGAATTTCTTCTGTTCCTCGGTGCTGTAAAAGATGGCGCTGCGGTATTGGCGCCCCACATCCGCACCCTGGCGGTTGAGCGTGGTGGGATCGTGTGTGGCGAAGTGGTAATCCAACAGGCGTTCCAGTGTTACAACGTTGGGATCATAGATTACGCGAACAACTTCCGCGTGGTTGGTGGCGCCACTGGAAACGGATTTGTAGTCTGCTGTGGCGGCGGAATCTCCGGCGTAGCCGTTTTCCACATCCACCACGCCGGGGATTTCTTCCAGTGCGCCTTCAACGCACCAGAAGCAGCCGCCAGCAAGGACGATGACTTCGGTTTTGGGGGTATTCGGGGTGGTCATTTCAAGGGATTCTCCTAAAGTATTGAGTTGTGCTGTGGGGACAAAGGTAAGGGATTTGGAGTTGATACAGTGACGGCGCCCAGTGGGGGCGGGACCATCTTCAAAGACGTGGCCCAAGTGACTTTCGCAACGGTTGCAAACGAGTTCCGTACGGAGCATTCCGTAGCTGCGGTCCTCAATTTCGCCAACGTTTTCTTCGGCAATCGGGCGGGTGAAGCTTGGCCAACCCGTGCCGGAATCGAACTTATCGGCACTGGCGTAAAGAGGAAGTCGGCAGGCGGCACAGGCATACGTTCCGGATTCCTCGTTCTTGAGAAGGCTTCCGGAAAATGCCCATTCTGTCTCCTGTTGGCGAAGGATTTTGTACTGTTCCTTGTCTTCGGCAAACTGGGCGCGCCACTCCTCCTCGGATTTACGAACCACGGGAGAAGGGGCGGGTTGCTGAAGTTCACCGGCTGAGTTATACACACGGACGGTGACGAACTTTGGTTCGTATTCGGGAACCGGTTGCGATGCGGGCTGCGAGCCGGCCTCTTTCAGAAGCTGATCAGCCAAGGGGTTTTGTGCCCCCGGCTGAGCCTGCAGAATCAGGAACAACGCGCAAACGGCCACGGTAAGGCCGAGCATAAATCGAAGTGGGGTGGATAAGGGCGGCATGAGAAACTCGAAAACTTGATGGATATCGTTGGCAGCGGAACGTGTTGCCCGTTGCCTGATGTCCATGGGGCAAAGCCGGGGCCAGTCTCAGGGAAGCCCATGGGGAACGGGTAAAAGATTACCGTTCCGTGGGCACCAACCCTTCACCAAAGCGATAGCCTCAGAACATATTCAGTTCCAGCTTGGCTTCCTCGCTCATCATATCGGGAGTCCAGGAGGGTTCCCAAACGATGTGGATTTTCGCTTCGGTGACCCCTTCCACAGCGGTGACTTTTTGGTCGACTTCCGCAGGGAGCGATTCCGCTGCGGGGCAGTTTGGGGAGGTCAACGTCATGGTGACGTTTACAAAACCGGTATCCAGGACTTCGATATCGTAGATCAGTCCCAATTCATAAATGTTCACGGGGATTTCGGGATCGAAAACAGTCTTCAGTTGTTCAACGATTCCATCGCGGATTTTGCCGAGGTTGAGGGGAGTGGGTTCAGACATGCTGGGAACCTCCTTGTTGTTGTGCTTTGCGCAGGATGGTGAAGGCCTGCGCGTAGAGTTGAACTTGCTGAATCATGGATGCGAGCCCGTTGGCGCGCCCTTGGGAAAGATTTTGGGAAAGGCCGATTTTTTGGACGAAATCCGGAGGTGAGGCAAGAATCTCCTCAGGTCGCCGGTTGTTGTACACCCGCAGCAACAGCGAGACCAACCCCTTCACGATGAGGGCATCACTGGTGGCCTGCAGCTTCACGCGCTCACCATCAAGTTCCGCATGTAGATACACCGTGGATTGGCACCCCTTGACGCGATACTTTTCCACCTTGAACTCATCGGGAATATCCGGGTGCTGCTTGCCATAATCGATGATCCGTTGGTAGCGATCCTCCCAATCCAGGCAATCCTCGAATTCTTCCACAATTTCGTTCTGGGCTTGTTCAATTTCGTTCATCGTGTGTGAATGCTTTTCCTGAATGTTCCTGTGTCCCTTGGTATTTACCGGCACATGCGAATGGCCTTTTGAAGGGCCTGAATGAAGCGATCAACTTCGGTTTTGGTATTGATGAAAGCAAAACTCGCCCGAAGGGTTGCGGGGACACAGAAGTGCTGCATCACGGGTTGTGCGCAGTGGTGACCGGTGCGCACTGCCACGCCTTCCTGATCCAGAATGCTGCCGAGATCGCTTGGGTGAGTGCCTTCCACAAAGAGGGACAGTACAGAGGATTTCTCCCGTGCGGTACCCACAATGCGCACCCCTTCAATTTCCAATACGCGCTGCGTGGCGTAATCCAGAAGAGCTTTTTCCCAGGCACCAATTGCCTCGTACCCGATGGAGTGAATGTAATCGATGGCAGCACCAAGACCGATGGCTCCAGCGATGTCGGGTGTCCCCGCTTCAAACTTGAAGGGAAGATCGTTGTAGGTGGTGCCGGAAAAACTCACGCGGTCGATCATGTCTCCACCACCCTGATACGGAGGCAGTTGAGAGAGAATCTCCTCACGACCATACAAGATACCAATGCCGGTGGGTGCGTAGAGCTTGTGACCTGAGAAAGCGAAGAAGTCCGCACCGAGAGCCTGCACATCCACCGCCTGGTGGGGAACGGTTTGGCAACCATCCACCAATGTGGGGATTCCCCGGCGTTTGGCTTCGGCGATGATTTCCGCCACGGGGTTGATGGTTCCCAGTGCGTTGGAGACGTGCACCACCGCAACCATTTTGGTTTTGGGGGAAAGCAGGCGATAGAATTCACTCATGATCAGTTCCCCGGATTCATTCATGGGGACGGGGATCACCGTGGCGCCGCGCTCTGCGGCGATCATTTGCCACGGAACGATATTGGCATGGTGCTCCATCTCGGTGACGAGGATCTCATCTCCGGGTTGAAGGTGGGCGTGACCAAACGAGTGAGCCACCAGGTTGATGGCCTCGGTGGCACCGCGAACGAAGATGATTTCCTTGGAGGAGCGGGCATTCAGAAGAGCGCGAACCTTTTCCCGCGCGGCCTCGTACAAGTCCGTGGCGCGTTGGCTCAGTGTATGGATTCCCCGATGCACATTTGCGTGGGAAGTGAGGTAGTAGTGGGAGACGGCCTCGATCACTTGGCGGGGTTTTTGAGAACTCGCCGCGTTATCCAAGTACACCAGCGGCTTCCCGTTGATGGTTTGATTGAGGATGGGGAAATCCGCCCGGATTTTTTCCAGATCAAAGGGAGGAGAATCGATGGTGACAGGGGAAAGTGTGGTGGTCATAATAGGATCCTCTGGAAAGCGTAAAGCCTGCCGACACGAATGAGGGGGTGCAAGCAGGCTTTGGAAGAAGTGCCGTACCGATGAGGCGGAGTGGCGATACGCAACGACTCTAACTTAGGCGCTGGTCTCGTAATCCTGCAGAAGGCGTTCATGCAGGGTATGCTCCACACGTTCCCGAACGGAATCGATGCGTATGCCCTCGGTGATTTCGGCGGCGAAAGCCAGGATCAAAAGATTGCGTGCTGCTTCCTGATCGATGGCGCGGGATTGAAGATAGAAGAGAGCCCCGGGATCAAGCTGGCCCACCGTGGCCCCGTGCGTACACTTCACATCGTCGGCATAGATTTCCAACTGGGGTTTGGTGTTGATACGGGCATCGTCTGAAAGCAGCAGGTTTTGATTGGTCTGCTTGGCATCCGTGCGCTGGGCTTCCTTGTGAACATACAGACGACCAGTGAAAACGGCGCTGGCTTCCTCGTCCAGAATCCCTTTGTAGAGTTCGTGGCTGGGGATATCCTCTTTCACGTGTTCCACCCACATGAAGTTATCCACGTGTTGTTTACCGCGGAGAAGGTAGAGGGAGTTGAGCGTGGCATCGCAGAATTCACCATCAAGTTTGGCGAAGAGATTGTTGCGCACAGTGAGACCACCGAAATCAAATCCGTGGCTGCGGAAGTGGCTGCGGGGATCTTCGTGCAATCGGAGGTTGGTGACATTGTAGCTTTGCAGGCTTTCGCGCTGAATGCGGTAGTGATCCACCTGAGCACCTGTCCCCATATGAACTTCGGTGACAGTATTCTTGAAGTAAACACCACCGCCCAATGAGGCATGGGTTTCCACGATGGTGGCTTCTGCTTCTTCACCGAAGACAAAAAGAGAACGAGAAGCCTCAAACGTGGGGACAGAGTCCTCGGTCGTGAGGAAAATTGCGTGAATGGTTGTCTCGAGCTTGACGTGATCGGGAACATACACCACGAGACCATCGCGGAAGAGCGCCTCGTTCATTGCAGTGAAGAACGTGGTATCCGTGGCGGTGAGTTGCCCGAGGTAGTGTTCCATTTCTCCCACGTGTTGCTTCAAAGCTTGGTGCAAATTGGTGACGATGACACCAGTGGGAAGTTTTGTGAGGGTGGAAAGATCCGCACGGAATTCCCCATTGATGAAGACCAGTTGCAAGTCGCTCAGATCAGCATACGTGAATGGCTCCACATCGGCGGGAGTTACATCCACTTTGGGCTTCACGGCTTTGAACTCGGTGTTGCGAATCCCGGAAAGCTTGGAGAACCGAAAGTCCTCCATCTTGTTGGTGGGGAAGCCGATGGTATGGGCACGATCGAACGCACGGCGGCGGAGTTGCTGCAACCAACCGGCCTCGGCGGAGGAAGCCGTTTGGGCTTCAAAGAGGTTCTGGAATGCATCCAGAACGGGGACGGATTCAATGAGTGTTGTCATGATAGGAAAGTCCTTCTGGTCACTCACACGCCCGCAGGCTGATTGATGATATCGGCGTAACCGGAGGCTTCGAGTTCCAGAGCCAGAGATTTGTCGCCCGACTTCACGATTTGACCTTTGTAGAGTACGTGAACCTTATCGGGGACAATGTAATCGAGCAGGCGCTGGTAGTGTGTCACCACGATGATGGCGCGTTTTTCTGACCGCAATTTATTCACGCCATTGGCCACGGAGCGGAGCGCGTCAATATCAAGACCAGAGTCGGTTTCATCAAGAAGCGCAAGTTGGGGATCCAGAACAGCCATTTGGAAAATCTCGTTCCGCTTCTTCTCCCCACCAGAGAATCCAAAGTTCACACTGCGGTTCATCAAGTCCGAAGGCATATCAACGAGAGCAGCTTTTGATTTGGCCAGAGCCATGAATTCCTTGGAGCTGATCTCCGCTTCACCACGGGATTTGCGGATGGAGTTGAGAGCGGTACGCAGGAAGTAGAGGTTGCTGACACCGGGGATTTCCACGGGGTATTGGAAGGCGAGGAAAATACCCGCCTGAGCACGCTCATCGGGATCTTTTTCCAAAAGGCTTTCCCCATGGTACAAAATGTCCCCTTCGGTTACTTCGTACTCCTCACTCCCGGCGATGACCTTGGCGAGGGTACTTTTCCCGGAGCCGTTGGGGCCCATGATGGCATGGACTTCCCCGGCACCGATGGTGAGGTTAAGCCCGTTGAGGATTTTTTTGCCTTCGATGGTTGCGTGCAGATTTTTGATTTCGAGCATGATCGTGAAAATTCTCCAGTAGTATGTTCAATCAGAAAACGTTGAGGGTTGAGGGAACGGGGACAGAGGAGCGGGCCTTAGCCGACGCTTCCCTCCAGACTGATGGCGAGCAGCTTCTGCGCTTCCACGGCGAACTCCATGGGAAGCTCCGCCAGAACTTCCTTGCAGAAGCCGTTTACAATCATGGAGACGGCGTCCTCTTCGGAGATGCCGCGCTGCGTGCAGTAGAAGATTTGATCCTCACCAATTTTCGTGGTGGTGGCTTCATGCTCGGCTTTGGCGGTGCTGTTGCGGATATCAATGTACGGGAACGTGTGGGCACCGCAATCATTGCCAATCAGCATGGAATCGCACTGGGTGTAGTTCCGAGCATTCACCGCAGACTTGTTCATTTGAACCAATCCACGGTAAGAGTTCTGCCCACGACCCGCGCTGATCCCTTTGGAGACGATGGTGCTTCGGGTGTTCTTCCCGATGTGGATCATCTTTGTCCCCGTATCCGCTTGCTGCATTTTGTTGGCCACGGCCACGGAATAGAATTCCCCGACGCTGTTTTCGCCTTGAAGAACGCAGCTTGGGTATTTCCACGTAATCGCGGAACCGGTTTCCACCTGAGTCCAGGAAATCTTGGAATTCACCCCTTTGCAAAGACCGCGTTTGGTTACGAAATTGTAGATACCCCCAACGCCGTTTTCATCACCGGGATACCAGTTTTGCACGGTGCTGTACTTGATGCTCGCGTTGTCCATGGCAACGAGTTCCACCACGGCTGCGTGGAGCTGATTTTCATCGCGCATGGGGGCGGTGCAGCCTTCCAAGTAGCTTACGGAAGCACCTTCCTCGCAGATGATCAGCGTGCGTTCAAACTGGCCCGTGTTTTCCGCGTTGATGCGGAAGTAGGTGGAAAGCTCCATGGGGCACTTTACACCTTTGGGGACATAGACGAAGGAACCATCAGAGAACACCGCCGAATTAAGCGCCGCAAAGTAGTTGTCTGTACGGGGCACCACGGAACCAAGATACTGTTTGATGAGTTCGGGGTGGTTCTTTACCGCCTCGGAAATGGAGCAGAAGATGATGCCCTTCTCTTCCAACGCGCCTTTGAACGTGGTGGCTACGGAGACGGAATCGAATACGGCATCCACGGCAACAACACCGGCGAGGAGCTTTTGCTCCGAGAGCGGAATGCCCAGCTTTTCATAGGTTTCCAGAAGCTTGGGATCCACTTCATCCAACGACTTGGGCCCGTCACCCTTCGCCTTCGGGGCGGAGTAATAGGAGATGGATTGGTAATCAATCTTGGGATAATGCACTTTCGGCCACTCGGGCTCTTCCATCTGCTTCCACAGTTCAAAGGCCTTCAACCGCCACTCGAGCATCCAAGCGGGCTCGTTCTTCTTGGCGGAAATGAACCGGACGGTCTCTTCAGAAAGACCGGGGGCGAGGGTCTCGGACTCAATATCCGTTACCCAGCCGTGTTTGTATTCCTGTTTGTTGAATTCCTCAACAGTCTCTAATGCTCCGGGCATGTTGCTCAGGCTCCTTGATTGATGGTGGTTGCAGGTTGCGATGGATGGTGATTGGGAGAAATTTGTGCCGTAAGGGCGGATTGAAGTTTATGGACGAACTGCTCGCACTGGGCGGTGCTGAGCGGAGAGAAAATGGCCCTGAGGCTGACACCGCGGAAGGCGTTGCGAAGAGCCACATTCAGGTGCCGAAAATTTTCCCGCAGCGGGCAGTGGGATTGAAAATCACAGTGGGCTTCCTCACAGGAACAATCCGTCAGGTGGATGGGGCCTTCCACAGCCTCCACAACATCGGCGATGCTTAACTCGTCGGCGGTTTTTTCCAGACGATATCCGCCGGAGGCGCCGCGCACAGAACTAAGGATCCCCTGATTATTGAGGATTTTCAAAATTTTGCCGACGATGGGTTCGGGGAGTTTTGTTTCCTCCGAAAGATGCTTGGCAGAAAACGGCCCGGATTGACCGTTCGTGTAAAAATGACTCAGGAGAACGAGGGCATAGTCGGTTTGTTTGGTAATGCGAATCATGGTGTTATCCCGAATTAGGACTAAAATCGTTCTCATTGAACTGCTATGCAGAGTTGGTGCCAACCATAAAGAAAACCTAAGAGATAAAAGAACTTATCAAAGCTTTTGATTATAGAAAGTTTTTTGGACATACCAATTAAACCATCACCACCGAGTGCGTTCCCGCTGGACAAACCGTTGACATTTCGTCGATTTCGACCACATTGTAGATTGATCCTTCTGCGTTGCTCAGGCTATTTTGCCGATCAGACGTCAATTTTCCATGGGGTGTCTTTTTGTGGCGACTCAACAACCCGACCTTACCGCTCTTCCGGGCATCAGCGAGGCCATCGGCCAGATCAACGCCCAAATCCAGAAAGTTGCCCAAAATGCCCAACCGGTCTTTATCACCGGCGAGCAAGGGACGGAGAAGGCTTTCGCCGCCAAACTGATCCACGCCATGAGTCCCCGGGCCAACAAAGCCCTCTACAAGGTTTCCGTAACCAATACCCTCCCCTCCGATTTCGGCATGCGGTTCCGCCAGTGCGATGGCGGCACCCTGGTGCTCAACATCACCAAATCCATCCCCATCGATATTCAATACACGCTGATCGAGTTGACCACCGGGAACTCCTTTGCCGATCCGTTGACGGGTTCCACCATCGACGCCAACGTTCGGTTTATTGTAACAACGAAGATTACGTTGAAGGAATTCCTGAAACGGCATGAGGTGCTTCCAGAACTGCTGAATCTCATCAAACGTCGGCATTTGGAAATTCCTCCCCTGCGGGAACGCCCGGAAGACATTCCCGCCCTGGTGCGGTACGCCACCAAGCGGGCTCGTGAAACCGGGAAATCCCAAGCCACGGGGGCAGATGCCCAAGTGCTGGCCCTGTTCCGTCATTGGAACTGGCCCGGCAACGCTGAGGATTTGCTCCTTATTACCGCCGAGGCATGCCTCCGGGCGAAGTCCGAACTGATTTCCCTCGAGGACCTCCCCCAGGAATTTATCAGTCAAATTCCCGAAGACCTATTGGAAGCCGCTCGATTGGTGCGTGCCTCCAGCAACGCTCCCAAGGCACTGGAAGCCCACACCCATGCCGAGGAATTGGAAGACGAAAACCCCTCCAGCGCCGAAAGTTTGGCCCCCAACGAAGACGGCAAAATCATGGTGGACGCAAACCGGTACCGTCGGCTTCTCACACTGGCTCGGCGTCTCAACAGCCAATCAGAAATTCTTTCCCGCCAGATGACGGGACCTCTTTCCTCGGATCTTTCCGACGTCATCCCTTCTGCCGGGGATGCCGCGGCGCAATCAAATGGACTCGAGCTTCAGGAAGCACTGGAGTCGCAGTTGGATAAATCCTTGGATTCCATCATGGGGCTTCGTCGCCAATTGGCGCTCCTGAACGAACGCGAGCAGAAGACGATTGAAACCGCCCGGGATTTGTATCGCCGATTGATTCTAGCCGGGAAAGATACGCAATCGCTCATGGAGGATGAGGAAATCCAGGAGGAAACGGCGGAGTTGGCGCATTCGCTTCGCCAAATGGATGAGGTGATTCAACGCGTGAGCGGAAGCTTCCCGAAACTCGGCAAGGAACTCGAAAACAAGGTGGGGAACTCCATCGCCAAGGAGGAAGCCGAACTCATCGCCAAGGCCTTGAAACGCAACCGCGAACGCGTCAATCCGATCCCTGGGGTCGGCAGCGCCTTTGAAGACTCCCTCGCGCATCAAAATGAAGAGATTACCATTAAAGATTTGATGCGGCTCGCTCAGGAATCTGACGCCAACATGAAGGAAATTAATCAGCCCCTGCCGAAGATTACGAAACACCGTGAATAACGCGATGCGCTTAATTCCAAGAAGTAGCCTCGACACGCTCATGATGCCGTTGATTTGTTTTTCCACCTCGTTTGCCGGTAAGATTTTGAACGAAAGTGGGAAGCCATGACCCCTTCCGATGGGAAAAAATCCAGTGGGAACAAATCCTCGCTGACGCGTGCCAAGCACTACCTGAAAGAGGATTTGTGGAATCAGCGGGTTCAGGAACTGAGCCCTTGGCAGCGGTATGGCGTGAACTTTCTTCGGATTTTGACGCTCAGCATTCAGCATTTCTTCCTGAATAAATGCATGCTGCGGGCATCTGCGCTGACCTTTTACACGATGCTTTCCATCGTGCCGATGGT
>JANRMB010000225.1:0-9310 GCA_033761985.1 Candidatus Sumerlaeia bacterium | reverse complement strand
TGCCACAACGTTGATCTGTGTTACCCATACGGCTTTTATTTTTGCCGATTCCGCCGCTCAAAACTCGGAAACCCCCGCCCCAACACCGGCTCCCATTCTTCCCGTGGCGGATACCCACACCTCCTACTCGGCACCGCTGGAGATTGTGGCTGAGCTTCCCCTCAGCACCCCCCCCGGAAACATCGCGGTTGTTCCCAGCGGCAGAATTTTTCTTAGCATGCACCAATTCCACGGCTCGGAATTCCGCGCTATGGAACTCCTTGAGGACGGCACCACCGTTCCCTTCCCCACAGAGGATTGGGCCCGGGCTCCAAAGGCGGGGTCTCCCATCGGGTTAAACCGGGTTCTCGGGATCGAGGCCACCACCGACGGCACGGTGTGGATTCTCGACAATCCCGCCGATGCGCAGGGTGCCGGCAAACTCGTCGGTTGGTCGGTTCGCAACAGTCAACTGCTCCGCGTTCATTACCTCCCCCGACCCGTCATTGCCAAAGAAGCCTTCCTGAACGATTTGGCCATCGATGAAAAACGTCAGCGCATCTATATTACCGATACTGCCTCCGGATCGGATGCCGCACTGATTGTGGTGGACTCCCAAACCGGTGTGCAACGCCGTGTTCTGGAGGGCCACGCCAGCATGCTCCCGGAAGATTTGGACATGGTGATTGATGAGCGCACCATCACTTTGGGCGGAAATCCGGCGCGTATCGGCGTCAATCCGATTACCATCAGCCCGGACTTTGAATGGGTCTACTTCGGTCCCATGACTGGTACGTCCCTCTATCGCATCAAAGCGGAGGTGTTGAGCGACTTCTCCGCCGAGGCCTCGACGCTAGCGGCTGCGGTGGAAAAGTTTGCCTCCAAACCCATCTGCGATGGTATCACCATCGATACGGCCGGTTACTTGTACATTTCCTCCATCACGGATCAAACCATTGGCATCATCTCCCCCAAAGGAGAATATGCGCCTCTGTATCAGGATCCCCTGTTGAGTTGGGCGGATGGTTTCGCCATCGGGCCAAACAATTCCGTTTACGCAACGGTGAACCAGTTGCACCGTTCTGCCGTTCTGAACGGGGGAACAAGTGCCGTTCAGGGGAATCTGCTGGTGGTGAAATTTCCAACTGTGGGCTCTGTGGAAGGCGCTCCCGATACACTGAGCACCAAGTCAAAAGCCCGTCGTAGCAATCGCCAAGTTGACCGCCCAGGGCAGGCGCCGGGTGCTGCTGATCGCCGAACCATGCCAGTACCTGATGACGATGCTGAGGGCGCGGAACGTCCCCGGCGTCCCCCCTTCCCCGGAGCGCGTCCGGAACGCCCCCAGGGCGAGGAAGCTCCGGGTCGCCCCCTGCGCCCTGCCCGCCCTCTTCAACCCTAATCGTATAACCCCATCTTTCTATTCCAACAGTATTTAAATCTCATGACTTCTTCCTCCTCACCCGAAAAAACCGACTACAGTTCCACCGTTTTCACTCCCGATACGCCCTTTCCTCAGCGGGGAAATCTCCCCGAGCGTGAACCCGGCTTTCTGAGTCGTTGGATGCAGATTGAACTCGATCGTCGCCTTGCAGAGGAATCGCGTACAAGACCCGCCTATGTGCTTCACGATGGTCCTCCTTACGCCAACGGGAACATCCACATTGGGCACACCTTGAACAAGGTGCTGAAGGATATCATCGTTCGGCAGAAAACCATGACCGGTCATCGGTGCCATTACGTTCCCGGGTGGGATTGCCATGGTCTTCCGATTGAACAAAAAGTGTTGGATGATCTTCGCCAGAAGAAGGAATCTGAGAAAACCCCTCTGGAAATTCGTGAACTCTGCGCCGCCTACGCCCACACTTGGATTGACAAACAACGCGAGGAGTTCAAGCGCCTGGGTATTGGCGGAGACTGGGAACACCCTTATCTGACGCTCGATCCCCAATACGAGGCTGCCATCGTGGATTGTTTGGGTGTGTTGGTGGAGAAGGGCTACATCTACCGGGGATTCAAACCGGTTCACTGGGACCCGATCTACCAAACCGCTCTTGCCGAGGCAGAAATCGAATACAACGAAAAGCACGAAAGCCGCACCATCTATCTGCGCTTCCCTCTCGTGGGCGAACTCCCTGCGGAGCTTCGGTCGATTCCTGCTCCCACGTTGGTGATCTGGACCACGACCCCTTGGACGATTCCCGCCAACCTCGGTGTCTCCCTCAACGGTGAACTCGATTATGTCGGCTTCAAAACCACGCATCCCCATGGCCACGAGGAAACCCTGATCATCGCCAAGGGATTGTTGGATGCTGTGGTGAAGGAAACCAAAATCACCGGCGAAGTGATCGCGGAATTCCGCGGAACAATCTTCGATCGCCTGGAGTGCGCCCATCCGGTCTTCCCTGAAAAGCGCTCTCTGGTGATGCTCGGTGGCCACGTCACTCTGGATGCCGGTACCGGATGCGTGCATACCGCCCCGGCTCACGGGGTGGAAGACTTCATCATCGGCAAGCAATACGATCTCCCCGTCTTCAACCCCGTGGATGGAGCAGGAAAATACACGGAACTCTACCCGGAGATGCAGGGCGAGTTTATCTTCAAGGCGAATGACCGCCTGATTGAAAAGTTCCAGAAAGAAGGCTCACTCCTTCACACCGGCAAGCTGATCCACAGCTATCCGTATAGCTGGCGCAGCCACAAGCCGGTGATTATGCGGGCAACGGAACAATGGTTCATGGCGGTGGAAAAAGACGGTCTTCGTGAAGAGGCCCTTGAGGAAATCAAGCGTGTAAACTGGATTCCCAAATGGGGATTCGACCGTATTTTCAATATGGTGAAAACCCGCCCGGATTGGTGTTTGTCCCGTCAGCGGAGCTGGGGTGTTCCCAGTCCCTCCATCCGAGATACTCAAACCAATGAGTCGCTGCTTCTCAAGGAAGTCATCGATCGCTTCCGTGACTTGGTGCGCACCGAGGGGACCGACTGCTGGTACAAGCGCCCACTTGTGGATTTTCTCCCTGAATCGATGAAAACCCAGGCCAGCCGTTACGAGAAAGAATCCAACATTCTCGACGTTTGGTTTGATTCCGGGGCCAGCCACATGGGGGTTCTCGCCGAGCGGGAGTCGCTCTCCTGGCCAGCAGATCTGTATCTCGAGGGCTCCGATCAGCACCGTGGTTGGTTCCAGTCAAGCCTTTGGGTTGCCATGGGGGTCAAAGGGAAGGCTCCCTACAAATCTGTTCTCACCCACGGGTTTGTTCTGGATGAAAAAGGCTACAAAATGTCCAAGCACTTGGGCAATGTGGTCTCCCCGCAGGACGTCATTAAGGAACTCGGTGCTGATGTCATCCGCCTCTGGGTGGCCAGCACCGAATACCGGAATGATGTCAATGCTTCCACCAACATCATCAAACAGGTTTCGGAAGTCTATCGCCGCATCCGCAATACGTTCCGCTTTTTGCTTGGCAACCTGAAGGACTTCAACCCGGCCACGGATACCGTCCCCTTCGAGAAACTGGGCGAGGACGATCAGTGGGTGCTGGGTCGGTTGGATGAACTGACTGCCGAACTTACGCAAGCCTACGATGAGTTTGAATTCCACAAAATCTATCATGGCATCAGCGGGTTCTGTGTTCGTGAGCTTGGGGGGATTTACCTCGATTCCGCCAAGGATCGCCTGTATTGCTCCCACCCGAACGATCCCGTTCGGCGTGCCTGCCAAACCGCCCTTTATGAAATCGCCTCGGTATTGTTCCGTCTCACAGCCCCTGTATTGGTGTTCACCGCCGATGAAGCCTGGGTGGAACTCCCCGGGCACAGTGCTGAGCGGGATTCCGTTCACCTAACGCAACTTCCCCAATCCAAGAACAGAAATACTCCTGCGCTGATGCAAAAGTGGGAGAAACTCCTCGCCATTCGGGAGGCGGTTCAAGCAGCGATTGAGCCTCTTCGAGCCAAGGAAAACAAGGTGATCGGTAACTCCTTGGAAGCTGCGGTGAAGCTCGACTGCCTCGACGATGAGACGGAATCTTTCCTAAAAGCGAATTCGGGCTTGCTTCCCCGGTTGTTCATTGTTTCAACCGTGCACATTTCTCGAAGCGGTTCCGCTGATTTTACCGAATCGCTCAAATCCTTCGGTCTTTCCCTTAAGGTAGCCGTTACCAAGGCAGAGGGCGAAAAATGCGAGCGTTGTTGGGTACGGACCCCCCAAGTGGGGATTCGCGACAAACATCGTGGCCTTTGCAACCGATGCTTTGAGGTAGTGGAGAAACTCTGATGCCAGCCAAGAAAAAAAACGACTCCGAGGCCGAAGCGAAACCCGCAAAGCCCCCCAAAGCGAAATCCAGCGGGGAGCAACTTCCCGCTGCAAAGCGTGCTAAATCAACGCCTGCCGCTTCACCCGCTGGCCCAGTTGCTGCCTCCACCAAACCTGCGCCACCAACAAAACGAACTCCCGCTGCCAAAACAGCAAAACCTGGCCAAACACCTGAAGCAAAATCCGATAAACCCCCGAAGAAGTCTGAACCATTGACCAACCCTGAATCTCCTAAAACAACCAAAAAAAGCGCCGCTAAGTCTTCCTCCGAGTCCAAGGCTCCCGCCCCAACACTGATCAGCAAACCCACGCTTCCTGATGACGAAGAGCTTCCCAAGTCCAAACTCTCCAGCCTGAAAGCCCTTATCAAACCGATCAAGAAATCCATTCAGAAGAAGTCTGCGGCAGAGGTTGCCCCCCCTCAACAAAAGAAAACCAAAGGGGAAATGCTGCAAAAAATCCTGATGATGCGTGCCCAGCAAACCCAGGAAAAAAGCCAGGAAATCGTTCGTTCCATCGAAGCCGGTGAAGATGAAATCCGTTATCCGCAATCGGTGGTAAAAGCCGCCGCCCGTGTCGGAATTCTCAAAACGCCCACTCCTCCGGCTCCTGCAAACTCTTCCTCGGCCCAGGCTCTTTCCGAGGCGGAAAAGAACAAGAAGAAACGCAAACGCAAAGCCCCTTACAGCAAAACGGAAATCAAGGAACTTCGTGGGATTTTAGAGGCCGAGCGCAAACGCCTTGTCAAGGACTTGGACTTGATTAATGACGTGGCGCATTCCACTGAAGAATCCATGAGCCGCACGTTTTCCTCGCACCAAGCCGACGCCGCGCAGGATTCCTCCTCACTGGAAACCACCTTTGTTACTCGGCGCTACGGCGAGGAACGCCTCCACCAGATCGTTGTGGCCTTGGAACGTATTGAAGAGGGTTCCTATGGGCTTTGCGAACTCTGCACGGACGAAAAGCAGGAACTCTGCGAAAGCTGCCCGTTCATTCCCATCAGCCGCCTCCGCGCCAAACCCTTCGCCAAAATGTGCGTTCAGTTGCGCACCCAGATTGAGAAGCGCAACAAACAGAAGTAATCCGGCCTCACTTCGATTTGGTTTTTGGCTTCTGTGCCAGCACCACCAACGAGGTGCCGGTGGGGAAGTTCATGTGCCGTAGAAGGCGTGCTTCAAAACTGAAAATCTGAATCAACAAACTGTTCAGCCATTTGGGGACGGAAATCAGGTGAGCCTTGGGTTCGCCGTTGGTTTTGGGGATTAGTTTGTTCTTCAGGTTTTGTAACATACGGAAGGTGACCACGGCAGGGTGAAGAAAGAACAGCCCATAGGTGTATTTGATGGGTTTGAGGTTCCCATGGCGAAGGAGCTTTGCAAAACTCTTCCGCGTGTACCGCCGGTAGTGATGCAGCGCAACGTCGTGCTCGCTCCACAAGCTGGGGTGAGCCGGCACCGTAGCCATCACACAACCCCCGGGACGCAAGACGCGCTGAAACTCCTTGATCAACAAATCGTGGCGTTCAACATGCTCAATCAGGTCCAGCGCAAGAATCAAATCCAGGCTGTTGTCGGCAAATGGGAGGCGTGTAACATCCGCCCGTACCGTGCGCTTCAAGCCTCGTGACTGGCAATATTGCAACGCCAACGGGCTGAAGTCGGCGCCCACCGGGCTCCACTTTTGGTAGGATTGAAGGATCATCCCCGTGCCGCAACCCACGTCCAAAACTCGCCCTGGGCGTGGCTCCTCGGGGAGAAAACGCTCCAGAATGGATTGAATCATTCTCTTCCGGCCCTGAAACCACCAGTATGAATCCTCAAGCTGATACATTTTATCGTACTCGGAAAGATTCATGCTGTTGATGCCTTGAGCGGGTGAATGAATGTGATGCGGGAATTGTTTCCCAATCAAACGGGATAATCCTCTAATCGGTGGAAAGTTCGGATGACAAGTGCTAATCAGAAAACACTGTTTCCCGCCGTGGAGGAAGATCCCCTTCAGTGGCTCTGGGCCCGGCACCAGCGCAAGTTCTCCCAGCGCATTCTGCAGGGGCTGATTATCGCGATTCTTCCAACGTTTCTGGTAAGTTGGTATTTATTACTGGGGCTGGATTCTCGAAATATTGGTGAGTTCGCGCTCTTGTATTCGCTGGCTTGGCATTTTTTCACGGTGGGTTTTCTCGTCGATCAAGGAACAGATCTGGTTCGGCGATTTAAGGAGTCCGGAATGCTGCCGGATATCTTGCTCACCGGCTACTCGTTGAAGGATATCCACGCCAGCTTGACGACCGCGGTGAAGGATTCCATCCATCGACTTCTCAATTGGTCGTTGGGAATCCAAGTACTGATCTTGTTGTGGTTGCAGCTTGTGAAAGATGACGGAATCGATTGGGCTGAGGCAACCGTGTTGAGGGGATTTACCTTGCTGTTAATCCTTGCTAACTTCTCAGCGTGCCGCAAGATGTCGCGCTATTTGGCAGTGCGGTTATTGCAGCGGTGCCTGACACAGCAGTTGACGGTTGTGGGGTTATTGCCCGCCTTGCTTTCCACACGATTTTTGGCTTATGGGGTGTGCTTTTTAGTCAGTGCAATATGCTTTTCAGGTCTTATTCCGTATCCGATTACCATTGGGTTATTGCTTCTTTGGGGGGCGGCTTGGAGTCTTCTTCAGCCTCATTCATCTCATTGGGAAGAGTTGACGGAGCTAGAAGTTGGTGAAACATAAGTGCCCAGAGAGTGAGAAAACGTGGATTCGTCGTCCTCCGAGAGGACTTTTCGCTTGCTCGAAGGTGGGTTGTTCTTTTGATTAGACAGACCCTAAGCACAGCCTCCGCCTTTACCTTATGATGTCAAACGAAGCCGAATCCTCCCAAGCTACCCGCCCCGCTGAGACCCGCGCTTCAGGTTCCCCTGCTCAAGATGAGCGTTTACAGAAGGGTACCATTCTAAACGGCAATTTCGAAATTCAGGAAGTGTGCGGAGAAGGCGGCATGTCCGTCGTCTACAAAGCACGCCAACTCAGCCTTGATCGCATCGTTGCGGTAAAAGTTCTTCATAAGCGATTTGTGAAGGATAAGACGTTCCTGACCCGCTTCAATGTGGAAGCCGGGATGCTCGCCAAACTCATCCACCCCAATGTGGTGAGCATCATCGACAAAGGAAACCAAGGCGATCACTACTACTTTGTGATGGAATGGCTTGAAGGGAACTCCCTTGATCAGTTGATCATCGACAACGCCCTGAAGCCCACCGACTGGAAGGACATCATCTCCGGGTGCCGCAACGGGTTGGTCTATATCCACAGTCAAAACGTTGTTCACCGGGACATCAAACCCTCCAACATTCTCATCGGTACCAGCAACATGGTGAAGATTGGTGACTTTGGGATTATTCACATTGTGAACGATGGGGAAAATGCCCTTGGGGAGCAATTGAAGTCCAACCGCAAAACGCTGGGTACAGAAATCTACATGGCTCCCGAGCAGGAAGCTGATGCCAACGACGTGGATTCCCGTTCCGATGTGTATTCTCTCGGCGTTACTTTCTTCAAGATGTTTACGCGCCGCCTTCCCAAGGAAGGCCGGATGTCTGCCTCCGAGTTGAATTCCAACGTACCACCCGCGGTGGATGCAGTCCTTCAAAAGGCAATGAACAAGGATCGCACGGTGCGCTTTCAGACCGTGGCGGATTTCTGCGATGAACTGCAAAAGGCCCTCAAAAAGCAATCCACCAACATTGCTTCGGTGATGGGAAGTTCCAAGTCCCGGTTGAACATGGGAAGCCTCTACACGGGCGATGATTTTACTCCCAGTCCCAAACCGGACATGGGTTCCACACCTCCTCCCGTGAATCGCATTTCCAAACTCACGCCGCTTCCCATGAGTACCCGTAAGAACCCCACCACGGGTTTTGACGAAGACAGCGATTCCGCGAAACCGATTAAATCCGCCAGTGATACTCGTTCTGAAACCGGAACCGGCTCCGACTCCAAATCCGCTCCCCGTATCTCCACTGCCTCTCTTGCGCGTATGGATTTCACTCCCAAACCAGTGAAACCTGCGGCGGAGGAGCCGAAAACCGCCATGGAGGAAAAGCCCGCCGAAAAGGCCAAGGGCGGTCTTCCGCTTCCTGCCCTCATCGGTGGTGCCATGGTTCTTGTTGCCATAATTGCGGGTGTAATCTTCGCCATGAGTGGCGGGGGGGCGGCCTCCAATACATCCACGCTTCCAACCCCAACCCCCGTTGAGTTGGATCCGAACATGAGCATTTCCGAGCGGAAAAAGCTTTTGGACAAAATGCACTTGGAGCACCGTGATGAACAGGGCGGGCTGGTTTCGGATGAAATGCTGAAGCAGGTGGAACAAACTCCGGAACCTACCCCGGATTTTGTGACTCCTGCCCCCACTCCGCTGATTGTTTCCACTCCTGTTCCCACCCCGGAACCTACCCCCGTTCCTGAAGTGGCCCCAGTGGATCAGCCTTTCCCCAATCTTCCTCCAGCTCCCGTTCAACCCCCAACCGAATCACGCTAGTGGTGTTTTCCCCTATGTTGAAGCACTTCATTTCCCTCTCAACTACTTTGGTTGCAGTAATGGGTTGGGCTTTATCCATTGGTTGTGGTGGCAAGGAAGCCGATGCCGCGTTGGCAAAAGCGGTGGAGAATCCCGAGGCGTCCCAACATGCAATCCTGGGCTACAATCGACCCAACAAGTTTGTTTCGGGAGTTGGTCTTCGAGCGGCGGCACGGGAAAATCAATTGGTGATCAGCGTGCTTAACACGTCGGATGCGCCGATCATTATCGGGCCGGAATCTTTTCGAATTCTTACCAACGATCGACGCCAAATCCCCCTGGATAACGGAACATTCGATCTTTCCTTTTTCCCGATTCGTACCATTCAACCCAGTGAATTCGATATCTTTACCGTTGTGATTCCAAACATTAAGACTCTTGCCGGTAATCGTGTGGTGCTGAACTATCCTCCCAAGAATGTTTTGCTCCCCGTGGTTATTGAG
>JANRMB010000224.1:0-14965 GCA_033761985.1 Candidatus Sumerlaeia bacterium | reverse complement strand
GGGGTTCCCACCGATTCGCTTACGCTCATCGGGGGCTGGGAAGAGGGCGCCCGCTGGGCGCAGTGTCGGGGAGTTTCGGAGGGACGGATCGGTTTAGTCCGTGGAGCTGAAGAATCGGTGGTAGATTCCGGCCGTTTTTCTGGGTCTGGGAATGGGGTGCTTGGGGAACGTCGATTGGGAGTTTCGGAGAGTCGAAACGTTTATCCCTGTGGATCAGGTTATCGGTAGGAACAATCCGGTCGCATCCCGCGCTGTTTTTTTCCTATGCATTTGGCCGAACCTACTGCCTCGCCCATCCGCATACAATCGACATTGCGCCCAGCGTTCGCCCTCTTCCCAGCCCCCGATAAACTAAGTGAATCGGTGGGATGATAGGCAAAAAGCCTCCAACCCCGGAGTGGGTTGAACCCATCAGATACAAGAATCTGGTACGAGATTCTGAATAAACGCTACATTTCCTGTACGCGACCGAGGCCGAGGCTGAAGCGCAACGCCGTATTGGGGCGTTTACCCCGGATTCTGGGGCGTTTACCCCGGATTCTACCCGAGGCGGCGCAGCAAACTCACCATCTCAATCCCTGCCTCGGCTGCTTCAGCCCCTTTGTTCCCCATCTTCAATCCACTCCGTTCCAACGCCTGTTCCATGGTGTCGGGGGTGAGAACACCGAAGCTCACCGGAATGTGGTGCTCCAGACTCAGGTGGGAGAGTTGCTTCGTGAGTTCGCCGTTGATGTACTCGTTGTGGGTGGTGGAACCGCGCATAACACAGCCGAGCGCAATAATACCATGCACCTTCAGTTGCTGGCTTTTCAGAATGTGTTGCACCGCCAAACCGATTTCCCATCCACCCGGTACGCGAACCACCACTTGATCAGCAACGGTGGCCCCGTGACGTTTCAAACAATCGAGCGCACCTGCCAGAAGTGATTCCGTTACCAGTGCATTGAAGCGACTCACCACCAAGGCGAAGCGCATCCCTTCGGCATGGAGGATTCCTTCAAATTCCTTTGGGCGTTCGTTCTGCATCGGTCAAATTCCTTGGAAAAAATGTTCGGAGATGTATGCTGGATAGGGCCTCGGGATGGCGAGGAGAATTCGGAATCACAGCCGATTTCCGCCGCGGCCTCCCCCACCACCACCGGGTCCTCCACCTCCGAGAGCGCCGCCACCAGGAGCTCCGCCAGGGCCACCCCCCTGCGCGCTTCCCTCACCGTTCTCCTCGGGAATGAGCTCGAATTTATCCGGGTTGGCCAAGTCCACAATATAGGTCGCGTTGTTGACGATTTCCGCAGAAACCGGAACCATCACGAACGTGCTTCCATCGCTTTCCGCCGCCCAAATGTTCAGCGAACTCACGTCTTCAATCAGGAAGTTGAAGCGGAAAATGCCGTCTTCATCCTCACGGGTGCCGCCGCTGCGGGAGCTGATGGGCATCTCAAACCCAGGGACATCGTAGAGTTGGGCGAATTCGATATTTGTTACGGGAACGCCCTGATTTTCCACTTTCAACCGGAAGGCCTTGTAGGGGTTCAGCGTGATCACAACGGGTTCCTCGGGGGAATCGATGCTGGCTTTGCCCAATCCACCGCCCACGTTGCGCCCTGTGGCGAAAACATAGTAATCCGGCGGCTCTTGGGGATCCACCTCTGTAAGCCGAATGGGAGGAACGTTTAGTTCAAAGCTTCCATCCTCCAGCGTGCGGGTTTGGAATAGGGGATCGTTCCATGGGATGTCCGGACCGCGAAGATTTACTTCGGCGTTCGGGACGCCTGCTCCGGCGCGGTCCACCACACGACCCCACAAAAGCGAGGAAGGCTTCAGTTGGAAGACGAGTTCCTTGCCGGCCTCAATGTCGGCCCAGGTGAGTTCCGTGGTATCCACACCCTTGGCGTCCTCGGGGAGGGTATCGGGATCAACCTTGAAGAGATAAGAAGCTGCCGGAGGCACATCGATCAGGGTTTTGCCGTCGCTCCCGGTGAGTTGTGAGCGGATGCTGGATTCTCCATCAATGCGCCCCAACCGACTCCGCCAGGCGTTGCGTTGGTTGGTGGAATCCTCTGCGGCGACTCCTTCCCCAAATCCCAAACCGCGGATTCGAACCCCTTTGGCGGGCTCACCATCGGGAAGATAAACCGTGGCGAGAACCTCCCGCCGTTCGGCAAAAGCAATATCAAATTCATAGACGCCGCTTTGGTCGGGCATCTTCACCACCATCTTATGCTCCACACTGGGGGGCGGCCCTTGAAAACGGCGTCGAATATCACCGTCGTCACCCGCTTGCACAATAAACAAATTCACCTCAGCACTCACGGGAGTAGAGAAGGTTACTTTATTATCTTTCACGGGGAGGGTGAAATAGTTCACGCCACCGCCCTCAACCGTGGCGGTCATGGTGATGTTCTTCAGAGTATCGGGAACGTTTTTCAACGTACCGATGGCGCGAACGGCGTCCTCCACCAAGGTTAGCCGGATTGCCTCGCCTTCGCGCAGGTTGGTGAACATTGCCACGGGGTTGCCGTCACTGCTGCGGCGTCCACTTCCCTTGAAGTACACCAGTTCCTCGGTGGCCACCACAAGGGGTGTGCGGTCTTGGGCGTAGGCCAGAAAGATCGCTTTCCCCTCGGCATCTGTCTGGGTCTGCTGGGTGAGGAAGAACCCGCCCGGGCGGTTCCAGGCGTACTGGCGTACATCCACCGCCACGGCCAACCCGCTCACGGGTGTTTCATCCTCGCGGCGAACTTCGAGGAGGAATTCCTTCCTTCCCGGGTAGATCACTTCCAAAGTGTTGCTATTATACCAATTGAGTTTCAGGGGAACCTGATGCCGGGGGCCCACACCCCAGTCCGTTACAAGGGCGAGTTCACGACCTTTGAATTCCTCCATGGCAGAAGCAGGCATCGTAAGAACAGCTCGGCCATCAGTACCGGTAATGGCCTGCGTGGGTTTCAGTGGCTCCTGTTCATCGGGGTTGATGGCGGGGAACGGATTCTCCGGGGCCGGAGGGGCATTGAAGGGATTGGTGGAGCCATCGGCCACGGCGATGACTTCCACATCCACGGATTCTAGCGGCATACGAGTGCCTTCTTCCAGAATCAGAACCGTGAGAACCGTGGGGGGAAGAGAAGCATCAGGAGTCGCCAGCGGAGCAGCAGGCAAGGCAAGCTCTGGAGTAGGCTCGGGGGTAGGACTTGCTTCTGCGAGCGCTTGCGGCTCGGGAAGGCGCTCCTCCACAACCGGTGAGGGGGTCGCCGGGGCCACCTCCACAACCTTTTTCACGGGTGGTTCAGAGATGGCCACCTGCACCGCAGACCCCCGGGACGAGTAAACCCAGAGAATCAGTAGAAGGAGAATTGTAGTACCCACCACAAAAATGGGGAGGATTTTTTTGGTGGACATAGAGACAGGCTCCAAGGGACATGGGGACAGAGGCGGCGATTTGCCGTGTACGTTAACGTACGGCAGCAAAAATCACTCTCGTTTCAACAGGCAAGCCTCAACCGAGTTCTGCCGTCTTCAAAAGCTCCCGCAACTCCTCCACCCGGAAGGGTTTGGCGAGGAAGTAAACCGGTTGGTAGCGGCGGAGCTTGGTGCGGACTTCCGCCTCGGAGTAACCGCTCATCACAATAACAGGGCCCTGAAAACCCTGCTCACGGAGTTGCTCCAATACTGCATCGCCACTCATTCCGGGCATCGTCATATCAAGAATCACAAGACGAATTGCATCTCGATTACGCTCAAATTTTTCCAGAGCCTTGAATCCACCATCGGCCAGGAGGCACTTGTACCCGAGCTTCTGGAGCACTTTACTGGTTACTTCCAGAATCATTTCCTCGTCATCAATAACAAGAACAGTTTGCTCTGAGGGGATGGAGGGAATCGGGGTTCTTTCCACGTTCTCGAGGTGCTTCAGGGAAATCTCCGTGGATGTCTCATCGGAGATCGGGATGGAAACAAAAAAACGTGTCCCCACACCCAAAGTCGATTCCACACGGATGAGCCCCTTATGGCCCTTCACAATCCCCTGTACGGCGGAAAGCCCCAACCCACGACCGGTAAACTTAGTGGTGAAGAATGGCTCAAATATTCTGACCCGAGTCTCCTCAGTCATCCCCTTGCCATTATCCTCCACAATGACCTTGGCATAGGAACCGGGAAGTGCATCCGGTGGGTACTCCCCTTTGAGAATCATCTCTTTGGTGAAGTATTGTTTGCGGGTGGAAATGCGAATGTGGCCGTCACTCGATTCAATCGCTTCGCTGGCATTGGTGATGAGATTGAGGAGAATTTGATTAATCTGGGTTTCATCCACCCGCACTCGAAGCGGCATGTTGCTGAGGTTGAGTTCGATTTGAACCTTATCGTTCAGCTTCCCTTTGAGCATGGTAAGCGCCTCGCGAACCAGCACATTCAAATCCGCGTGCTTGAGCGAGGTTTTCCCCCGCCCCGAATAGGAGAGCATCTGGTTCGTCAACCCCACGAGTTGGTTGGTGGAGATTTGAATCCGGTTCAGGTGCTCGCGCAGTTCCTCGTTCAAGGGTGTGGATTGAATCAAACTCAGGCTGGCGGTAATCCCCGTAAGGATGTTGTTGTAATCATGGGCAATCCCGCCGGCCATGATTCCCAGTTTTTCCAATCGTTGCGATTCCTGCATCCGACGTTCCAGATCTTGGCGAGAAGATTCCCGCTGAAAGAAATCGGAGATGTCCAAGGTGATTCCCAATACACCGGCGATTTTGGCTTCCTCATTATGCAAAGGCCGCAAGTTGCATCGCAGTACCCGACCCCGCCACCCCAGATCGAAGGAGACGTGACGACCCAGCGCCGCGTCGCGGAACGATTGCAGAACGTCTGCCCGACTGGTGGGGCTTTCCACCATAAAGTCTGATTCCAGCAATACTTCCAAATCTTTACCGATGATCTCAGCAGGAGTAATCTTCAACAAGTCCAACCCGTGCCCCACCGCGGTTTTCACTTCAAAATCCTTGTTGGTGCTAAACAGAATGAGCGGAACCAACCCCAGCAAACTGGAAAGCATTTGATTGCCAATACCAAGATTCAGGAGATACTTACTGCTCAGGGAATCCGAAAGAGCCTGATAAACAAACACATCGTTACCGGCTTCATTCACATAAAGGTGACTCACCCAAACATCGTACCCCTCTTCAAAACGGGTGGGAGCCTCGAGTCGGAAAGCTGTGGATTGGCGGGTTTCCCGAGCGGATTTGTAGTGTGGAAGAACGGAATCAATCACATCTGGAACGGGATAAACAGAGCGGAGCATTTTTCCGCGCAGATGTTTGGCTGGCATTCCGTAATGGCGACTGTTGGGTGGATTCATCGCCAGAATCCGGAAATCATCACCGACTTGCTCCAACACTCCAATCAGGAGCGGTGAATTCTCCAGAAGTTGCTGGTTTAGTGCCTCAAGCTGGTTGTTCTTTTGGGCGAGATTTTGAAGAAGCGTCACATCCTGAAAGTACCCATGAAGACGCTTTCCATTTGCTTCCTCCTCAGTGATGACAAACTCCACCCAGCGGGGTGTTGTGGATTTGCTTTTGATCCGGGCAATCAAGGGAGCAAGAAGCGCCGAATCGGATTTTCCCAAGTACTCCTGAATTTGAAGTCGATCCCTCGGCTCAAAATAATCCCACAGAAGTGAGGGATCGGACTCCAGAGACTCGGGGCTGTGGGACCCGTAATGGCTGATTCCGGCGGTAAAGTTGATGAATCTTTTCTCACCCCGGTGATAGCTGAAAAAAACCTGACGGGTTGACTTGAGCCGGGCCTCTGTGCGGCGAACGTATCGGGAAAAATGCTCCTCCCGCAGGTGTATCTCTGAACAATCGCGAAGAATCAGGAGAATAAAATTGGAATGATCAGGTTGTTCGAACCGTTGGGCCTGGGCCGAAAAAACAAGCTCGTTGGGCCCGATCTCCAGTTCAATCTCCGAGGCGTTGCGAATCGAGAAGTCGCCGGGATTCCGAGTGAGATGGGAAAGAAAATCCAACAGTTCCTGCGTGGCAATCTGCACCAAAGACCAATTGGGTTGCAGGTGAACGGTGGTGTATCCAGCCAATCCCCCCTTGGCTGAGAGGTTAAGTTCAAGAACTTCGAGCTGATCATTCAGGGCGAAGCACCAGTCGGAGCTCATTTCCCAAAAAGCTGTGGGGTGGTAGGAATGATTCATTCGGCGCACCAATTTTCTGCATAGCCGAATGATGAGGTTACAAATAAGAAAATATCAAGCTGTAATTGACGATTGCAGGTTGGCATTAAGAATAATTGCTATGCATGGTAAATCTCGGATCCTGTTCCTGGATTAGGTCTGATTCAAGAGCAAGCATCTCCTGCCAACGGTCATCCACATCCTCATCCGGGCGAAGTGTTTTGGCATGGGCCAGAAAAACCCGGTAGTGGCCGGCTTCGCTTGCGTAGAGATTCTTGTACAGGCGGGCGAGCTCTTCATCCTTGGCGGCCTCGGCGAGCAGAAAAAAACGCTCGCAACTTCGGGCTTCGATGAGCGCACTCACCAGAAGACGATCCACCAGTTCCTCGTTCCCTCTTCCAAAACGTACACTTTTGCGCAACGCCTGTGCGTAGGGGTTCGCATGGCTGCGGGCCAACTCCCCCCCACGGCGGGCCAAAATACCCGTTACGGTTTGCAGGTGCTCCACCTCATCGTTGGCGATACTCGTCATGGACTGCACCCAAGTTTCAGGGGGATGCCCCTGAGGCCAGCGAAGAAGAAGCTCCAGAGCGTTGGCCGCGGCCTTTTTCTCCAGATGGGCGTGGTCGTTGAGGAGTAACAACGGTTGCTGGAGCACGTAAGGCGCCCAGTTGGGTGAGGTCTGAAACAATAGTGGTAAATCGAGTGTTTGCGCGTTCAAGTTACCAATCCGCCTGTACAAAAATACCGATGCTAACCTATTTTGAATCACGCCTTCACAAAGAGAAAAGCGTGCACAACAGGGGCAGGGATTGAGGCTGGAAGAGCCTCATTCTGGGTCGTTTACTTTTGCAGCTAAAACGGAGGTGCTCAATCCCATTTCGAGGAATTGCGTAAATACAGGTCGATCGGCTTCGCGGATGAGTCCACCATAAGTGGCAATCACTTCTCCCTCAGAAGTGAGTAGGGCGTAGAAAGGGAGGCTGAACGTCTCGAACTTCTCGCTCTGGTATTCCTGCCATTTGGGGCCAAACTCCGGGTCATCGGTGTAGAGAGCAACTCGGACGTATTGCTCCAGAAGGGCGGAAACCTCCGGACGCGGGAAGACATCGATGGCGTTGCGCCAACAGTTGGTACACGTCCAACCGGTAAAGTCCAGAAAGATTGGTTTGTCTTCCGCCTTGGCTTGGGCAAAGGCGGCATCCAGATCGTTTTCAATAAAGGGGAGTTTATGGCCCGTGGCGACTCCACCACTGGCGGCGCCAGGAGAAGAAACTGAGCGGGAACGCGGGAGCAAGGCTTCCAGATCGGAGGCGATTTGGCCCCCGTAAAGGCCATGACTGAAGTAAAATGCCAGCGTACCGAAGAGCACTGCAGTGGTAAGGCGGCCAGTTCCGATGCTGGTGGGTTTGGCCTCTTTGCCGTGAAGCTCCACCGTGAGCCGAAACAGCCCCAGAAGATAGAGAGTCGCCACCACGGAGAGAGCCACCCATGCTGAGAGCAGCAGCTCCCGAGTGAAAATTCCCCAACGCAAAACCAGATCAGCTTTGCCGAAATAGACCAACGCCACGCCCAGTTCCACCAATCCAAACACTATTTTGCTGGAATGCAACCAATCCCCACTCTTTGGCAAAGCCGTGAGAAGGCTGGGAATCAGACCCAAAATCAAAAACGGCAACGCAAACCCGATGGCGTAAAAGGTAAGCCCCACCACGGGGAGAAGCACTCCCCCCTGTACCGTAAGCACAATCAATGGCCCCACAATTGGTGCCGTGCAGGTAAAGGAGATGAGCACAAAAATCACGGCCATCAACACCGCCCCAATCCAATCCTTACGCTTCCCTTTTTTCTGTTGAAGGGCATTCGCCCAGCTACTGGGAACACCGAGTTCGAAGACTCCAAACAGGCTCAGGGCAAACCCCACAAAGAGGAGCGCCAGGGTGATGTTGACCCATGGATTGGCGGCGAAGGCATTCACCAGCCCCGCGCTTTTGCTTCCAAAACCCAGTAAATATAGGACAAACGCCAGGCCAAAACCAATCAGTGCAAACCCAAGCACAATAGACCCCGAGTAAACCGCCAGCAGGGCGAGACGTTCCGCCGTGGTTTTTGAGGCCTGCTTGGTGAAGAAGGAGATGGTCAGCGGAATCATGGGAAACACGCAGGGGGTGAGAAGCGAAAGCAACCCCGCAAGGAACGCAATACCCGCCACTTTAACGATACCCTGCGAGGCGAGCTGGCGTGCCTCCGAGGGAGCACCGGCTTGGACCGGAACAGACGGCTTTTCTTGGGTAGCCGTTTCCTCCCCCACGGAAGT
The DNA here is from genome assembly GCA_033761985.1 of Candidatus Sumerlaeia bacterium. Taxonomy (GTDB): domain Bacteria; phylum Sumerlaeota; class Sumerlaeia; order SLMS01; family JAHLLQ01; genus JANRMB01. The sequence continues at coordinate 6,482 of JANRMB010000224.1, read as the reverse complement.
CGCTTCGGGTGTGGTGGAAGGAGTCGGGGTTTTCGATGGTTCCACCCCAAAATTCAACACCTCGGTGGGAGCTTGTTCGCTGAGAGAGAAGTTGGTTTTCCGGGGGGGTAGGCAGATGGATTCATCGCAAATCTGCATGTTGACAAACCCAGGAAGGGGCTCCGCCAAGGGGAACGTTGCCGTTTGTGTGGCACGGTACAACCGCCGAAACGTGGTTTCCCCGGGGTGATACCGAACGTCGAGGGAGAACGCCTTATCGAATTTCTGCTTTGGTTCAGGAACTTCCCGCCATGCTTCGCCTTCGATAGGCTCCAGAAGGGGGTTTTCGCTTAACGTGATTTTCGTGGAAACGGGGCCAAAGCCATCGGGATCCACCAGGGCATTCAGAGCATAAAAGTAATACCCGGGGTCGGCTTTTACATGGACGATGACCTCCACACTCTCGCCCTGAACGGGAGCAGCGGCGAGATAGGCTTTTACAGTAGCTGGGTATTCAGAGGCGGAAGGGCCTTGAGTTCCAAACTGCGCGGGAAGAAACGAGGTGAGGCAGCTGAGTAGAACGGCCAGTAGCAAACGATGAAGAAGAGGGGTCACGGTGAGAGGATCGGCTTCTTTTGAAAGATGGGAGGGAAACGAGAAACGTCGCACCTTGGGTAAGAAGTAACCAAAATCAACGCCAAGCGAAAGGGGGAAAGGGGGAAACCTTTGGGGAAGGGTAAAAAAACAACGTCCCCGATGGAGAAACCCACCGGGGACGAGGTAGCTGAATTGAGGTGTATTTAGTAGGAGTAGAGGTTCCAGGACTCAACGTTGGAAACGGGTGACCCAGTGTAAGTAAGGGAGAAAATACCAGCACCGTTTTCATCAGCAACGTAGTAGATTGTGGTGTTGGCGTTGGGTTTGTATGCGGAAGAACCGGAGTTAGCAGATTCACGGTCGCCAGTTGTGCCAAGAGCAGTATTGATGGCGGCTTCAGTTGTGATGAGGGGGCTAGCAAAGTTGTAAGGTGTGGGATAAACAAATACGCCGTCGCCAAGTGAACCACCTTCGTTCCAGCCGATGATCGCGTCATCAGCCGCTACGGTGATTTCATCAAAGTCACCATTGGTGATTGTTCCAAGTGCCGTTACTGTGGTGCCACTAAGTTGTACGATGTTCTCATTTCCGCCGAAACCACCTTCGTTCCAGAAGAGCAAGTTGCCGGTGGAGGTGATTCCGCTTCCGGAGCTTCCAAGACCAGTTCCACCAGCAGCCGTGGTAATGGCGGCGGTGTTGGCGAGAGTTGTAACGGTACCACCAGACAACGGAACGGACTTGATGGCGTCATCGCCACCAAAGCCTGTTTCGGTGAGGAAAATCACTTCTGTCTGAGCGGCATTTACTTCAATGCCGGCAACCCCATCAGTATTGGCAACAAGTGCTGTAATAGTGGAGGGGCTTCCTGGGGTAACAAGTAGAATATCATCCGTTCCGCTGAAGGTGCTCATCACGATGCGGTTGTCAGAGAGAACGATAAGACTTCCGTTTTGTACAGCAGTTGCTGGAGCTGCATCGCCTGCATTCATTACAGCCAACAGTTCGGCTTGTGTGGCAATAGTGGTGAAAGTTGGACCGGCAAGGTCAACACGTACGAGGCGGCCAGTAGCATCAGCTACTTCAGTGGTATAGAAGTAAAGGCGGCCGAGGGAATCCACACCGAGTGCACGGGCATCGATATTACTCAAGGTTGTTCCGGTCCCAGTGGAAATTTGTGCTTCGGTCAAAACTTGGGCGATGGTGGGGGCAGTGGCGTAGTTCACCTGCGCGGAAACGGAAGTAGCGATGGCTGCGGCAGCGATCGTTGCAAATAGAATGTTCTTCATGGGATTCTCCGAAAGGGGGTGTTCCTGCGAATCACTTGCAAGACGCGGGCACCCTGTTCAGAAGAATCCGTCCCGTCAAGCAACAGGAGAGAACCTGACCAACAAGTCACATAATCCTAACAAATTGAGTTTATGAAAACGATTTACCTGAACACGACGACTGGATTTCAGCAGAATGGTCGCCGGATTACTCTTCTTCCTCGGGTTCGCCGAAGATCAATCCGTTGATCCAATAACCCACAATCGCCCAAGAGCTCCAAGCCAGAACGAAGATGAGAACCAACTCGAACTGATCATAGTGCAGTTCACGGTAGAACTTTTGGAAATCGCGGTTGTATAGGATCAAACCAATCAACAGAAGCGGTGGAAGGCCCACGATGATGGGAAGAGTGATGAGCCCGAGAAGCTTTTTGAAGTAGCGCTTTTTTTGTGCGGCTGCAGTAACCTTTTTGGGGATCTGCTCAATCAGTGCTTTGATTTCACTGGCTTTAGCGCATTGCAGCACGAGTTCCAAGTCTGCGGCGGCGGCAATCTGAGATACCGCCCGGGCATCGGTGGGGTCTTCCATCGCCACATACAGCGACTGACCTTCCACCTTGTAGGGAACAGCCGTGTGCTGAACGCAAAGCTCGCGGGGAACACGGTCAGCGGCCATGGGGGCCAGTGTAACGTCTTTCAGGCCGACGAGTTCGCACTTACATTTTTTGGTGAGAACGCCGAGTTTAACGTTCTCCGAGACGGCGCCGATGGAAACCAGAATGCTCCCGTAAGAACGACCGCTGGTTTCGTACTCCCGCTTGGCGTGGGCGTACTGATCCTCGTTGATGAGCTTTTCCTGCAGTAGAACATCTGCCAGAGTTTCTGCGCCCGCAGGGAGAGTAACCATTGAGACCGGCCTGACCTTTTTCGCTAGGTGGTTGTAATGTGTTCTGAAACGTGTAGTTGAGTCAATTCACCGAGATAAAGTCCGTCAAGTCAAAACAAGACGATTCCGTTTTCCCACCTGTTCAAATGGGATGTGCAGTGCTGCCGCTCGCACTGGGTTATTCAACGGCGCAGCAATCGAGCGGCTTCCAGTGCCGCGTAAGTGAAAATCATGTCGGCCCCGGCGCGTTTGAACGCCAGAAGCGACTCCATCAGGCAGGCATCGTAGTTTAGCCAACCGCGCTCTGCCGCCGCCTTGAGCATGGCGAGTTCGCCGCTCACGTGATACACCGCGAGCGGGAGCGCGCTCCGCTGGCGAACGCGGGCCAGAATATCGAGGTACGGCAATCCGGGCTTCACCAACAGCCAATCGGCCCCTTCGGACTCATCCAAGTCGACTTCCAAGTCTGCTTCCCGGGCGTTGGCCGGGTTCATTTGATAGGTTTTCTTATCGCCCTCGCCGGGTGCAGAATCCAGAGCATCGCGGAAGGGCCCGTAAAATGCCGAGGCATACTTGGCCGTGTAACTACAGATCAAGGTGTTGGTGAAACCAGCGTCATCCAAAGCGGAACGGATCGCCTCCACACGGCCATCCATCATGTCCGAGGGTGCAACGACGTCCGCTCCGGCTTCCGCCTGCGAGACCGCCATAGCGGCAAGGAGGGGTAGGGTAGCGTCGTTCAAAATCGCCCCCTTTTCAAACAGCCCATCGTGGCCATCGCTGGAGTAGGGATCGAGGGCGACGTCGGTGATGAGGCACAGCTCGGGGAGTTCGCGTTTGAGAAGCCGAAGGGTGGTTTGAAGCAATCCGTTGGGGTTGAGGGATTCCTCGCCGCGTATGGTTTTTTTCTCCCGGGGAATGTAGGGGAAGAGGCAGATGGCCTGCACACCGAGTTCGAGGGCTTGCTCCGCCAAGCGGAGAAGCAGATCGGCGGAAAGGCGCTCAGTTCCGGGGAGCGAGGAGATAGGTGTGCGGAGTTTGTCGCCCTCTTGCAGGAAGACGGGGAGAACCAAATCGTGGGGGTGGAGGCGATGTTCCTGCACCAGATTGCGCACGGCGCGGGAGACCCTGTTGCGGCGCGGGCGGCGGATGGGAAGCGGAAGATAATCCAGTGGCTCGGTCACGGATTAGCCCCTTCTTCCGGGACTTCCTTCAGTCCGCCGTTGGCTTTTTCCTGCTGGGCGGCTTCACGGGTGGCTTTTTTGTCCATCGCCTTTTTGGTGGCGCGGGTGTTGAGTTCCTCGAGTTTTTGCTCGTTCTTGACGATCATCTTGCGGAGTTCTGAGGCGTGAAGATAATCCTCGTTTTCCACGGCTTCGGCGAGGGCGGCTTTCAAGTCCCGCAGCTCATTCATGATTTCAAAGGCTTCGCTTGCTTCCACCACGCCGGCACCGGTGTGGCTGCTGACTCGGTGGTACTTCTTAAGCCGGGGCTCCAACTCGTTTTGGAAGCTTTCGTAGCAATACTGGCAACCGAGCATCAGCGTCTTCTTATACTGGGAAAACTTGAGGCCACAGTGCAGACACTCGGGATCATCTTCGGCAACAACTTGGGTGCTGGTGACAATAATTTTGGTTCCGGCGCTGCCCTTCACTTCCTGGGCGATGAGTTCCTGAAGAACATCCTGAATATCGAGCGCGAGGTTGGATTGGATGTTCAAGAACCGGAGTTCCTGACAGCAGGCTTCGCAGTTGCCCAAGCGGATGGTTTCGGCGTTGCCGTTTTCATCCACTCGGGTGATGCTGGCCACGGCATCGCAGTTGTTGCAGCGTTCGCATTTCATCGGTGCGTTCTCCCGGGGGGTGGAGTGGAGAGGGTTACAGGCGCTTCCAGGTGGTGCCTTCGGGGCCGTCTTCCAAGGCAATTCCGAGGGCGGTGAGGCGGTTGCGGATTTCATCGGCCACCTCGAAGAGTTTCTTCTTACGGGCGGTTTGCCGAACGTCAATCAAGAGCTGCAAAAGCGGGGCCGTGAGTTCATCACTACCGCCAAGGGTTTCCTCGCGTTCCAACTCGGGGGTAAGGCCCAAAGCTTGGCGGAACCGGGCGAGCAGGCTGGCGTAGGCCTCCACAGCGGAGCGCTCCGCAGCGCCCTTCACCACAGCAGAATTCAATCGCGTCACGCAATCGAAGAGCACGGCAAAGGCTTTGGCGGTGTTGAAGTCATCGTTCATGGCCTCGGTAAACTGGGCATCCAAAGCGGCGGCTTCGGGGTGTTGACTCCATGCTTCAGCGGGCGCCAGGGAACCCAGAAATTCCAACGCGCGGTGGGCCGCCTCGGCGTATTTGCCGCTCGCCTTCTTCGCCTGTTCCAACCCTTCTTCGGAGAAGTTCAGCTCCGTGCGGTAGTGGGCGGAGATCAGCATGTGGCGGAGCGTCAGCGGGCTGTAGCGTTCCAAAAGTTCATCCAAATACCGAACGTTCCCGAGCGACTTGCTGATTTTGATGCCATCCAAATTCAACATGGCAAGGTGGAGCCAATACCGGGAGAAGGGCTTACCGGAGGCGGCCTCACTTTGGGCGATTTCGTTCTCGTGGTGCGGGAAGATCAAATCGCTTCCGCCGGAGTGGATATCAATGGTGGGGCTGTTGGTGCAGTGCATCGCCATGCAGGAGCACTCGAGGTGCCACCCGGGGCGACCTTTCCCCCAGGGAGCCTCCCAGAAGGGTTCGCCGGGTTTGCTTGCCTTCCACAAGGCGAAGTCCAGGGCATCGCGCTTGAGCCGTTGTTGTGCGGCATCCACGCGTTCGCCCTGTTGCATTTCCTCGAGATTACGACGCGAGAGTTTGCCGTAATCGCCGAAGCTTTTCACATGAAACCACACGCTGCCGTCTTCGCTGGTGTACGCATGGCCCGATTTGAGGAGGTTTTCAATGAGGGCGAGTTGCTGGGGAATAAACTCCGTGGCGCGGGGGTGCTCGGTGGCTTTGCGAACGCCGAGAAGGCCGATCTGCGAGAAGTAGAGGTCGGCATACTTGCGGGCCACGGTATCGGAATCGGTTCCCTCTTCCTTGGCCTTGTTGATGATCTTATCGTCGATGTCGGTAATGTTGGAGATAAACTGCACGGTGTAGCCGATGTGCTCCATCCAGCGGCGCATGGTGTCAGTCATGACGATGGTGCGGGCGTTACCGATGTGGATGGGCCCGTAAACGGTGGGTCCGCAGGCATACCAAGTGACCCGTTTTCCTTGGGGATCGAGCGGGGTGAAGGGCTCTTTCTTGCGGGTGAGGGTATTGGTAAGGACGAGGGACATGTGCGTTGGCGGGGTAACTCCGAAAATGTGGGGGGATGGTGTTACACAGGAGGAGCGGGGTGCCAAAGGGAAATTAGCCCGGCTTTCTCACCAACTTCGTCGCGAGACGGCGAAGCGCCCGTCAGGCCGGGGGTTTCCCTACGCGAGTCGGACGCCGACGTGTATTCACACTTCAAGGTCGACGAACAAGGGATACCCTTGGAATGGCGGGATGATTCCACTGTCGCAGCAGATGGCTGGTGATAAATCCGGGCTAGGTGCGGGTGGGGACAAGGCCTATTTCTCCTCGGGTTTGAGCCCGCCGATGGACCGGAAGTCTTCCTCAATGAGTTGATTGGCAAGAGCATCAAGTTGGTGGAAATCATCTTCAAAAAGTGCCTTCCCTTCATCGAGCTTTTTCAACAAACGCAGAAAGGTTTGCTTGGGATACCGGGAGCCCAA
>JANRMB010000223.1:0-6292 GCA_033761985.1 Candidatus Sumerlaeia bacterium | reverse complement strand
TCCCGCCATTCCAAGGGAATCCCTTGTTCGTCGACCTTGAAGTGTGAATACACGTCGGCGTCCGACTCACGTCGGGAAACCCTCGGCCTGACGAGCCCTTCGCTGTCTCGCGACGAAGTTGGTGAGAAAGCCGGGCTAGCGTTCAGGATGGCATCGAGCGCCAACGGCCCGGCCTCATCGCTAATCAAGTATACTACCCCCACCAGCGTTCCAGCGCGCCCACCAATCCGGGGCGCCACGGGCGAGCCTCACCCGAGGCTATATGCCCGGCAATCTCCTCCCATCGGTATGCCCTGGTGGGCAGAAGTGTGCCGCCGCCCCCGAGTTCCTTCTCCTGATGCGCATCGGACCCACCGGTCTCCATCAGCCCAAAACGCCGTGCCAATTCCTTCGATTCCTTCGCCACCCGAGGCCCGTAGCGACCATTCCACGTCTCCACCGCCAACAAGGGAAAGTCCCCCACGCGGCTCCCCAGCCCCACCATCTGCGCCCCGGCATGGGCGGCAATGCAGTGGCCACCGCAGCGCCGGGCCAATTCCAAAACCTCGGTGATCTGAGTTCCATCGGGGATGCTTTCCAGAGGGCCGTAGACCAGGAGATCCCCGGCGATTAAATCGCCCAAGGCGGTGCGCACTTCCTGCCCTGAGCCCAGAAAAAACTCCCCGGGGAGGTTTGCCTCCCGCCGTAGCGCATCCAACTCCTCAGGTTGCCACGGGGAGTTGTGATCCGTGAATACCACCCCGTCAAACCCGCGCTCCAACAACGAACGCACCACCACGGCCGCGGGCACTTTGCCGTCGTAACTTTTTTCCAGCGTGTGGCAATGCAGATCCAAGAGCATGGGCAACACTCACCCGGTGGGATTTCCCCCAATACCAGCACTCTTAGCGGCTGGTGCGCAACACCACATCACGCAACGCGAGAACCGTATCCAATTCCCGCTGAGCCACCAGCTTCTCCTCGGTGCCGTCTTCCTGGGCAAGTTGGTGAAGAATATCGAGCGCCTCATTCAGGTGGAGCAGGCATCGGGCGCGGTCGAACCGAATCCCCGAAGGCGGATGCAACCGCAGTTCCTCCTCGGCGAGTTCCCGGTGAAAACGCGCCAGGCGCGCCACATGGCTTCGCCCTCGGGCGGATTCCCCGTAGGTGGTGATCAACCGGCGGAGTTGTTCCAGAATCTGTTGCTCGTCCTCCTCCACCAAAAGGCGATTCCCGGCCAGAACCTCCACCCGGCGCACCGCCAAATCCTCGGCGGATTTGAGGAGCAACGCCTGGAAGAGGGGATTGTCCTCTGATTGCGCCGCGTTGAGCAGGGCTTCCTCATGGCGATACAACTCGCCAAGAAAAGCCTCCACAGAGGTGGCCCGCGTGGGGTCGGGTTGTTCGGCCAGAATGCGCTCGTGCAGGCGGGCATGCGCCGCGGCTTCTGCGGCCAGGGGGGAATCGGATTGGGCCGCCACTTCGGCAAAAAGATCGCGGGCCGAGCCACTGTCCCCAAGCCACTCATAACACCGGGCTTTCAGCATCCGGATTTCCAGGGGGAAGCGGTCGGGGTGGAGTTCCTCGTAATTGGCGAGGCGCACCAGAGTGGCTTTGGCGATGTGCTGACCCGTCAAATCCTGCGGGGGAGTGGAGCGATAGGGATCGCCCGAGTCCAACAGCTTGAACTCCGTGGCAATGCCCAGCAAGGTTTCATGCGGTGCGTAGGGATCAATCTTCTGGGTTCTGCTGCAGGCTGGCAACAGGGCCACCAGCAGAAGAAGGGCGAAGGCTTTGGTCAGAAAAGAGGTCACGGTTGCGGTTCAACAGCGGCCACGGGGCTGGTGGAGTCGTCGGCCGTAGCCAGAGGAGCAGTTTCAGAGGTGGCGCCATCGGCTGCGGCCACCACGGGGGCTGGCGTGGCGAGGAGTTGGTTTTCCAACTCTTTCTCGCTCGCCTCCAACTCCTTGATAAATCCGTTCACCTGCTCAATCTGTGCGCCGCCAAGGTCCACATAATCACGGTAATGCTTCAGGGCGCTGCGGTAGTGTTCCAGCTCACGGGTGCGTTCTTCCTGGGAATACGTGCGGTGGTAGAAGATCCCCAGCCCGAGCGCGAAGTCCGGGTTGGCTTCATCCAGTTCACGCGCCAGCAGCATTTTCTCTTCGGCTTCCTCCAAATCGTTCATGGAGCGGGTGGAGGAGAACTTCTTCTGGAGCGCCTCACCGGTGCTGAAGATCGCCGGGGGGTACTCGGGAAGGATTTCCAGTGCCTTGTCAAAATCCGCTGTGGCGGTACCGGGTCCGGTTTGGTTGAGCGCCACCTGCCCGCGAGCCACGTGGGCACTCGCCAAAATCAAATCGCCTTCCAGAGTTCCCTTCAGGGGGTCCTCCTCCATCAGCTTGATGGTATCATTGAAGAATGGTTCGGCGCCGCGGTAGTTTTTCTCATCCAGGAAAACGAGCCCCATCTCCAAATTCGCGCGCACGTCCTTCTCAAAGCGGTTCAGAATTTCCTGAATGGATTCGCGGGCTTCCTTGTACTTGCCGAGCTTCCGCTGGGCGGAGGCCAGAGCAACCAACGCGCGGGGGTTTTCCGAGTCGAGCGCCTTGGCGGCCTCGTACTGCTCAATGGCTTTGTCATAATCGCCGAGCTTCCACAAGGCATCGCCGTACAGAACTTTGCTGGTGTAGTCCTTGGGGTCGTTGGCCACTTCGCGGCCCAGATGCTCTGCTTCCAGGGCGTATTCGCGGTCCAGCCGGTAGATGAACGCAATGTTCTCATTGGCATCAGGGCGACTGGGGCGCAGTTCCAGAACGCGTTCAAAGGCGATTTTTGCAGCGGGGTAATCGAGCGACTTCAGCAACAGGTTGGCGAGGAGTTCCTGAATTTCCACGTTTTCCGGGGCGATGGTGGTGGCTTCCTGAAGCGACTCTATAATGAACTGCTGGTTTTGGATGGTGTTGGATTCCGCCAGCGCCGAAAGCGACTCGATGAGTTTTTCCCCAACGAGACGCGGATTCTCGGGGTTGTTGTCGAACACCACGCGGAAGTGGCGTGCGGCGAATTCGTGGTAGTTATTCGCGGAATACAGCTCGGCAATTTTCAGGTTCAGTTGGTTCGCCTGCTGGGAGGAAAGCTCGTTGCCGCCCACCTCCAGCGCCCGCAGATAGGAGGCCACGGCGCGGTCATGGGAAACGCTTTTGCGGGAATACAGATCGCCGAGCTCCTCAAAAATCTGGGGATTGGCGGGGTTGAGTTCCGCGGCGCGCAGATACTGGGTTTCCGCCTGGGAGTGCTGAACGCTGTCCACCAGGCGGCGGGCGCGAGCCATGCAGATGTCTCCCACCATGGCCCGGGCAATGGTCACCACCTCGGGTTTGCTACCGGATTTCTTCACCATTTCCGCCAAAACGCGCTCCGCTTGGTCATAGCGACCTTGTTCCTTCAACTGGCGGGCATCCTTCCAATCGGTGAAGAGATCCCCCAGCTTCGCCTGAATCTGGGCATCGCGGATCGTTTCCATGCGGGCGCGGAGCGTGGCTTCCTCGCCGCCCAGTTCGATGGCCTCGGCCAGCAGAGCGAGTGCCTCTTCCATTTTGCCTTCTTCAAAGGCCTTTTCCGAGGCAATCTCCGCCTTCAGCGGTGTGCTGCGAACTTCCTTTTCCACCACCATCCGTTGCTGCAGGCGCATCACCATGCGGTTTTCATTCATGAACTCCATTTGGTTGTCGTCCTCACGCAGGATAATCCCCTGAAGCTCGTTTCCATTCTGCAACACCACACGGTCGGCCTGGGCGAGCGGAGCGTGGGCCAGAAGGGTGAAGGCCAAGAGACCGAGAGGGAAGCGATTGGGGAGGAGTGCCTTGCTCATGAAGGGGGGATTCCTTGATGCGGAAAGATCAGTGCCCGGTGGCATGGTGCACGTCTGCAACGTCATGTATCGTTCTTTGGAGGTAGGGAGTCAACCGCAAGCGGGGTAAAATAAGAAGGCGGCGGATTTTAGGGCGGATTTTTGAACGGGACGGATCGGGGCCTTTTGTTTTTCGTTATTTGACGATACGGACGGGGTTTTGTTCCGATAAAAAGTGGCCAAACCGCTGATTTTAGCGGAATTGTTTAGTAATCGAACAAAGATTTTCTCTCAGAAGTGTTTTTTTTTCCTTGCGGCACTCACCCCGTGTTTGATGATGCCCACCGTAGAGTTGAAATATTCTCACGACTCGCTCGAGTTGTAAATTGGTGTGTCATTCCCTGTGCTTGGCCGGCGCAGGTGGATTTCACGGCAGATTGCATCCGAACAAGTAGGGACACTGGACCAAGAAATGTTTTCCGTATTGCGTTTTCGCGGGTACGCTTCCCCCTGCTTCAGCAGGGCTTTTCTTGTTGTGGGGCACTTTTTTTCCCCCCTGTTCCAGTTTTCCTCCCCTCTGTTCCCCTGCAATTGTGTGCCAAACCTTCGTGAGATGACGACCTTGAGAATCCAGGAAAGGAGGCCATGCAATCTTTCAAAGACCTGAGGCGCTCAATCCGTGTCCCCGCCGTCAGCGAATCTTTGCATCAAATCCAAGCGAGTAGCTTATTTCAGCACTCCCCGCGGAAGTTTCCACGTTCCACGGTGAATGCTCCACCACTCCGGTTCGCCTGAGTGCCCTATATCCCAGAAACGAAACCAACCCAAACCATAACCACAAACCATAAGGAAAGGGAACAAACTAATGAGTTGCACAACTCTCTGGAAGTCACTGGTTTCCTCGGCGTTTGTCATGATGGCAGCCGGCTTGTCCCAACAAGCCCAGGCCGTTATCCTGCAAATTGATACGAGTACTCCGGTAGAATTTCCAAACACTGTTGTAGTGCCCGTCAATGTGGCCGCCTTTACCGGCGCCACTCCCGACGCCAACGGCATTACCACCATTACCGGTACCATCACCTACGCGGCGGCGGATTTGGACTTCGTGTCCGCATCCCCCATCAACGTCCGCTTTGAAGGTGGCACCACCGTACAGGTTTCCGAGCCTGTGGACGGTACCCTGACGTTTACCGCCGTAACAGCAACCCCCATCGTTGCTGCCGATGGCACCGTCAATATCGTCAACCTCACCTTCTCCTCCGCGCCCCTGCTCGGCGGAGCACCCACTCCCAACCAAACCTTCCCCCGCGTGATTGAGTTCAACGAGGGCGCCACCACCGTTCTCGACCAAAACTCCAACGCCGTTGCTGGTGTGCAGTTCGAGGATAACCTCCCCCTCGATATCCTGACTCCCCAGTGTCTCTACTCCCTGAGCGACTTCGCACCCGTTGCCCCCACCGTGGCGGCAGCAGTACCCGGTGTAAACTTCCCCGTGGAGTACTTGAACGTCTCCGCTGAAGGCCTTACCGGATACAACTTCCGCGTGGATGCACCCCTGGGCTGCTCCTTCAACGTCGTTATCCAAAGCAACATCAACGTAGCTCTCCCCCTGGGTGCTCTTCCCTTCGTTACCGTAACCGGTATCGCTGGTGAGGCCGGCCTCGGCGGAAACGGTATCCCCTCCGGCACCACCGGTGGGAACGGTACCAACCGCGTCACGTTCGATCTGGCTCCCAACAACACGGGCTCCACTCGTATCCGCGCCATCCGGATTGCGGCTCCCGACCTCGGGCGCTCCCGCTTCATCCGAATCGTTCAGGATCCCTGCTCCTTCACCAACCTGCTTCCCCTCGTGAACAACGCGGGCGCTGCTGCTGTGAATGACTTCAACGTGACATTTGACACCACTTGTAACTGGGAAGCCTTCGTGGTCGATCCCACCGATACATGGGTGCTCAACTCCACTGGCGTGGGAATCTTCACTGGTACCGGTACTGGTGTTGGTGCGGACAGCATCACCTATGACCTCGCTGCGAACTTGGGCCCCGCCCGTTCCGCCACGATTCGCGTGCGTTCCGTGGACTTGAATGAGTCCGCCGACCACACCATCAATCAGGCCTCCGGTTGCGAAGTCATCGATCTTCAGCTTCCCTCCAATGCAAGCGTACCTGCCGCCGGCCAAGCCGACGCCTCCTTCACGTTCACCCTCTCTGACGCCGCCTGTATCACAGAAACCACCGTTACTCCCCCCGCTGTGGGCTGGATTAACGGCGTTACTTTGCCCGTGGCGCTCGATCCTCTGAACCCCAACGTGTTCACCGTTACCTACGACGTGTCCCCGAACATCGGACCCGCCCGTGGCCCCGTGGACTTTGAAGTTGTCTCCACCAATGGTGCAACTCTCACCCACACCGTGGATCAGTTGAGCGGTTGTACCCTCACCATCAACCCCACCGAAGC
>JANRMB010000222.1:0-15614 GCA_033761985.1 Candidatus Sumerlaeia bacterium | reverse complement strand
TTGAGTCGGGAGCAGGTGCTTGAACGACTGGAGACGATGATCGCGTTTTCAGGGTTGAATCCGAACTTCCTTCAAGAGCCGGTGAAGCACTACTCCAGCGGGATGTATTCACGATTGGCGTGCAGTGTGGCCCTTCACTTGGATGCTGATATTCTGTTGATTGATGAGATTCTTGCCGTAGGTGATGCGGGATTCCAACAACGGGGAATGCTCCGGATTTTGGAACTAAATGATCAGGGTGCCACTGTGGTGCTGGTTTCGCATATCATCACCACCATGAAGGAAATGTGCGATCGACTGATTTGGATTCGCGATGGCAAACTTCATCGCGATGGGCCGGCTGATGAGGTGGAAATTGATTATCGTCGCTATATGAAAAATCTCTCCTTTGCACCAAATCATCCCTTGAAGCAAGAAACAGAAACGGGGACAGAGAGTGCATCCAACCATGTTCAAATTATTCGGTTGGAGATGGTATCAGATCATGATCCCGTGCTGACGGAAAAGCCCTGCGCACTAATTCTTCATTTGGATTGGGCGGAAGCTCCCACAAGACCCTATCGCCTGGGGTTGTATTGCACATGGAAATCGGGTCAGTTGTTGTTCCGAGATGAAACCGAACCCATCAGTGTCCCCCTTGAGAAAGTGGAATACACCATTCCCAGATGGCCGTTTCTTTCCACAGCGGTTCACTTCAGCGCTGCGGTGCTGGATGCTGAAACCGGCACGGTTTTGCATGTGAAGCGAGATGCACTTGTTGTGGAATCCAAAACAGAACAATTAGCCAATAATACCCATGCCGTATTTGTACCTCAGGCTACATGGGACGTGAAACCAATTATACCTTCCGTGCCAGAAAGTAATAGTCTTGATCGCCAAACAACATCTCATTAAGTTTGTTGATGTTTGAATCCCCCTGAGGATTTTGCAGCCTCAGCACCTCTTCCACGGGATGCATTCCCTTCCACTCCACCACCTGAAAACCCACCGCTTCACACAGCCAACCGAGCATCTCCGGCGCCACCAACCGTTCGTGTGTGGGGTCCAGATAATACCATTTGGTGGCACGCAGGGTATTGGGATTAATCGTCTCCAAGAGGAGCAGACCCCCCGGTTTTAGAACGGGAAGCGCCAACTCCAATAATCGCCGCAACTCACGGGGTTTCAGGTGCTCTATCACCTGAAATGCACACACGGCATCATAGGATTTTGGTTCCGTGTGTTGAAGAAACTCAAACATGTCCCCATGCTGTACGGGGATTCCACGTTCGGTTGCTTCACGAGACATCACGGAGTTGGAATCAACTCCTTGTGCACTCCAACCTTCGGACTGCAACAGGGACAGAAATGCTCCGTCCCCACAACCGAGATCTAGTACGTTGGGTTTGGAAACATCCGCAAGTTGCGACTTCAGCAATTCCACATAAACCCGCTGCGATTGTTGAAGGATTTCCGGAGTTCCGCGGAAGCGAAGTTGAAACTGGTGGTAATCCAGATCGCGAAGGCCTTGGAGCCAATCTGAATCCTGATGAACCGAGGTGAGCTGCGGGGACACTGAAGCTGGAAGTGATGCTGATTGGAACTTGGAAATCATTTCCGAGAGTTCTGCACGCAGTGCCAACTGCTGCTGGCATTTTGTTTCCAACTCACGGATTTTGGATTCTCCCGCACCGATCCGTTGTTCCATCTGGGCATACACGTTGGCAACCCAACCCAGCTTGGTGAGTTGCTCTTCCATTTGTTGCAGCGCGGCTTGAGCAGCTTCCACCGTCCCCATGGATTGCTCATGTTGATTCAAGTTGGAACGGAATTCAGTCATTCTATTTTCAAAGTGCCGGATCGAATCCTGAAGCGCATCGGCAACTCGCTGGGTAAACTCATTCGTCTGCTGAAATCTTTCCGCCAGCTGTGCCTCCTTTACCAGTGCTCGCTCCTCCCAATCCTGCACCTGCGTAAAGAAATGCTCAAAAACGGCCTCATGCTCCTCACTCATCCGCACTACTTGATGATTCACATGATTCAGAAAATTTTGAGTGGCAATCGTTCTCTGTCCCTGTTCCTGCAGCATCGCAGTCAGCTTATCAACACAGTTGGAGAGTTCTTCCAAGGCCTTGAGATTTTGTGCGTTATAGGCTTCCTGACGATTCAGAAAAGGGGAAAAAAGCTTCAGATAGATTTTTTTCAGAAGGGAAAACCGAGCACCTAGAGGGACACGGTTGACGGAAATATTTTGGCCCAGTGTGGGAAGAAGTTGATGACGTAGATAAACGGTATCCACTTGAGGAGAATGTGATGTTTGGGAATCCGCTGCGGTATGAATCTCTTTTGGGGATGCGTCCCCGTCCATCGTATGTTCTTCTATGGCACGTATGAGTTTTTCCACCGAGTACCTAGGCATCGAACGTCTCCACATGAGTCAGAGCAAACGAAAGTTCCCGCGCGGGATGACTACCCGTGGGCACTTCCAGTATGGATTCCGAACATTCCAAATCCAGAAACACATAGGAACCAACATACGGCTCCATTCTTGTATCGCACTCAAACCAATCCCGTGAGTTTTCCCCCTGCAACCGAATTGTTCCGAGTAATTGGTGTTGAATCCTCAGGGAAATGGTTGCTTGAGGATTTATTTGCGGGGGAAAGAATCCTTTGAGTCGCAAGGTGTTGCCTTGTACATGGAGAAGAAGTTGCGCACGAGGGCCAACCCAACGCCACCCAAGAGGAGGATTGCCCTCGCGTTGTTCATAACCATGGAATCCCTTCAAATACGGGGACGGAGATTGTTCCTTGAGGGACAGAGGATTCTGTTGATTGCCGAACATTTCACTCAGTGTTTGGCTGAGGTGATCCGATTCAAGTTTTGTTTGTTGTAACTTCCAAGTGTTGGAAAGCAGGATCTTCCCGATGGCCTCGCGTTTGCCTTTGTTGCGTACGGAAAACGCCGCAGCACGATCCGTCCAATCGTAGCACTTTTCCAAATGCGTTTCATCCCGATGAACCGCGGCGGTGATCGTGTATTTCCCTTCGCCCAGTTGCACGGGGACGGAGATCTCCAACTTCATGACTGTCCCCTCCATCACACTTCCCAATTCCATTTCCTTGAGCTTGGTGTTGGTACCAAAAAGGTCTGTTCCAAACGCATCACGAATCAGAATACCGATTGTTGGAGACTCCACGGTTGAAAGGAACAACACCTCCAACTCCACCCGGAGTTGGCCCCCTGTAAAGAAAATCTGGGTTTCCTCACCACGCTCATCCAGGGTGCGCACTCGTGTGATAAGTGCCTCGAATGTGCCGGATTTTGTCGCCTCTGAATCGGGTGACTTCACCGAATTGCGTTGAAACGCCATCGCTTTGTTTTCCGTGGATTGCGCCGCGAGAATAACTCCATAACGTTCCAGAACATCACGGGGTTTTCCCACTTCCAAAATCTGCCCCTCGTGCAACAGTACCGCCTCATCACACAAGGTGGTTACAGCATTGGGATCGTGACTCACGAATAGGATGGTTGCACCGGATTCCTTGAACTCACGAATGCGCCGAAGGCACTTCTGGGAGAAGTGTGCGTCCCCCACGGAGAGCGCCTCATCGATGATCAAAACGTCGGGGTTGACCGCTGCAGCGATGGAAAACCCCAGCCGCACAATCATTCCGGAAGAATACGTTCGAATGGGTTGATCAATAAACTCGCCAAGTTCGGAAAAGGCGATAATAGAGTCCTGCCGCTCGGCAATCTCCTGCGGGGTCATTCCCAAAAACTGACCGTTGATCCAGATGTTCTGGCGTCCGGTGAACTCTGGATGAAAACCCGTCCCCAATTCCAGGAGTGCGGCCACTCTGCCTTCCACCTTCAGTGTCCCCGTGGTGGGAAGGAGTGTCCCCGTCATGAGCTTGAGCAGGGTGGATTTTCCGGAACCATTCACTCCCACAAGCCCGGTGGTTTTCCCCGGTTGAACCGCGAGCGTGATGTTGCGAATGGCCCAGAAGGGCCGGGAGGTTTGCGCCACGCCACACCACTCCAGCAGGCGATCCACCGGCCTCTTGTAGAGGGGAAAGCATTTGCCAACGCCTTCCAGAAAAATCACTTTTTCGCGTTCTTCTGGGAGAGCTTGGATTTTACTTCCTGCAACTGGCTGATCCAGGCTTCCGTCTGGGGGTTGCGTTGCGTGGCGGTTTCATCCTCGGGATTACCGTTGGCGCCAAACGTCCACACGGCTTTTTCCTGTGTCCCTTTGGAGGCACATTCGGAATTAATCTCCGGGGTGCATTTGGGAAGGAAGGGAAGGGCGACCAGAAGTTCCTCGCGGAAGGCATCCACGGGATCGATGGTATCCCCTTGATAGTAAAGCTTCTCGGGGTCGTCCTCGCGTTCGCGCTCCTCCTTGCCGGGATCAATAAACCAGGCGAAGCGGTTCTCCACGGTGACGGGAATTTGAATCTCCTCAGCGCAACGGGCACATACGGCTTTGGCGACGGTGGAATAGCGCGCCGTAACCAGCACTGTTTCTCCACCCGCGGTGGTGGCACGGAATTTCCCCACGATGGGTGCTTCAAAAGTGTACTCCGGATCTTCTTCAAGCCCCATCTCATCGGGGGTGAGTTCAAATTCCATTTCCACCGGACCGCTGACAAGGCGGTAGGTTTCAATTTTTATGGCCGAATGGGCACGTTCTCTCATTGCTTTGGTACTCGCTTTCCATGGGCACAAACATTCACCCGGCCCCTACTCAAAATCAAAGCAAAAACAGGGGAAGGTTGCGTTTCCTCCTTTCGCTTCTTCGCGTATCAGGCAAAGATGCTCTCATACTTCTTGGAGGCACCTTCTCCCGATGCCGATTACTCCGATCTCCTCAACATGCTACAGCGGACCCTTCCTGTTTGCGATGCTTCTGCTTCTCTCCCTTTTTGGCTGTGGCCATAAGAACATCGTGCTGCAGGAAACCAGCGACAGTGAAAGCCGCCTCATTCGCTATGGCGACCGTGCCAGCAAAGCACAGGACCCGAAGAAAACGTATCAGATTCAGTTTCCGGCCTTTGATTTGGGATTTGGAAGTGCGTTTTCCCCGATGGAGTCCGCCTCTCCCCGCCCTTTTGCCGTCGTTGGGGGCAAAGCCTACATCCCCAAGGATTCCGGTTCACTGCATGAAACCACCGAGCTTCAGGTGGTGGATGCCGTATTGCTCCCCACTCTTCAACACCCCTACGCCACCTATGAAATCCGCCCCAAACAACCGATGCCCCTCAACCGCCTGCTGGAGCCGGTTCTTCTCAATTACCGTGACCTGAGTTTTCTCATCGCAGAAGTGGACATTTATAGCGAATCAGCGGAACCGCAGCCGGCGTTGCTGATGTTCTATGCCCTGCGAGACGAGGAACTCCTGAACAAAGAAAACCGCCCATTATTTCGCTCGGAGGAAATTCCTGGTGATAGCCGCGTGATATTGGTGGGTGTTGTTTGCCCGCTAACCGATCGAGTGGGCCTGAACCTCAACCAAATTCGGAGTCTTGATCTCCGTTTGACGGGTGTAAGCGCTCTGAATCCAGAGCTGCTTGTGGCAAACGGCACGCTGCAACTCTATTCCGCCAAAAAGTTGGAGAGCCGTTGAACAGCTAAAAAAAGAAAAGGCCAAACGCAGCGAAATGCTTTGCTTGGCCTAATCACACGAGGAGTTTGGAAGATAACAGAAACCCCAAAACGAGCAGGGGAATGTTAGGAAACCGTTAGGGGCTTATTCGCTCCCTTTGGTTGCCTTGGCTTTTTTGGAGCTGACCAAGCTGGCGCGACCGAAGCGTTTGTTGAACTTGTCCATACGGCCTGCAGCGTCCACGAAAGTCTTCTTACCGGTGAAGAAGGGGTGGGTGTAGGAGCTGATTTCCAGCATGATGACGCGATATTCCTTGCCATCAACCACTTCTTTGGGGCCGTCAAGCTTGGTGGAACGACCAAACCATTGGTCGCCGGACTGGGCATCGCGATAGATCACGTCGCCGTAATTGGGGTGAATACCTTTTTTCATGTTCTGTGTTTCCTTGGGAGATCCGGATGGGAGAATGTGAAGTTACATGAAACACAACCGAGCTTTAAGAGGCATCGGCCAGGGCTTTTTCATGTTCCTCGGGAGTCAGCACTTCAGACTCATCAATCAGTAGCACGGGAATATCTTCTTCGATTCGGTAACGGCGGCGTGTTTTCTTATCTGTGGAGACCAAATACAATCCGTCGCTAGAGAGCTTCAGAGGGGCCTTGGTTTCGGGGCAGGCTAGAATCGCCAGTAAATCGCGGTTGATACTCATGGGCACAAGAGTCCTGGTTTCATCCCAAAGGGAGCAGAAGAGTAATACGCCGCCGCCGCAATGCAAGCCGATTTTTTCAAACCCATGGGCGTTTCTTGTGGAGTCACCTTTTTTTCTCCCCCGTTGAAAATGTCTGCTTGCCTTGGCACAGGCAAAACACTTTCATTCAGCATGATCAAATCAGAAAAGGCTTTAGCAATCCGGAGACTTGGCTTTCCTTGGGTTGACCACGAAAACCTTTTCTCCATTTTCCCATTTTTTGTTGGGTAAAGCAGGTCCCTCCCCGTTATGGCAGACCACTATTCTTCCGCTTCCGGTACCCCTCCCGAAGAGCAAAGTGTTCACAAAGGCACTCCCGATTCCCGTGGGCGTTGCATTACTCCCTGGGCCTGGGTCCCCACCGTAAACTTTGCCCAGGGCCTACAATACGCCATTGTTATCCAACTGTTTTTGGTGATCTATCTCACGCTCGGCATTCCCAACGGCGATGCCGTTTTTGCCGCCACTTCCCTCGGCTGGCCCTGGGTCATCAAACCCCTCTGGGGACCTTTGGTGGAACGCTACTGGACGAAGCGAAGCTGGACGATTTGGATGCAGTTCACCATCATGCTTTGCCTTGCGGGGAGCACCTTCGCCCTCATCCTACCCGATGGATTTAACCGAGTCTTCATCGATGTTCTCGGATTACAACATCCCCCGTTCTTTTACATCAGCATTGTTTTCCTCATCCTGATGGGTTTTGCCTCCGCCACCCATGATATCGCTTGCGATGGCTATTACATGCTCACCTTAACCCAGAAGCAGCAGAGCTACTTTGTGGGGATTCGCAGCACGGCCTTCCGCATTGCTCTCATTACCGCCAACGGGATCCTACTCGGGGTTGCCTTTGCCGTGGTGGAAATGACGGGACCCAATCCGGCCCAGTTTGTTCTTCAAGTAAACAAAGTGGCGCAAGTGGCTCCTATAGTTGAGGATAAAAAGGAAGAAGCTCCCGAAAGCCCTGAAGCGGCGGCAGAAAAAGCAAAGGCGGAAGCGGAAAAATTTGCCGCTGAAACAGCCGCTCTGAAAGCACGGGTCGAATCCTTCTCTTACGCGGGTGAACCCACTACTGAACAGGTTCTCCGTATTGAGCAACCCATTCTTAGCGGAGACGAAGGTACAACCACCTCAATCCTCGTGGGGATTTCCATGCCGCCCACCTCTGGAAACACGGAAGTCGTCATTCTGCGAGCAGTCCCCTCCAGCAACATCTTTCGGCGGTTGTTTCTCCCTTCCGATACCAAAGGGGTAAAGCTAACGCAGGAGCGCTTTGTATTTACGGAAGAGAATTGGCGTGTTCCCCAAGAAGCCGTGCTTACAACGCCCAAAAAGATAACCGAATCATTTACCTTCTCCCTTCAGATCACCGCCGGGAAGTTGAATGTGGCATGGGCGGCCACCATCGCACTCTGCGCCATCGCCTATTTGCTGATGTTCCTGCTGCACAGCGTGGCTATGCCTTATCCCCCTGGTGACGGAGGAGCCAAAACAACCGTCCCCTTCATTATCCCATTGGTCTCCGTAGCAGTGTTGGTGGCCCTTCCTATAGGATTTGTTTGGGCCTTTTTGTCGACTTTCAGCTTTGTGACTTCCCCCCTTCTACCATTATTGGAAACTTCGATGAAGAGTGTTGCCGGGGCAAAAGTGGCGCTTTCCTTCGCCTCTTACCTAGCTCTGATTGGATTCGTTACATTCCTTTGGTTCATCAAACCAATTCGAGTTGTTGCTTTGGATTTTGTTCGGTGGATTTCGAACATCAGCACCATCGGCATTTACGAAGTCTTTGAGACGTTCTTTCAGAAACAAAAAATCGCCGCCGTGCTCGGCTTTCTCCTTACCTACCGGTTGGGGGAAGCGATGCTGACACAAATGAAAATCGGGTTCCTGACTCAGGATGTTTCCACCGGTGCGCTGGGCATGGGGTTGGATCAGCTTGCGGTTACCAACACGGTTTGGAACTTGGGTGCTCTTACGCTGGGAGGAATTATCAGTGGAATCACTATTGCCAAGTTCGGACTGAAGCGCCTGATCTGGTTGTGCGTGGCATTCATGCACCTACCCAACGCGTTGTATATTTATCTGGCCTATTACAACGAAACCGTTAGTTTAGTTGTGATTAACGCGGTTGTAGCGATCGAGGCTTT
Organism: Candidatus Sumerlaeia bacterium; assembly: GCA_033761985.1. Taxonomy (GTDB): domain Bacteria; phylum Sumerlaeota; class Sumerlaeia; order SLMS01; family JAHLLQ01; genus JANRMB01. The sequence goes on along the minus strand of JANRMB010000222.1, from coordinate 7,137 downwards.
CGGTTACGGTTTCGGGTTCGCCGCCTATTTGCTGATCATGATTATTGCTGCCCAAGGGCCCTACAAAACCGCCCACTACGCCCTTTGTACCGGCTTCATGGCTCTGGGATTCACCATTCCCGGTTCTGCGGCTGGCTACCTGCAGTAGATTTGGGGCTACGAGAAATTCTTTATCTCCGTGATGTTCTTTTGTATTCCGGGGGTTTTGTTTATACCCTTCATCCAGATCGATGACCGGCTGGGGATGAAAGAAAAAGTCGACGTCGTTGAGTGATTTCTTCAACTCCGGTGCTGGTTTAGAATTCCAGAATCAGCACCGTGGCGTCATCGGTTGTGACGTTGCCTTCCATACGGGCTCTCCAGAAGGAGAAGAGTTTCTCCAGTAAGGCGGCACTTTTCAAGGGAGCCAACTCCTGAACTTGATTCACGAAGCTGTTGTAGCTCAGCATGTTCTCACCGCTCAGCTTCTGATCCCAGATACCGTTAGTGAAAAACACCGCACGATCGCCCTCGTGGAGATTCACGGTTGCCGTACCGTACTCAAGCGCATCCTCCGTCCCCAAGGGGAGTCCGGGTAATTCTGCGGAGCCAAGAGCCTCAACCCCTCGTTCGGCATTCAGCAAGAATCCGAGGGGTTGCCCGGCGGAGGCGACCTGAAGAATCCCCTTCTCTGTATCCACCACCGCGAGGATTGCTTTCGCAAGTTGGGGCTCGTTTGCGTTGCAGCTATCTCTCCACGCTTGATTGATCTGGGCCAAAAGCTCACCGGCGGTAGCCACAGAACCACAGGTGATTGCCCCACAAATAATTCCCTCCAGAACGGCAGCGCGGCGCATCGCTACCATTCCTTTTCCATGAAGATCGAGAACGGCAAATAGCCAGCGCCCTTCACCGAGTGAACGCAGCACCAAATGGTCTCCCTGGTAGATGGGAGCAAAGATCCGCGCACAATGAAGGTGTGCTTTTCCGAGCACCACCGGTTGAGCCTCGAACCCCGTTCCACGCCCCTTAACCAGATGATCCAATTCCTGAACAATCTGGGCATTTGCCCACTTTACTTCGCGCGATTCCGTGTAGTGGCGCTTGCAATTGAGAAGTTGAAGCAGAAGAAGCGCCTGTTCTGGGAGGGTGGTTTGCGTTCTCAAAAAACCAGCAACACCTGCCTCCGAAAGCCGGGTTACCTTTTCCAACAGCTCTTTTTCATCTTCTCCATGCACCAGAACAACAATCGGAAGAAACTGCCGGGGATCAAACCCCGATTGAAGCGACTCAATCAGTGCAGGAACATTATCCACCCCCTGAGCGCGAAGGTGAATCACGGCAAGATCCATCTTCTCCCGGTGCAGGCGATGGCGAAAATCCTCCACGCCGTAAGCCTGGTGAATCTCCACAGCCTGTTCGGCCATGTGGTGGGCAAGCATCTCCCGGAAGGGAGAGGCATCGAAGGACTCAAGCCAGAGAATGTGTTGAACTTCAGGAAATGGTTGCACCGAGTACCCCATCAATCAATCACCCCAAAATAAAGTACCTGCCAAAAGGCGTTAGGATTCTATTCCAAACACCAAATCAAGGCGGGTCATCTTCAAATTCTGTATTACGCGCTCTGTGGCGTTGGTGAGGCGTAATGCGATGTCCTTGCTTCGGAGAGAGGCACGTAGCCCCACCAGAGTTCCCAAACCCGAGGTATCAATGAAGGGCACCTCAGAGAGGTTTAGAATAATCTCCCGGGGATTTTTTTGAGAGACGCCCATCACCATTTCCCGAAGCGTGTGGCTGTTATCAGCAACCAATTCACCGCTCAGATGGATGATTTGCGTTTGGCTTGTGGCTTCCACTTTAAATTCCATGGGTTTGCTCTTTTCCGAAAAGAACGTTTTTCAAGCAAGTTATTCCTTTTCCTAAGGAAGTGGCCAAGGGTCAATCATTAGCGCGAAAGTTTTTGCGTTTTCTTGTTTGCAAGACTCGTGGAGGGAGGAGAAGGCAAAAGGGTACAACTTAGGATGTGGAGTTTTTCTTCTTATTACGGAATTTGATATAAGATGTTCGCAATTCGGGGATATTTCAGGATTCTTTTTTTGTTATTCAAAATAAGTTTGGGTTATTCGACATTTTTTTTCCCAGAGTAAGCGTTTTTTCTCTCGACCCCGAAAAGAAGTCCGCACTAGATGTACCCCCGTTTATTGCTTCAAAAGAAGGACACAAACGCTCATGAGCTCTAAGGAAAAAGAAAAGAGCCGCCGGAGTTCCCGGCCCACGTCCCTTGCCACAAGCAAGGCCGCGCCGAAACCCGCTGCCAAAGCCCCGGCCAAGGCTGAATCTGCTGCCAAAGCAGCCCCGACACCCAAGGCTGCACCAGCACCCAAACTTGCGGGGGGCAAAGCCAAAACTGCAGCCCCAGCAAAAGAAGTCAAAGCCGAGCCAAAAAAAGTTTCTCGCAAATCCGCTCCAGCGCCTTCTCAAGAAGCACCCAAGACCGTTGCCCAGGAGGCTGCTCCCGCGCGTGCTCCCCGCGGGTTGAGCGCCGCAAAAGCACTGCATTCCGCCGTGGAAGAGTTCTACTACAAAAAATCTGGTCGCCAGTTGAAATATGAACCCACGGAAAAAATCCCCGTCATTGAAGTTCCCAACTTTCCTTCCCTTGGGCGCCTGACCGCTCTGCGCTTCATTGAGTGGGTTTTGGAAAACCCCGATGGTGTTGTAAGCCTTCCTACGGGTAAAACTCCCGAATACTTTATCAAGTGGACGCAGCACTTCCTTTCCGGTTGGGATGAGCCCTCCGTGCAAAAGGAACTCGCCGAGGTAGGCCTTGCGGGGAAACCACGTCCCTCTTTTGAACGCCTTAAGTTTGTGCAGATTGATGAGTTCTACCCCATTGATCCCGCCCAGCAAAACAGCTTCTATTATTACGTAAACAAACACTACATCAAACGTTTCGGCATCGATCCCAAAAACGCCCTGCTCATCAACACCGCCAAAATCGGTGTAAACAAAAGCAGCGATTTGGACGAAGTGTTCCCCGATGGCAAAGTGGACCTGATGCTTCGCCACCGGGAACCCAAAACCCCGATGGAAAAGCGCCAACTGGATATCATTCGCGCTGCGGATGAGTTTTGTTCCGATTACGAAGCCAAAATCCGCGAGATGGGGGGCATCGGCTTCTTCCTCGGTGGGATTGGTCCCGATGGCCACATCGGCTTCAACGTAAAGGGGAGCGATCTTCAATCCCCCACACGCCTAACTTACACCAACTACGAAACCGAAGCCGCCGCCGCCGGTGACTTGGGTGGGATTGAAATCAGCCGCAACAAACCGGTCATTACCATTGGCTTGGGAACGATCAGCTTCAAAAAAGATGCCGTCGTGATTATCTTCGCCGCCGGTGAAGCCAAATCCAAAACCATCGCTGATGCCATCACCAGCCCCAAAAGCGTGCTCTACCCCGCCAGCATCCTGCAGGATATGCCCAACGCCCGGTTCTACCTCACCTATGGCGCCACCATCAAGTTGGAAGACCGCTTGGTGGAAGACATCCAGAACACCACAAAGTTGAGCGTTGAGGAAATTGACAAGCGCGTTATCAACTGCGCTTTGGCCAATAAAAAACGTCTTGCTCATCTGAATGACCGCGATGCCGAACGCGATGCGCTTGCCACCGCCGTGATCAATAAAACCGGTAAGAGCCTTGCCGAACTCGCACGTGATACCGAGCGCCGCCTGAAGGAACGCATCGAAAAGGGGATCACCCCCAAAGTAAATGAAACTATTCTTCACACCGGTCCCCACCACGATGACATCAGCTTGGCTTACATGCCCTATGTGATGCACTTGGTGCGGATTGCTTCCACCAAGAACTACTTCTCCGTTCTCACCTCGGGCTTTACCGCCGTTACCAACAACTTCCTGTGCGAGTTGTTTGAGCAACTGCGCGATTACCTGGATCAGGGATACTTTGAAGCCGACATCGATCGTAATGTGTTCAACCTCAACAACATGCAAGCCCGCCGCGAGGAAGTGTTCCGCTTTCTGGATGGTATCGCCAGCTTTGATGAGGAAATGCAGCGCTTCGCCCAGGCACGCCGCACTCTGTACAACATGATCGCCGTGTACGAGGATGAGGATATCAACAACCTCAAAGCTCGCCTCACGGAAAACATCCACTACCTGAAAACTACCTACCCCGGCAAAAAAGACGTCCGCATCATCCAGCTCCTCAAAGGGATGCAGCGTGAGTTTGAAGAAGAACTCATTTGGGGTTATGTGGGAACAGGCCCCGAGGACGTGTTCCACATGCGCCTTGGGTTCTACACCGGTGATATCTTCACCAAGGCCCCCACGGCCGACCGCGACGTGACTCCTGTTCTCAAGATGTACGAGGAGCTGAAGCCCACGATCGTTTCCCTTGCTTTCGACCCCGAAGGCACCGGCCCCGATACGCACTACAAGGTGCTTCAGGTTCTCCACGAAGCATTGATTCAATACCGCGATAAAACCGGCAACGAACCCGTTGTTTGGGGTTACCGCAACGTGTGGCACCGCTTCCACCCCGCCGATGCCAACCTCTATGTTCCCGCAACACTGAACACCATGAGCGTGATGCACCACAGCTTCATCAACTGCTTCGGTTCCCAAAAGAACGCCAGCTTCCCCAGCTTTGAGTTCGACGGCCCCTTCAGCCTGCAAGCTCAGAAAATGATGGTGGATCAATTCCAGATGCTGCGTACGCTGCTTGGGCATGAGTTCTTTGAACAGAACGAAAGCCCCCGCCTGCGCGCTGCTCGTGGATTCATCTTCATCAAGGAAATGCCGTTGTCCGTCTTCTCTGGTCAGGCACGCGCCTTGGCAGAAGTTACCGAAGCCGCCCAGTAGCGCCACCTTCTCATTCAACCGTAACCGCGGTCAATAAGGTCAACAACGTCAGAAATGACTGGTTTGACCCTGTTGGCCGCGTTGTTTTTTTTAGGCGTTTTCACCCGTCTGATTCAGCAGAGTTGTGAGAGTTTTCCCCGATTGCTGATTCTTCCCCGTTGTAAGGACAACTCGAACCTCCTCTGTTAGCCTCCCTCCGATGGAATGGCGCCTTAGCCATTCCCGATTTACCCCTCGGAGGAAGCACTCATGCCACGCCCCAAAAAACACCCCACCGCCCCTGCTACAGGAGCACCCCCGCCGCTTTGGATGAAACGACTCGATCGCCGTTTGCACCGGGCGGAGAAACTTCTCGACGTCTGGATGGATCGCTACGAGGCGAACCTTCCGCAAGCCGAGCCCGACGCCAGCAAAATCGGTGAACTTGTGAACTTCTTCACCTTGTTGAAGCGCATTCTGGAAATCCATGAGGCGCAGCAGAAACTCCTGCTTCTCCAGCAAACGGTGGAAACAGAAAGCGATCCCTTTACGGCGTTCGCACTCCCCCCGCATCTATTGGGACTTGGAGGCGCTCCCCAGCCGGGAGGTGAAGATGAGTAAGCGCGCCATCACCCTACCCGACTTGTTGCAACGGGCTGCCGTGGATCTCCCGTTTTTTGCCTACTGGTTTTTCCCGCAGGCTTTTCGCCTCCCTTTTGCACCGTTTCATCACGATGTATTTGCCGATCATCTGCGGATGAGTTCCGTAGCCCTTGCAGAACGGACCGGCGAACGCCTCGCCCTCGCCGCACCCCGGGGAAGCGCCAAATCCACCTTGGTGAGTTACCTGCTGCTTCTTCATGATGTATTTTATCAGAGGGAGCCCTACATCATTCTGATCTCCGCCACGCAACGGCAAGCGGAGCAACGCCTCCGTGCCATCCGCATGGAGCTTTTGCAAAACCCGGTGCTCCGGAAAATCAACCCACCGTGGTTCGCGCATCAGGATTTTTCCACCACGGAGCGCGTTCTCATGGTGGGGCAAACCCGCGTGGAGGCCTTCGGGGCCGGAGTAGAAATGCGGGGGATTTCCTACAACGGTTGGAGGCCCACAAAGATCATTCTGGATGACGTGGAATCCAGCGCAAGCGCCATGAGTCCCCGACGACGCGCTCGCCTGAAACAGTGGTTTGCCGAGGTGATTGAACCCCTTGGTCAGCGGCAAACCCATCTCCTGATCATCGGCACAGTACTCCACCGGGAAAGCCTGCTCGCGGAACTCTTGGAGCGTCCGGACTTCCATGCGCGGCGCTACGCGAGTATCGACGCGTTTCCCCCCAACACCGCGGAATGGCAGGCATGGAGGGAGTTGTTAGTAACACCAATTGAACTCGGCGATCCACTCTCAGCCCGGGATAAAGCCCGAGCCTACTTTCTGAACCACCAACAAACCATGACGGAAGGAAGCCGCGTGCTGTGGCCCGAATCCGAAGATATTGAGCAGTTGATGGCCCAGCTTCAACTTCAGGGACGCCGGAGTTTTTATCAGGAGAAACAGAACCAACCTCAAGGGCCGGAGGATTCGTTGTTTCACCCCTCGGAATACTGGGCAGCCCGCCGGAACCCCACAGGCTGGGAGGTGCGGTCCCCTTGGGGAACCCCCGCAAGGCCCGCGGTGCTTCGGAGCCATCACGCCGGGGAACTCCAGTTTGTAGGGCATCTGGATTCCGCTCTCGGGAAAAGCAAGGCCACCCAGCAGGGCGACTTTGCGGCGATCGCCGTGGTGGCGTTGACTTCGGAAGGGCAATACTTGGCCGTGGAAAGCTGGATCAAAAGGGCATCACCCTCGGAACAAATTCAGGCGCTGTTGGATCTGCATCAAACCTATGGATTTCAACGTGTTACGCTGGAGGGGACAGGCTTTCAGGAACTGCTGCAGGAGCCACTTCAGGAAGCCTGCCGCGCCAGGGGTTTCCCTGGGGGTATTCCGCCGTTTCGGGTGGAGATGGTGAAACCCACCCTGAAGAAGGAACTCCGAATCGCCCGGCTGGAACCGTTCTTGTGCAGTGGGCGCTTGGCGCTTTCCGCCGAACTCCCCGAGGAGTTTTGGCGCGAACTGGCGGATTATCCTCGCTGCGCCCATGACGACGCCTTGGATGCCCTGGCGGGCGCTTTGGACGCCGCGGAAAAGCTGCAAAAGCAGACTCAAACGCAGCCTGTTCAACTCTTTACCAAACAACTTCAACGCCGAACACCGAGCCTGTAAACTCTCCCCGGGAGCGCCACCCTCCG
>JANRMB010000221.1:0-9404 GCA_033761985.1 Candidatus Sumerlaeia bacterium | reverse complement strand
GAGGAGCGGCTCCCCCTCTTGCAACGGATTCGGAAGGTCATGCTCCCCGGTGGCATTCTGGTGCTCTCCGAGAAACTCGCCGAGCCCGCTCCATTCCTTCAACCGCTGCATGAACAATTCAAACGCTCCATGGGCTACTCGGAGTTGGAAATCAGCCGTAAACGCACGGCATTGGAAAATGTCCTTGTTCCCGAAATGGAAGCCACCCACCGCGATCGACTTCTTGCCGCCGGCTTCACCCGTGTGGAACGCTGGTTTCAAGCGTTGCAGTTTACCAGTTTCCTCGCGGTAGCCGATGAATCCTCCCCTTCTTCCTGAACCCCTGTTGTGGGATTTCCTTGAACACACCCGCTGGCGGAGCCACATCCATGAGCTTCGATCCTTGGTGGAGCGCCGATACGCGCCGGAATCCCACGGCGATCTGGGCCGTTGGCTTCAGGCTCTCGAGGCTCTTCCCGCTGTTCTCCCCGCTCATCTTCAATTGAATCAGCCCACGCCCCGGATGGGTGCCGCCGAGGAACTCACCCCCGATCAACAAGAGGCGCTCCCCGGCACCCTGATGCAACTGCACCCATGGCGAAAGGGCCCCCTCAACCTCTTCGGCGTTGCCATCGAGACCGAGTGGCGCAGCGATTGGAAGTGGGCCCGGCTGGAGCCTCACATCACCCCCCTCACCGGGCGGCGCATTCTGGATGTCGGCTGTGGCAACGGTTACTACCTGCTGCGGATGCTCGGCTCGGGGGCGCGATTTGCCCTGGGGATCGATCCCACGCTTCTCTCTGTCGTGCAGTACGCCGTGCTCAAGAAATACCTTCCGGAGTCCCCGATGGGAATCCTCCCCATCGGCATCGAGGAGGTTCCGGAAAATCTGGAATCCTTCGACACGGTTTTTTCCATGGGGGTGTTTCATCATCGGCGTTCGCCGTTTGAGCATTTGGCTGAACTGATGGGGCTCCTGCGACCCGGTGGGGAGCTCGTGTTGGAGACGCTCATTATTCAGGGGAACACTGGCGAAGTCCTTGTCCCCCGGGATCGCTACGCCCAGATGCGGAATGTGTGGTTTCTTCCTTCACCCGGAACACTCGTGACTTGGTTGGAACGCGCCGGCTACCGTAACGTCCGTTGCGTGGACTGCACGCCAACCACCACCGAGGAACAGCGCTCCACTCCGTGGATGACGTTCAAGTCCCTCCCGGATTTTCTTGATCCCACGGATCCCTCCAAAACAGCGGAGGGTTACCCCGCCCCGATCCGGGGAATTTTTTTGGCTGAAAAACCGGAGTGAGTGAAGATGAGCAAACCCATCCATCGATGCCTGACCAAAGCAACCGCGGCAGAAGGCGATCAACTCCAATACGGCCCCAACTGGATGCTTTCACGCCGTGGGATTTTGAAGGTTTTCCCGGATCGTCTTTGTTGCGGGGATTGGGAGGTTCCGTTTGATTCCATCACGGAGGCCGTTTTGTATTCCGTTAGGGGGCCTTTTTTTCTGCCGGGTTATGTTCTCAAGATTACCACTCCGGAAAGAACGATTCATTTTGGCCTCAATTCTGGAAAGTTCTGGAAGAGTGATCTCCCATTTGCGGTAAAAAGAGAAGCCGCCCAGTTACGCTACTCCACATTCAGCAGAATTGTACGGTTAGTGGTTGTAGTGTTTATTTTTTACCATGTTTGGAGTTGGTTGTCCACCCCACCACAATCTTGACTTGGAGGAGTCAAAACATGTCGGTCACAGAAAATACTACCCATTCCAAGGCGAAAATCGGTTTTCCACTAAGCCTTTTGCTGATGAGTTTAGTTATTATCTTTTTGCCAAATTATTCCCATCGTGCGGAGAAATTAAACAAAATCTCTCGAATCCGTGCCGACCAACGCTCCATTTCCATGGCCATTGATAGTTACTTTTCCGATCATGGCGTTCTACCAGTGCCGGATTCCAAAGGTTATGTTCCCAGTTCGTTAACTACCCCCGTTGCCTACTATATCTCCATACCCGGAGACTACACGCGAGTCACCTACGCACCCAAATCCATTTTTGACTATCTGGTAATTCTACAAATGAAGATTGTGGAATTAATTCTTATTCTTATTCTGGCGGCAATTCACTTGTATTGTTTTATTCGTTTGAAAGGACTACTTTCTCCCATATCGCGATGGTTCTATTTGATACCATTTCTTATTGCCGTTATTTTATCCTACTTAAAAAACGACTTCTTCTTTTCAGAAGAGTTTCTCCGGCTACGGTTGAAAGTGGCAAATCCTGAAGCCGTGGAGTATCGTATGGGGTATCTCCCAATGGAAGACGGTTTTCTCATCCATTCTCATGGCCCTTTCGGGTCGCCGCACCTCGGCAATCCCACAGAACTTCTGACCCCCGGGATTACCTCCGCAGAAGTTCAGGAGAAGATGCTACTTCTCTCTTATGATCCCACGAATGGATCCCACTCTCGGGGAGACATCTTTCGATTTCATCCCATCGTGTTTCCCACGCCCTCTCCTTGATGAAGTTCTTTACCAACCACCCGCGCCGGACTCTGTGAATCCCCCTTGAGCCCGCCACGCCCTTCCTCTTCACTCTCCCCCTACGTAGACCAACACAAAAGGAACTCCCCAAAAATGACCCATAAGCTCGTCCTGCTGCGCCACGGGCAAAGCCAATGGAACCTCGAAAATCGCTTCACCGGCTGGAAGGATGTGGACCTCACCGAGCAGGGCCGCGAAGAAGCCAAAGCCGCCGGTCGTCTCCTCAAGGAGGAAGCTTTCGAGTTCGATCTGATCTTCACTTCTGTTCTCACCCGCGCCATCCGCACCATGCAACTTGCCGTCAGCGAAATGGATCAACTTTGGGTCCCTGTCATTCGTGACTGGCGCCTGAACGAACGCCACTACGGCGGACTTCAGGGGTTGAACAAAGCCGAAACCGCAGAAAAACACGGCGAGGAACAGGTGAAAATCTGGCGTCGTTCTTACAGCGTTCCACCACCCCCCCTTGCTCACGACGATCCCCGCCACCCCCGCTTTGATCGCCGTTACGCCAACGTGGATCCCAAGGAGCTTCCTCTCACGGAAAGCCTTAAGGAAACAGTCGCCCGGATGATCCCCTACTGGCAGAACACCATCGCCCCCGAAGTGAAAAGCGGCAAAACCGTTCTCATCGTGGCCCACGGCAACAGCCTTCGTGCTCTGGTGAAACACCTGGATAACATGACCGAAGAGCAGATTCTGGAACTCAACATCCCCACCGGGATTCCTCTGCTCTATGAACTCGATGCCAACCTGAAGCCCATCCGCAGCAAGTATCTGGGAGACGAGGAAGCCGCCCGCAAAGCAGCCGAAGCCGTTGCCAACCAAGGCAAAAAAGCCTAAGGCAAAACTCAGGCGATAGGTCGTATGGGACGCATACGACCTATCATTACTTTCCGGCCCGCCAGGCTCTGCCTGGCTTATGATTAAGTCCTATCACTTGGCGGGGAGTTTGATGAACCACGCCCCGTTGAACCCTACTGATAACTCCCGGGGATCCAAACTTCCGGGAATGGTTACCGACGGCCGGAACGCGGGATGTAGTAATTCAATTTGGCTCAGCTCACGGCCCTCGGGGACGATGATATCCATTGTTACTCGAACGTTGGAGTTGGGCATTGGATACTGGCGTTCCTCCCACGGAAGCCGAACCGTGAGTTCGGTCTCACCCTGTTGCTCGGCCTTGTACCCGTAAAGAAAGAATCGATAACGGCCGGCGGGCAGGGGTGGCTCCACCGGGAGAATGTTCGCCCCGGCTCGACCCCAAAGCGACGAATTCAAGTACCCATCGATTGCAACATCCCACCACGTTTTGGTCTTTTCCACCGTGTAGGGAGTGATGATTCGCACGGCGTTTTCCGGGTACTCCGGATAGGCCAGAATTGGGGTGCGAGCGAGAATCCGTTCGGCATCCACCTGGGAAAAATCCTTCACCACATAATGGCGAAAGATCGGAAACGGTCGGGGACTGGCGTCTACTGCTCGGTGGGTGGAACGCAGAATCTCCAAATACGCCAACGTATAAATCGTCTCGGTGTTTTGGAACCCCCACCCCTGCAGAAAGAAAAAGTGAGTCTCTTTTGTTGTTCCGGCCCCCCGGATGGCGTCCTCCATGGGGACAAGTTTAAACCGATTTTCCCAATGCCGGAGGTAGGGGAGAAAGTTTTCCGGGTACACCGCCACCGTTTCGCCCGGGGGGGCAGCGTGCTTTCATAGCGATCTTCAAACTCCCGTAACATGCTCTTAAATTCCGGGTGAGAAAGCCGCAGCCCCCCAGAAAAACCAAAGACTAAAGAAACTACCAGCACCCCGAAGCGCATGAGTCGGGGTGAGCCCTCGCGGAGCCGAGCCAGCAACAACGCCAACAGCATCAACCCCGGGCCCATCACCATCGCCTGATAACGGTTGGCGTGGAAGACCCGAATCACTTCCAGCATCGAGACAAACCATGTGAGGAGAATAAATCCACCCCAAACCCAAAAGCCCAAAATCAGAAGAGAAACCTCGTTCCTCTCTGCTTGATCGGTTGGTTTGATGGCAGTGAGTACTTTCCCAATTTTCTCCGACAGACTCCACATCGGAATCCCCAACACCGCGAATGCCAGTATCCACCCCAAAAGGCTTAACTCATTTGCATCAAGAACTTCCCAGGGTGATTTCGCCAACGGAATCGACCAACTCAGGCATTTGATGAGATTCACAATCGTGGCGGGAGTCATCCAACTCAGGTTCGCCGAGCTCAGATAGGCAAGTTGATCCTTCATGACCAGAAGCCAGGGAAAGAAGAGGATCAATGCTCCGCCGTGGGCGAGGATACCGCCACACAGGAACACCCGATGCCGACCCTTCTCCCAGCAACAAACAAACAGCCATGCCAACCCCAACACCAAGGCCACCACGCCGCACAGCAGGTGCATCCACATTCCTACGGCGAGCAGAAGAGAGTATGCCAGCCAGGCGGCTGCAATCCCTCTGGTGAACCCACTGTTGCGGTGCACCATCAGCACGGCAAATAGTAGAAACGAACCATGCACGCTGCCATTGACCACAGCATAATTCCGAAGCTCTGCCGCGCAATCTGCGAAGTAGGGATTCAACCCCACCAGCAGCACCGCCAAAGCGATACTGTGTTTGGAGCAGCCAAGAGATTTCAGCCCCCATGCCGTGCCGAGGATCATGGCCAGATGCACCAGCAAACCCGGGAGACGCAACAAAGCGAGTTCTTCCTTGAGGGAGAAGAGTATGGCCGCATCCCGCACAACCTTCACGAGCCAATAATAGCCGGGGGGGTGGGCATCGAATCGCGTCATGCCGCCAATATCGCCCCAAGGGGCCAGAATCATGTGAAGAGAAAAAACTTCATCCAACCAAAGGGTCGAGGTATCCGGGGCAACCCAAAACCAGACAGCGGCCGCCCACAAAGAGGCGATCAATACAGCCTTCCTAACTCCCCACTGTTCTCCCATTATCGATCATGAGGGATGGAAAAGGACCCCAGGAGGGAAGGAACCGCTCCTACTTTTCCGTTTCCAAGCTCTTCTCCAGGTAATGAATCACAGACTGAAAGCGGATTTCATTTTCCCCATCAGCCCGTACAAGAGTGCGGTGGGCTTCCAGAGTATGGCAAATTTGATCCGTGTGGCTCAGGGCTTCCTGAGCCATGGGCTCCAACTGGCCGGCCGCTTTGTTGAGAATTTTCTGATGATCACCGGATTCCTGAGGTTCGTGGACTTCCAACAACCGGGCAATACCAAGCGTTTTGAGCAGCTTGCGGCAATGCTCATTAGCGTTGGCAATGATCAGCTTTCGGGCGCCGCGGCGGATTTGAACCATCCCCACGCTGGCCAGAACACCCATAAACGTGGAGTCCATGGTTTCGCAACCACCCAAATCCACGATGAGATCATTGACTTTATTGGTTTTCTGGAGGTGTTCAGAAAACTTTTTCAAGGGAACGCTCGTTAGAAAGTTCCCCTTTCCGGAAAGGCGAATAACGGCAAGTTTTTCGGCTTCAAGAACAGCACAGGAAAGAGGGGATTCTTCCATAAGGGCAGTTACCGAATCAGAGGAGTGTGCAGGAGTATTATTCATGACGGAGAGTACTTTTTCTCGTACCCGATTACCAGTACGTTGAAGAGCTAGGAGCAAGTGAACCTACCTGTGGTGGGCTGCTTTCGACTCTTACGGTGGCCCTTGGGGAGGAGCGCCAAACAAACGGCGTCTTCAGACTCAGCGGGCATCGCCTTTGGTGCAGTCTTGCACAGTATGGTTGATTACAAGGAAAACAAGGTCAAAAGAAGTTTCTCAAAAAAACGCACAAAAGTTGATCGGTGTACATAAACGATTTATCCAACGCTTGTTGAAGCGGAGGGCCAAATTCAGAGCCCCAAGCTACCATAATTCTCATGCAAAATCTGAGCACTTTTTTCCAACTCCTGCCGTTCCCCAACCGAAAGTTCTAAGGGTAACACCCTCAACGCTCCACGCCGACCCAATTCCGTGGGCATGCTCATGCACAGTCCCGAAGGGAGACCCGGCAAGTCCAACGCCCGACACACCGTGTAAAGCTGGTGACGGTCGCCGGCCAATGTCTCCAGCAACCGGGCTGTTGCAGAAGCAATCGCAAAATGGGTGGAGCCCTTGCGGCTGATGATCTGATACGCGGCCCGCCGCACATCGCCGTCAATGCGCCCCCTTATCTCACCGGTTAATTCCATTCCGCGCAGCGCCGCATACTCCTCCAGGGAAAACGGCCCGATGCGCCCCCGAGACCACACCAGCACTTCGCTGTCCCCGTGTTCACCAATCACATAGGCATGAACATTTTCCGTGGAGACCCCGAACAGTACCGAAAGGTTTTGGCGAAATCGCGCGGTGTCCAACACCGTACCCGTTCCGAATACCTGTTCCGCCGGGAGCCCGGAAAGCTTCAGCGCCACCCGGGTCATGATGTCCACCGGGTTGGTGACAATACAGAACAATGCGTTGGGGTTCTGACGCGACAACCTGGGAAAGAAACTACGATAGATTTCCACGTTTTGCTGCAACAGATCCAGCCGCGTTTGACCGGGTTCCTGAGCCGCACCGGCGGTGATGATCACCAAATCGCAATCCCGGGCTTCTTCCAGCGTGGCCAATCGGAGCCCCACCGGACCCGAAAACGGGATGGTATGCTGCAAATCCAACAGCTCCCCCTCTGCCCGATGCCTGCCGTGGTCGTCCACCAGCAAAATCTCCTGAGCCACACCGGCGTGCAGCAGCGCATATACGGTGGTGGAGCCCACGGCACCCATTCCCACGATTGCCACTCTCCCTATCGTGCGGGAAAAGGTGGAGGCTGCAGCGGTGTGCGAAAGATCACTCATCCCGATGGACCGTACCGGGAGAAAACGCGGGAAGGCATACGGCGATGTACTCAGCTCCGGCTTCTCCGGGTGAGGAGTAGCGGACCCATTCACCGCCCTTGATCACGATGGCCTGCCCAGCGCCCACCTGAAAGGTGCGCTCGTGGGTTTCCACTTGAAGCGTTCCGCGTAACACTACCGTAAACTCGTCAAATTCCGGAGTTTGCCCCGGCTCATGCCATCCCCCGGGGGAGAGCATTCGGGCAATACTCAACCGGGTTTCTCCGGTGTTCACCGCGCCGATATACTCCTGAATCGTTTTCGGAATATTCCCGTGGGCTTGAATCACGGTGGGTTTTTCAATCAACTGCGCCATAACCACATACTCTCCTCTTGGTAAGTCCTTACTGGGTTGCTGGGTATTTATTTCTGAGCCACAACTTGAACCACGCCAAGGCCGCAAGCAACCCAAAGAAGGTCAGCAAAATCAGAATCACCCCCACAATAATTCGTGTTACAATGCCCTGCACGCGAATCAAGGCCCCCTCGGTCAGGGCTTCCACTTCGCCACCGATGATTTCCGTTCCCTCCTGGAGAGTCCCCTTTTCGGCCATCAAGCGCAGATGCTCCACCGTTTGGCGCACTTCGGCGAGAGTTGCTGTGGAGGATTGTACCACCGCATTCACCTCATTTAAATCCACGGGTTCTGGTGTCGGTTGATCCTTGGTGAGTTCGAGTTTCTGGTTTGCCAAGCGTGAGCCCTGATTCACCTGCTCCAACAAGGCGGTCAACTCACGCACCAGTGGCGTGGCATTCACCGTGGTGGTATTGGCTTCCCGCGTCAGGCTGTTCACGTTCAGCAGAATACCATCCACGGATTGAAGATTCTGATCCACCACCTTGAGCGTTTCGCGGATTTCCGGCTGCTGTTCACCGGTCTCCTGCAACACCTTCACCACCGCCTCGGCGATGAGTTCGGGAAGTACTTCCACACTCTTGGAGACGCGTTCAATGCTGAGCACCACCGTGGTCACGGAGTCGTCCTGAAGGATATGGGTTTGAATATTCGCGGGGTAGGCTTCGTGTACACGGACGGCGTTGTCGATGGATTCCGTCAACCCCCCGGTGGCGATGTCCGTGATGCCACCCAACCCGCCTGTGACATTCCCAATGGCCGAGCCCGGGAGATTTGTGACCTCTCCGACGGTACCGGTCACTTTTCCACCAACTTTGTCGAGCGCCCCCTGAAGGAGATTTCCTCCCGATGCAGGCTGCTCCTGAGCCGGAAGGGAAGAGATCATCAGGACAACAAAAAAAGCGGGGAGATACAGGCGGTGAAACATTGGAAAACCTCAATTCAGGATGAGGTCATCCAATCCGTTGGGCTTCCCAAGATGCAAGCTGCATGTGGGGGAGGAGGGATGGTTGATTTACAGCTGTTCCAAGGCGAAACGGGGATAATCAGAGTGTGGTGTTGTCAGTAAGGTCAATACCGTCAAACCAACAACGAGATCGGCGCTTGGAGAACGTCCCTGCTCTCCGATGGTTAAAGCTCCCATAGCAGGCCCACCAAAGGCCACCAACAGGCCACTAGCAGGTCACCCCCTTATCACCAGCAGGTCACCAAGCGATTTCCGTCTGATTCAGCAGATTCTTCCCCGTTGTAAACATCTGAAAGCTCCCAAAGCCCGGGTTAAACACTGCGCAACTCGGGTGACTCATTTCCCCAACGCAGCACCATCAAATGGAAACGTCAAAAATACCGCATACGGCAGATTAATTTGAAAATCTGTCTAGAGCTTGGGCAAACAAACAAAAATCGTCCCGTGATGGCCGCTAAAAAATTAACCCCGATTTTCAAACCGGGGTTAACTTCCATTCATCCAAATTGGACCGGGAAATGGGTCCAATATCGAATTTCAATGGGAATTCACTTCCGTTCGCTGAAGTTAAGGCAGGAGACGCTTCCACCACGGAGGCCGATCATGACGGAGGCAGCGGTGCACATCAGGTTGGCGTTGTGCACGCAACCGGCGG
>JANRMB010000220.1:0-6469 GCA_033761985.1 Candidatus Sumerlaeia bacterium | reverse complement strand
CATCACCACAACCCTGTCACCCGGTGAATGGCGTTATTGGATTGCATCCGAGAAGGATTCCATCCTGACCATCGATGCTTCTGTTATAGCACCGGTTTCAACACTCCCATCACCTTCCGTTATTTTTGATCGTTCCTTTAGTACCCCCGGCCTCCGAGGAGCCCGCTACTCCCCGAATGGTAACTCCTACGCCATTGTGGGAACAAATCACACTACTTTTGTTTCAGGTCCTTTTGTTTCCTCCGCCTCGGTTGGAACCTCAAATGTTCGCCTTGCTTTTCCCGATAACCAACAGTGGTTAATCGGAGATGATACACTGGGTGTTTACCGAGCCAATAGCTTTCAGATTCCTCTCCCTGTCCCTCAACCTGTTGCAACACGCCGAACCGGAACGGTGCGGGACATGGCCGCTGATTCCCAACTTCTTTTCACAACGCTTGGTTATCTCGGTCTCTCGGTCTTCGATCTTCAATCAGGGACACAGGAGATAACTTCCGTTCTTCATACCACAGAAATCGCTGATGTCACCGGTGTTGCTATTCTCCCGGGAACCCGTTCTGCCTATGTGGCGGATCAGGAGCGGGGAATCTTCCATGTTACCGTACCCGATTCATTTTCAGATTCCTTACTTCTTGAACAACAATACACCGGTACTCGTTTGGGTCGGTTGGATTGGGAGCCCCTCACTGGCCGATTGGTTTCATCTCGTTTTCGCCGAGGGCTCACTCTCCTCCGTCCCTCAGTAGATTCCACTTCACTTGAGGAGTTAGCCTCCTTCAATCCCGGCGTGGAAAGCATCGATCATGTGGCCTGGATTTCTCCACGCTTGGTGGCAGCAGCCGAATGGGATGGTGATGTTCATTTCATTGGCGAAACTACACCCGGGAATTGGGAGCCGATTGGATTTTGGCGCACTCTGGAAACAACCGCCACCTGTGTGGATCTTGACTCCAACGGCTCGGAGGTCCTCGTCGCCTTCTCCAACGGAAGAGTGATCGGACTCAACGCTTCAACGATAAGCCAACTACTACCTTTGTCCGATACATTCTTGATCAAGTAAAGCTCTGGCTACAAACTTAAAACTGTGTTTCGTTCTGAATCATGGGGATAAACAACCGGAACGTTGTCCATTCATCGGGTACACTCTCGCATACGATTCGCCCTCCGTGGGCTTTAGCCACTTCCATCACCACATACAACCCAATGCCGGAACCCGGATTTCCACACGCTGAGGAGACCCGTTTGTACTTGTCGAATACCAACCCGATTTCGTGCTCCTCAATACCCGGGCCCGTATTGCGGATTTCAAAAATGATTCCTTCCCCGAGTTCCTTGTCATCCGAGCGGTAGGATTTGATCTCCACCTCACCATTCTCAGGTGTGTACTTACAGGCATTGGATATAAGATTGGCCACGGAGCGGAACATCAGATTCTCGTCGGCAATCAAATGATCACTTTCCGAATCAAGATTAGTGCGCACCTCGATATTCTTCCGCTCAAACTCATGCTCCACCAGTTGAAGCGCTTCACGCACCGTGTTGTGAAAAGAGAAGCGCAAAAGAATCAATTCCAACTTTCCGGATTCCGCCCGGGATTGCGTCAGGTAGTTATCCAAGAGTGCCACAATTCGCTGACTGTTATCGGCAATCTTTTGGGTGAACTCAATTCCCTGAGCCGTAAGTTCTCCCCCCATCCCGCGCTGAAGAAACTTGGAGAATCCGATGATACTATTCAGCGGCACCTTGATATCGTGCGTAATCATCCGGCGCAAATCTTCGCGCATGGTTTCGGCTTCCAGCTTGGCAAAAACCTTTTCCACTGAGGAGAGCAGATAATCAAACTCGAACGGCTTGGTAATGTAGTCCACCACGCGGTTGTGAATCGCTTCTATCGCTGATTCCGTTGTGGCGTGGCCCGTAATCACCAGCGCTGCAGTATTCGGTGCGTGAGTGGAAATAAAATCCATCACCTGAAAACCGTCCACCTCCGGCATGCGTAAATCGGTGATCACCAGATGGTAAAACTTCTCCCGCAGAAGTTCCAGTCCCTGCACACCCCCAATCGCCAAATCCACGGTGTAGCCCTCCTCGCGCAGCAAAGCCTGAAGGCTTCGGGCGATGCGCTCCTCATCATCAATAACCAGGATCGTCTTTTCCATCGGCTTCTCTCACTTTCTTTTCTTCTACCCAGTAAAGCAACCGCGGTGCAAGAAGTGGTTTGGCCTTGCAAGAGCCTAAAAACCACGAACCCCGGCGAAGAACTACTGTCCAGCACCGGGGTTCGAGAGAGGAGGAGAGAACGTTGAGGAACGAAAACGGACGTTTACGTTAGCGAGCCCCTGCGGCTTCCATTTGGTATTCCTTGATGATTTCCGCAAGGCTCAGGGGTGCGTAATCAGAACCATGGCCTGCTTGACCAAAGTCCTTGATCTTCCCTTTGATGAGTTCCTTGAGGGCTGCACGGGCAGGAGTCAGCCAATCACGGGGGTCGAACTTCTCAGGGGTTTCCCAAAGAACTTTACGCACCGCACCGGTCATCACAATCCGGCCGTCGGTATCCACGTTGATCTTGCGAACGCCGCGTTCAATACCAAACTGGATGTCTTTCATGGGGATACCCATGGACTGTTGCATTTTTCCGCCGTACTTGTTCACGATGTCCACCAACTCAGCGGGAACAGAGGAAGAACCGTGCATTACGAGGGGGAAATCGGGGTAACCGGCAGCAGCCAAATTTTTCTCGATTGCTTCAATGCGCTCCAAAGCAAGTTTGGGGGGAAGAGCATTTCCCTGTGCATCATAACGAGTGGTTTTGTAGGCGCCGTGGCTGGTACCGATGGCGAGTGCCAAACAGTCGATCCCGGTTTTTTTCACAAAATCCACGGCTTCATCGGGGTCGGTCAGGTGCTCGGTATCATCCACGGCAAGTCCGGCGCCATGGCCATCCTCAATACCGCCCAACGCTCCAAGTTCGCCTTCCACGCTCACACCGTATTTATGGGCCATTTCCACCACCTCGGCGGTAACGTCCACGTTGTACTCGTAGCTCGCCACGGTTTTGCCGTCCGGCATCAGGGAGCCGTCCATCATCACAGAGGTGAAACCCAAATCAATGGCTTGTTTACAGGTTGCAGGGGAGTTTCCGTGGTCCAAGTGAAGCACGCACTTCACGCTGGGATGTACTTCCACAGCAGCTTCCATTAGTTTTTTGAGGTAAATCATTTTGGAGTAGGCGAGTGCTCCGCGGCTGGCTTGAATAATGACGGGAGCATTCAGCTCTTCAGCGGCTTCAAAAATCGCCTGGATTTGTTCCATGTTGTTTACATTGAACGCACCCACTCCGTAGCCACCCTTGGCTGCTTCGCGAAGGCACTGGCGCATGGAAATCAACGGCATGGTAGGATTCCTTTGTTGGTGAGGATAATTGCGATTGGCAACATCCGCACTGCTCCCGGTGCGGTCAAGCCTTCATCCAATCGGAAAATCGGAAAGAGTAAAAATTGAAATAAACCTTTTATCATCCGATTTGTCTTCTATTGCCCGGCCCCAGCCACCTTACCCCTTTTCCCCACAGAGTTAGAACAGTGTTAGAAACACAAAGTTTTTATCATTCGCTCTGTTAGAAACGCACCAACCCCTTCACTTCCATCTTTTCTTCACTTGATTGGTAACCCCACAACCCCAAATGTAGGGGCGTGCATTGTTGATTGTGCCGGATTGCACAACGTCAATGTTTCGATACTTTTTCAAAGATTGGGCTTCGCTATGAAGAATTATGCCTCCTTGTCAGCGCTAATTTGTCGCTTTTGTCTGGGAATTCTTCTTCTAAACCTCGTCGGGTTCTCCTCCGTCCACGCCCAGCAATCGGCGCCCTCCTCGGAAGCTCAACCCGCCATTCAGTGGGCCAACGTGGCGCAAATGATTGCTGCACAGCCCAACTCCTACTTTTTCCTGGAAGCAAAAATCAAATCCGTCAAACCACCGGACGAAGGTTCCAACCAACCATATGTTCTCTACGTGGAAGACAACACCGGAATTGCCCGCGTCGTGATCTTTCAGGCCACATGGGCCCAAATGGAAAACCCCAGCCAATACGAGCCCGGTATTTTGATCCAAGTTTATGGTAAAACCAACGACTACAACGGGATCCGCCAGTTGATTGCCGAAGGGCCCAAATGGATTCGCATGAAGCCCGATGTTCTGCAAATCCCCGATCGACTTCGCCGCGGTGAACAAGTTTCGACCGATGAATTTATCGAAGCCAGTATTGGTGGTCTTGGTATTCAGGCGATCGGGCAAAAGGTGAAAGTTCGTGGGATTGTCAAAAGTATCGAGGCTTCCGATCGTTCCCGCGTACCAACTAAGATCGTCCTCGCCGATTCCACCGGGGAAATTCAGGTTGTCTATTGGTTGGAGGTAACTGCCAACCTTACTCTGGCAAACACCCCCGCCGAAGGCCGTACCATGGAGTTCAAAGGCGTTGTGGGCGAATACAAAAACGTGATGCAGCTTGTGGTTTCTGATCCTGAACACGTTCAAATTGTGGAAGGCGGCGTCAGCATGAACCGCGTCAACGCTACCCAAGGCCCCACCCAACTGAACGGATTTAATGGGTTTGGCTCAAACTAGTTTTGTAGTTCAGCCAAAGAACACTTTCAAAACCCCTTATCTCCAAAATTTGGAGCGATCTTCTGTCGTTCTCTTGAACGACATCGGGAAAAATCACCTCCACCGATTCCAGAAGAGCCCCCTCGCGTAGCCATTCGCCTTCGTGAGAAAAATCAAATCTCCATGTATTCGGCTTTTCCATAGGATGCACTCCGAGTACCGAACGTGTGGCGTCGGGGTATTGATCCAACTCGGAATACCAAATGAGTCCGGGAGCCGGAATGCCAGAAGGGTAATTCCCCGTGAAGGACAACTCCAGCACCGTCCCAATTTCGACCATCTCCACACTCTCCCTTAAGCTCAACATAATCCCGCGCTCCGTTGATTCCTGCTGAAACCCCTCCTCAGCCAGCCGAAACGTTTCGAGAACATCTTTTCGCCTCAGTATCCACGATTCCGCGCTGCTGCCCATGATCTGCTCCACCTCAGATCTTGAAGGAAATACCCAGAGCCCGTTGGAGTAGTTTTCCATCAAAATGTCCCATGGGCGTGCTTCCTGATGTTTGAGCAACCAACGACTCCACAAGGCTCTCCCAATTTGACGCTCAAAAGGCTGCGTTCTTTTCCCCTGAACGATCTCCATCACTTCCACCGGGCGTTGCACCGCCCACCCGGGTCGCATATCCCGGGCGAATTCATAGGCCGGTAGCATACTCTGTTTCCAAGTATCCGGTCTCGTGAAGTAGTACCCTCCAAAACCAAGCACCAAGAGCCCAAACCCGGCAAAACCCATTTTTCGAAGTTGCTCCCGGTTCATGGTGCCTCCCGAACTTCGAACAACGCTGATTCCACGGGAACCACAAAACCATGGCTTGCCATCACCGTCCCCGAGCGGCGGTGCAGCTGAGGAGCAAAGGATAAGTTCTCCTCGAAACACCAGTGCCAAAGCTGTTGTTGTTCCGTATTATTTTCCAGATACACGTGGGTGATTTGCTCCGTTTCAAGGAATGCCTCCCACGCCTCAAGGTCTTCAAACTGTCGCGCAAAAACGAAGACATCGCCTCGCAAACCCTCGGGTACTGCGGGAATCGGCGAACTCCGCCACAAGCCCAAGCGGTCGCCTTCACCCGCAAAATCACGCCAGAAATCCTGTGGAGTGTAATCCCCCGGCAGATGAGGCCGCTGAAGCCATCGGGTGTCCCCGCTCAACAAAGCGTATGCGGCAACCCACGCCGGTTTCCCACGATGCAAAAACGCTGGAGCCGTGCGGACCACATTCAACCCCAACAAACCCACCAGCAGAATCAACAGCAGATTCCGGAGATTTACGGGGCATTCCCGGAGAACCCAGCAAAGGAAAAATGCCGCTATCACCAGTTGATACAACAGAAACCGCGCCACCGTGGGGGCCGGGTTGCACAACCCCAGAATCAGGAATAACACCAACAGCAACCCGTAATGCTTCCAATCACGCCGACGAAAAAGAACAACCCCCGCGACGATGGCTGGAATGCCCATCACGAAAAACGCCGCACCCAATCCGTTGTGCCAATGCCCCAAATCAGTGGTGCGAACCTGCTCCGAAACTACCTGCCACCAGGCTGAAATTCCCGAGTTCCCCAGATTCACCGCTGAATGCGCACTCGGAGATACAGCCCCAACACCGCCGGGAAGTCCTGCAACGGCGAACGGATAAACGGGATTTCCATACGTTACCAAGGCATTCATAGGCCAATAACCGCTCGTTATCAAACTCAGGGATACCACGAGGGTGAACCCCCGAACCGCTTCCCATAAGCCAGTCCATATCCTTTTTGTATTCTTGAAAAAGAGAATCACCAAAAACGCGATTCCGAGCCCC
>JANRMB010000219.1:0-7115 GCA_033761985.1 Candidatus Sumerlaeia bacterium | reverse complement strand
TTTGCAGATCTTCGGTGAGGAGGGGCATCAGTTGATCTCGACTGGGGAAGGTTGTTATGGGGCAAAGTTCCAGTAATCCCAACGTTCAAGGGATTTGAGTTTGTATTCCCGACCGTCTCCGAGGGAATAGGCCAAAAGGTGATGGGGGAATGTGCGTTCCACGTGGAAGGTGAGGGTGCGTTCTTGACCGCGGAGTGTAATCGTCCAGTATTCCTCGGCGTTATAGGTACCGTAGGGAACGGGGAGCACGTTGAGGGGATCCTGCACGAGCAGAGTGTAAGAGGTGGTTTGGGGCTGGGATTTGGTTTTGCTGGTGGTTTGGCTTTCCACCACATTCAGGGGGAAAGTAAGGGAGTCGCGGTGTTGAAGCATGCGAACGAAGAGCGGGAGTTCTTCCATGAAGACGGTGCCTTCGGGGAATTCGGGAGAGGATTTTCCGGTTCCCTGACCTTCCCAGTAGCTCATCCAGTTTTGGCGTGTTGTTCCCGCAGCGCCGTTGGGGCGGATGAATTCCCGGGTGGTAATGCCGCACCACTCGTGGCAGGTGGTTGTGAGTTTGATGGCCCCGCTGGTGGGTTTTTCCACCGGAAGAAAGACGGAGCTCATGTAGTGGTAAGGATAGTTTTCTGTTTCCACGGTAGCGACGGCGTTTTGCTTGATGACGGGGAAGACGCTTTTCCCGTCGTAGGGCCAATCGGCTTTCACCATTTCGTTGGTGAGGAAGTCCTCTTTAACAGTGATGAGGTGATGGGTATGGGGCCGTGGTTTGCCGTAAATGAGGCGTGTGCCCTCGTACTCGGCGACTTCTGCATTTCCATCGTTCCAGAGGGAATGAGCAGCCCACTCTGTTTGAAGAGAGGAGGAGAAGGAGGCCTGTTGCGCGGGAAGAGTTGCAGGATACGATGCAACAAATGCCAGTAAAAGGGGAGGAAGAAGAAAAAAGCGCATGGCATTGGGACTTTCTGGGTAGGTTGATGAGGTTTGTACAAAGATTCGTTCCAACTAATTCGGTTAGGTGAAGGGAATTCACCTTGCACCGTGGGGAGGGAGGTTTCAGACTAATTTCTGTTCAAGGTTCATAGAAAATTCTCGTCAAGCCGTCGAGGATTGATATGAAGTAAAAGGGAATCCGGTGAGAATCCGGAGCTGCCCCGCAGCGGTAATCCAGAACGAACGTCGCATTCCTGCCACTGGTGTTGAGGCAACTGACATCGGGAAGGCGCGACAAGTAGCAAGACTCCGGAAGTGATTCCGGGGAACGCTGGTAAGTCCGAAGACCTGCCCTGAGCCCTCGCGAGCGCTGAGTTCTCGCCTGGTAGCTGCACACCTTCGCGGGAAAGGTGACTTGGCGGATCTGATGAGTTTTTTCTTCGTCTTCCGACAATCCATGAATCGGTAACGAGCGCGCCTTGTGCGTTTCGTCGGGCCGGTGGTCTTCTTTGATCGCCGATGACCGTGTATGTTTCTCCTTCCAGAGGGAAACACGCGGGAGTTGGTGATTAGGGAGCAACCGAACCCGGAGCGGAATGCGCACGGGCTCTGGAAGCGTTCGTTCCTGTTTCTTTCCCCCACTGCGAATCGTCGTGTCGCCAACCGGGCAACAACCCAGAGGGCTTGCACCATTCCATTTCTGCCTTCGCGGGAAGGCATAGGACATTCGCCATGAAAAACACCACCACACACACGTTGAGAATCACAGCCCAAGTGCTGCCATTTTGTTTCACTGCTCCCCTGATTGTAAACGCCCAAGCGGATTGGACGTTGCTTGGAGGGGGAAGCCTGGACTCCGGGCGCCAGAACACGGTGCTTGCCCACGACCGCTTGAGTTCCCCCACGTGGGAAACTGGAGCGGAAAATCTGCAAACCGGGGGGAGCGTTGTTGTTCTTCCGGGAAGCCCCTACCGGTTGATTGCCTGGAGTGGCGACGACAACGGCACGCCCTTTAATGGCGCCGATGATATGATTTTTGCCAAAGCGTTCAACGCAGATACGGGGGCACCTTCCTGGACGTCTCCCATTCTGGCTGCGGGGAGCACTCTTTCTTTTGGTTCCACTCATACGGCCGGGGTGGATACCGCCAACAACCGAGTTCTGATGGGGACAGGGGGAACCTTGTATTCGTTGAATGGAGCGGATGGGACGATCTTCTGGAATACTCCGTTGAATGCGGGGGGCAGTACGGAAGTGGTTAATGGCTCCGTCACCGTGGGAGGAAGCCGGGCATTTATTACTTCCTACGGAGGTTTTACCCCCGCAAGCAAACGCCTTTATGCGATCAGTCTGGCGACGGGTGGGATTGATTGGTCGGTGCAGGATGGGGGTCCGGGTTCCGAAGCGCCGATCTTTTTGAACATCGGTGGAACGGACACTGTAACGACTTTAAATGCCAACGGCATGAGCAGCTACAATGCGGCCACGGGGACACTGATCTGGTCGGCAGCGGCGCCCTTGGCCGGAGCTGATTGGAGCACCACGAATACCTTCTTCGGTGGGTTGACGCATCATGAGGGTGTTCTTTATGCGGGGACGTATAACTTTGGCGGAACAGCTCAGTTTGTAGCGGTGAATGCCGCCACTGGTGAACGCCTTTGGGAACGTGCCAACACAATCAACGGAAGCGGAACACCCACGGTTCTTGGGAATCGCGTGTACCACACGGGGCACCTGAGCTTTGGCTTCCCCAGTTACCTGGTGGCCTACAACAAGTTAACCGGAGTGGAGGAATTGAATCTGGAAATCAACAGCGACTCCACCACCTACAGCATCTCCCCCACCGCCTTCAACGATGCCCTGGTGATGACGTTGGGAAGTGTGGGCTTTTCTGCTCCGGGGACACCCAGCGGACTTCGCGTGTTGAATCCCGCAACGGGATTGAATCTGCTGACACCGACGGCGAATGGTGACCTTGGCCGGGGGACACCTGCCTTGGGCGCGAATGGAGAAATCTACGTTCTGCGGGACGGAGGGAAGCTGGCGGCTTATCTTCCTGTGCAGTTTGCTTCGGCTACACTGGTGGATGCGGATTCCAGCACCGGTGCGGGTGTAACAGACAATCAAACGGTGACAGTGAACATTACGGGGGCATACGCCACCGAGATGCGCCTGAGTGAAGGAAGCTTGGGGAGCGAACCGTTTGTTCCGTTCAGTGCCAGCTCCAGCTTTGTTCTCAGTGCGGGGACAGGGCTGAAGACGGTGAACATTCAGTTGCGGAATGGTAGCAGCACCTCGGCGGTTCAGCAGGCCACGATTCAGTTCAACGCGCCAAGTTCGGTGGAGGATTGGGCGATGTTGGAGTGATGCCTCAGAGTGCTCTCAATCTCGATGCGTAACCCAACTCCAGCTCATAGACTTATCAGGCAGTAACGATGGTACCACATTCCGGAGGAATGTCTGAAAGCTCAATAGCCCGGCATCATGGCGAATGCCTGATGCCGGGTTCCAAAATGATTAGACCGGCGCCCCGGAGGGACGCCATGAAAGCCAGTTTACCGGATCTATTGAAATGCCATCGTATACGAGATCATTGTTCCACATCGTCTTTGCTACCCGATATCGTCAACCGGTGCTGGATAAATCTAATCGCCGAGAATTTTTGGCTTATTGCTGCACGGTGGCTTCTCGCATGGATTGTCATGTTTACAGGATAAACTGTATTGAAGATCATCTTCATCTACTCGTCGGATTACCCTCCACGATGGATTTATCAACTTTTGTCAAGAGATTCAAGTTATCAACTGGGAGGTGGTTAACCGAGAATCCAGCATATCCACACTTTGAAAGATGGCAGGAAAAATACGGGGCATTTTCAGTGAGTTGGAAAGACAAAGAGGTGGTTATTGAATACATCAAAAATCAAGAAGAGCATCACCGGAGTGAATCAACTCACGATGAATTTGTGAGACTCTTGAAAGAATATGGTATGGAGTATAATCCAAAAGATGAAATCTGATTGGGCGCTTGGGGCGTCCCTCCGGGGCGCCTGTTTTCTATCTCAACGGCACCCGGCATCAGGCTTACGCCATGATGCCGGGCTATTCAGCCTTCGGAAATTCCTCCGGAATTTAGGAGTTCGATCGTTCTGTGATACAGTTGGCAATTGTAGCAGTAATTGCTACACCTTCGGATGTTCCTCCAGAATTTTGGATTACAATCGTTCCATGGTTTCTTTAGCAATGGTAGCATTCGCTACTTCACCTTCGTATGCATTTCGACCGTTTTTGGTATCATTGGAAGAGATAGCGGTCACTGCTTCAGCCTTCGGAAATTCCTTCGGAATTTTTTCCGTTCCCACCTTTCCACATTTTACGATAAGATTGAATGATTGATTATGGATTATTTTTATCATTTTCAGGGAATGAACAAATCCTTTAAGAAGGCATTTTTGCTTCTTTTTCCCTTCTTGTTTGTTACCAATTTGAGCGCCGCCGATTTTCAACCCGCGCCGCTTCTCTCTCCGAACGGGCAGGCGGTTCAGTTGAATCAAAATGCCAATTCCTCCATGGCGTTCGATTCCACGGGGACGCTGCACCTCACGTTTTGGACAGGTGGGTTTGCCACGACTCCTTCCACTCCTTCGGCGATTTGGTATTCCTCCTGGAAAGCTTCCACCGGTTGGAGCGTTCCCGTGGAAGTGGATAACTCCTTCTACAATCCGGGGACAGGGGACGTGAAGTATGGGGGACGTCAACCCTCGCTAGCGGTCGCTCCGGATGATACGGTGTGGATTGTGTGGCACGATCATCGTCATTCCAATCCCAACTCTCCGGGGAACGGGATCGACAACATCGAGATCTATGCGGATCGTAAACCCGTGGGCGGGAGCTTTTCTGCCACGGATATACGCCTCACCAACACCTCCTCCGGGAATGGTGGTGATAATGGGTATTTGCCTCGGATTGTAGCGGCAGAATCCGGGATTGTTACGGTGTTGTGGTATGACTTCACCGCCGATGGAACAATCTCGGATATTTATGCCAAACACAGTTCGCCGCTGGGAGTGTTTAACCTGGCGGAGCCGATTTCCTCTTTGCGCGCAACGAACTTCAACCTTCGGCCGAGTGGGATTTCCAACACCACAGCTTATTCGGTTCCGGATTTGGCGGTGGATTCCACAGGGACACTGCATGCGGTTTGGACTTCGGGTTTCGGGGGTCCGGCCCCGATTTACTACTCCACCATCAGCAATCCCACAGGAACGGCGACGGAATCCATTCTTGCAACGGGGACAGGTTCCTACTCCGATCCCGCGAAAATAACGGTGGCTCCGAATGGAGACGTCTGGGTGTTGTACACCGTTCGAACGGGGACGGAGGAGGACCTTTTTGCTCTTCGCAAACCGGCTGGTTCTTCAACCTTCGGTTCACCGATCGCCCTCAAAAATGCGGCGGGAGTGGTGGAGAAATCAGGGGATATGGAAGTGGATTCCCAAGGGCGATTGCATCTTGCGTGGGTGGATACCCGGGCGGGGCGTCATGTCTTTTATGGACTCTACA
This sequence comes from Candidatus Sumerlaeia bacterium, assembly GCA_033761985.1. Classification (GTDB taxonomy): domain Bacteria; phylum Sumerlaeota; class Sumerlaeia; order SLMS01; family JAHLLQ01; genus JANRMB01. The sequence continues at coordinate 1,623 of JANRMB010000219.1, read as the reverse complement.
ATCCCAGCACGAGTTCCTTTCTGGAGGAAGTTCAAGTGAGTTCCGTGGCTGATTCGTATCAGCGGGTGTCCCTGATTCTCGATGCTGAAGAAAAGCCTGTGATTGTGTTTGATTCGGTGGGTACAACAGCTCAACAGCTCGGGGTACTCACGCCACCTGCGCCAGCAGCAGCGGAATTCTGGGGGCTTTATCAATGAGCAATTCAGGGCGATTCCCCAAATTGGAACCCGGAGACTACTACACGGAAAACGGGTTGTTGGTCTTCACGGCCCAATACCATCTGCGCCGGGGTACGTGCTGTGGCTGTAGTTGCCGCCATTGCCCCTGGGCGCCGGTTTCGGAGGTTCCTGCCGGATTGCTCAAAAAGGGGACGGAGGAAGCTCCCACTCAATCGGCAAGAAGCATTCGCTGTGTGAGCAAATAACCTTTGAGGCGTTCATCGTTCGTGAGGCTCGCAGCTTTTTCATAAGCGCTGCGGGCCTCATTTGTTTTTCCACTGCTGCGAAGAAGAAATGCGCGGACGGCCCAATAGGGCTGGTGTGTTTCCACGCGTTCCATGGGTAGAGACTGAAGCGCATTCCACGCTGCTTCCAGACCATGCGTGTGGTAGAGAGGAAGTATTCGACCCAGTTGTACACCGAGTGTGGGTTTGGCATACTGCAAGGCTTCGTAGAGTTGAAGAATCACCGACCACGGAAGTTGCCCGGTATATTTGCGGCTGCAATGGATGGATTGAATGGCGGCCATCCACTGGTAGGGTCCGGGATTCCCGAGGGCCGAGGCTTCCCGCAACGTGGTTTCCGCCTCGCGGATGAGTGGATCGTTCCACAATCCGGTATCCTGTTCTTCGAGGGGGACAAAGAAGCCAGTGTGAGAGTCAAATCGGGCCTCCTTTCGGGATTCCAAAAAGAGCATCAGGGCAAGAAGGCCCTTGGTTTCAGCGGAGTCGGGTTGAAGATTGGAGAGAAGCCGGGCCAGCCAGAGAGCTTCTGCAACCAGCGACTGCTGCACGGGGACACTCTTCCCATGCTCCTCTTCCCAACCGGTTCCGTAGGCGACATAGATGGCATCCAATACGGCGGAGAGACGTTCGGAGAGTTGATGAACGTGGGGGACAGAGAAGGGGATCGCGGCTTCCCGAATTTTTGTTTTTGCCCGTACCAAACGTTGGCTCATGGCCTCCGGAGAGAGGGCAAACGCTTTGGCGATGCGAATGGCGTCGAGACCGAGGACGGTTTGCAGCATCAATGGGGTGCGGATGGAGGAATCGATCGCCGGGTGGGCGCATACAAAAAGAAGCTTGAGGCGTTCATCGGGAATGGTTTCCATGGTTTCGATGGCCTCCTCATCGGAGCGAAGCTGTGCTGCATCGGAATCGCGGACAAGTTGAGGGACGGCCTTTTCCCGAGTGATGCTGCGACGAAAGGAATCGGTGAGCCGTTTGTGCGCGACGTGGAGGAGCCATGCCTCCGGATTGGGGGGGACACCCTCGTCGCGCCATCGTTCCACCGCGATGCGGAAAGCCTCGGCAACAGCATCTTCCGCAGCGGCGATGTCGTGGGTTTTGGTGGAGAGAAAGGCCACGAACTTCCCCCAGGAAGTTCGGGCCAATTCTTCGAGAAG
>JANRMB010000218.1:0-3628 GCA_033761985.1 Candidatus Sumerlaeia bacterium | reverse complement strand
TCGATTTCCTGATCCGTCAACCCACTGTAGGCTTTCATCACCGGGACGAGTTCCCCATTATTCCAAACCGCAAAAGTGTAATCGGTGTGGAGTTGGGCGCGGCGGCCATGACCAGCCTGGGCATAGATCATCACACAATCGCAGGTGTAGGGTTCCACTTTCCACTTCCACCAATCCCCTTTGGTGCGCCCCACTCCGTAAGTACTAGTGAGGCGTTTGAGCATGAAACCTTCGACTCCTCGATCCCTGCTTTGCGCTCGAAGAGTTCGCAACTCTTCCCAAGTGTCCCCTTTGAGAATTGGGGACACCTGAAGAGGTATCCCTTGGGGAAGTTGCCCCGGTAGTAACTCCAAGAGTTGACGACGTTCTTTTGTGGATTGATTCCGGACATCCTGATTGTTCCACTCCAGAACATCATACGCCATGAAGTAACACGGTAGTTCCTTCAGCATTTTGGGCGATACTTTTTTTCTTCCCAGCCTTTTCTGAAGCGAGGAAAAAGGCTCCGGTTTTCCCTCCTTCCACACCAGTAACTCACCATCCAAAACCGTCCCCGAGGGCAAAAGCATCCCCAACTCCACGATTTCCGGAAACTGCTCTGAAATCAGTTCCTCCCCGCGAGACCAAATCATCGCTTCCGAATCCCGACGAATCAACTGCGCTCGAATGCCATCCCACTTCCACTCGATTTGCCACTCAGCAGTAGTCCCCAGAGACTCCGTCTCTTGCTCCAAGGCATAGGCGAGACAAAAGGGATACGGCCGAAGCAGAGGCTTGGCATCCGGTGAAAGCCCTTCCTGTGTCCCCGTGAGAAAACTCCGATAGACCTCCGCCGAGGGTTCCCATTTTCCGGAGATTCGATGCGCCATTTCAGCGGGGTCTATCCCCGCCACTTGCGCCAACGCCCGTATGACCAGTGTTTTGGCCACACCCGTACGGAAACCACCCGATTGAAGTTTTTGCCACAAAAAGAGCTGATCCGTGGAGAACGTTTGCCATACTTGGGTGAAGATGTTCCGACGCTCAGCATCGTTCGCCTTGGAAAGGGAAAGCAGGGTTTGATTTACAATCTTCTCCAATGGTTCCTGTGTCCCCTCTTCACGACGCGGCAGAAGCAGGGAAATAGTCTCGGATAAATCGCCCACGTTGGTATAGCATTCCTCCACCAACCAAAGGGGAATGCCCGATTCCTCCGCGATCCATTCACGCTGAACCGTGGTATTCACCACACGCTTCACGCGATTTCCCAGTAAAAACCACAATCCCCAGCAGGCGGACTCATCCGGTGCAGTGCGAAAATACTGCACCAGCGCCTGCACTTTGTCGTTTGTTCGGTTGGATTCCTCCAACTGAAGGTAAAGATGCACAAAATTGTTCACATCTGTCCCTCCACTGCTTGAGTGTCCCCCTCGATGAGGCCCGGTTCCTCATCGCCACCTTCCCCTGTGAAGCTCGTTCTCAGCGGTACGGAATGCACTCCGGACTCCAACAAATACCGCGAAACAACATCCGCATAACCATGCGTTGTCCAGACTGTTTCCGCCTGTGATTCCCGCACCGTTTGAAGCAATCCCGGCCAATCCACATGATCGGAAAGCACAAAACCACGGTCGAGTGCCTGATTCCTTCTTCGCCCACGAACCGTCATCCATCCGGAAGCAAAGGCCGCCGAGTGCGGGGCAAACTTACGACTCCACGGCGTGTTATGGGCGGAAGGGGGCGCCAGAACAATCGCCTTCCCCTTATAGAGCGCGGCGTTTTCAACCGAGGCCGGAAGCGTGGGGGGAAGAGGGACACCCGCCGCACGGTAGGCCTCCGTGAGTTTCTCCAAACTCCCATGCAGCAGTATCGACCCCTGATCGCCATTCAACCCTCCCAGCAACCGTTGGGCTTTCCCCAACGCATACCCATAAAGAAGCGTTGTTCGCCCCTCCCGCTGATTCTCCGCCCACCACTCGTTGATCTGCTGAAAAATAGTCTGCTGGGGCAACCACCGGTAGATCGGCAAACCAAACGTGGTTTCGGTAATCAAGCCGTTGCAGGGGATGGGCTCGAACGGTTCAGCAGTGGGTGACTCCTCCCGTTTGTAGTCGCCAGTAACCACCCAAACCACTCCCTTGTGTTCCAGACGTATTTGGGCGGAACCCAGTAAATGTCCCGCAGGATGAAAGGAAACGCGGACTCCGTTGATTGTTTTCGGTTCCCCAAACGGAAGCGATTCGATGTCGCTCCCCGCGGTAAGCCGTATCTGCAACAATGGTTTGCAAGGGGCGGAACACAGGTACGATTTGGAGCCGGAACGCGCATGATCCGAATGGGCGTGGGTGGTGAGTGCGCGATCCACCGAACGCCAGGGATCAATATGGAAATCGCCAACGGGGCAGTACAAACCGCGATCGGTCAGGGTTAGGAGTTCAGGAACGGTCATACGGCCAACAAGCTGATCTACTTGGGATGAACACACCCGGAGTGTGCGATTCCCGTTGGACAAAGGGAAGGGAATTTCACTCAGAAGGAAGAGAAAGCAAGGGGATCAAAACAGTTCCCCGGTACCCAACGATTCCCCTTTTTGAAGAGTGGAGCGTACCGATTCGAAGATCCGTTCATCCTCCTGACGTTTTGCGGCGGAACGCTTTTTCAGCGAAGCATAAGGCATGGAAAGCCGCGGATTTTTTTCCAGCTTATCCTGATGCCGAGCCAGAAACGCCCAATAGAGTTGTGGCAACGGACAAGTATTACCCGGTTTGAATCGGCATCCGTTGCAGTAGTCGCTCATCTTGTCAATATACGCCGAACCTGCAATATACGGCTTTGTGGTGAAGAGCGGTCCCACTCCATACGTTCCCATTCCCATTACGTTGGGTTCCACCACCCAGTCCCAAGCATCAGAGTACGCAACCCAGAACCAATCCGTCAGTTCACGGGGAGAGATATCCAACAACGTGGCAATGTTGGAGAGAATCATAAGCCGGGTGATATGATGACTCCACCCTTCCTTCCAAACGGATTCCACCACCGTATCCAGACAATGGAGCCCGCTCCTGCTCCCCCACCACGCGGGTGGGAGCGGTTCCTCAGCGTCCAGATAAGAGGCCACGGAACCCCCATCGAGTTCGGGAATGTGGATTCCGGCCTTCCACGATTTTCCCTTCCACCGTTCATATCCCCCATCACCCGGTGTTGCCGCCACAGCTTGCACTCCCCCGGGGAGTTGACGGAAACCATCAGTCTCCAAATGCACGTGCCGAACAAATTCCCTCCACCCCAGTATCTGGCGGATGAAACCTTCCCGACATTGTAATGGCGCTTGGGAATGTTCCACATCCCGAATCAATCGTTCCGGCATCAACCGCGTGAGGTTAAGAAGCGTGGAAACTTTGGAATGAAACAACGCCGTGGAGTGTATCGTCATGGCGTCCTCGTAGGGCCCAAAATGAGGGAGCAAATCCTGCAGGAAAAAAGCCCAATATGATTCAGCCTGTGGAAGTGTCGCGGGAATCGCTTGATCATCCAAGTACCCCGGATGATCCGCATACTCGGTTCTCAACGTTTCCAGGACTTCCCGAGTAATGGAATCAGGAGCAAAGGTGGGAAACTTCGGAGGCTCGGGGTCTTTCCCCTTTTCCCA
>JANRMB010000217.1:0-10072 GCA_033761985.1 Candidatus Sumerlaeia bacterium | reverse complement strand
AGCCCCGGGCCATAAAAGATCCCGGCGGTTTGAAACTCCTCCAGCAGGCGCAGCACCCAGATCAACCCGTTGGGGATGCCCTGTTCGCAGAGAAGGGAGAATTCGTCGTTCAGGCGCTCCCGCCAGGGAACGGGGGAGTCGGCATAGCAAACCTGCGCCTCGCTGAAGCAACTATTCCAAATAAAGGAATCCGCATCAACACCACGGGCGAAGTTGTTTTTCGGGAAGGCGTTGGCAAGCTGGCGAAACTCAAAGTGAAGTCCTCGCTCCAAGGCTTCCAACCCCTTCAGCGCTTGGGGATAGGTGGCGTACTCTATGTGCAGGTCGGCGGGGGATTTCAAATGTTCGCGCTGCGACTCCGGCCGGAGGTATTGTTCCATGGAACGCGCTCCGGGAGTCTCCTGCCGCGAGGCGGATTTATCGTGCAGAATGCGGTAGGCGGCGTCCTCCTCCGGCAGCGTGCAACGAACCATCGGGAGGGCGCAGAGCGGAAGCGCTTCCTCTGCTGCAAAGTTGGACAGCTTGGCGCACAGTTCGGGATGCAGCGCTGGCGAGGGAAGCGCGATATACAACTGACCCGGCTCCAGTGTTTCGCGGCAGCGGGTGGTAATCTGCCGGGCAATTTCCAGTTCCCCAGCCATCAGCAGCCGGGCCAATTCGCTTTGTTCCTCGCCCATCAGAACAACCAACCCATCGGGGTTTTCCAGAAGATCCTCATAGCTCAGGTGCTGGGTTTGAAGTTCTCCGGGGGAGCGTTCTGCAGCTTTGGCCAACAAACTGAGAATGCGCAACCAACCGCGTTCGGTTTGCGCAAAAACCCGAACCCGCCCCAAACGCCACACAAATCCTTCGGCTGGGAAGGGTGCCAACCGCAGCACCGCCCCCACCAAACTACGCACCCCCGCCTGACGGCACTCCGCCACAAATTCCGCCACACCAGCCACGCTCATCACATCGGCCATGCCGAGAGCCTTGTACCCCAGCTTGCGGGCTCGCACAATCAACTCGGGGATGCGCACAATACTTTCGTTCGAGCCGTATGCCGAACCGATGGCGAGCGCCGCCGTGGGGGGCTCCACAGGTTCTGGTTCCGGTGCGGTGATTACTTCAGCCACGGGCTCTGGAGCCGATTCCAACACGGGCAATTCCACCCCAACAGGTGAAGCTTCCAAGGCGGATTCGCCCCCTTCCGCTGGGAGGGTTTCCACGGAAGGCAACCCCGCATCCACGGTGGGCTGAAGAAGGAGTGAATCGAAAGGAGCGTTGTTCAACATCAGACACCAAAACCGGAGCGAGGTTCTTCCATCGATTCCGCGAGGATGGAAACACTGTCAAGAATGTTCAGGGTTAGGACGTGTCCGTTTTCCTGATGTTCGTACTGCCTCACGTGCATGCTCCAAGTTTTCCATTTCCCCTCGGGCCGATTCTGGCGGAGTTTGTGCTCGCCTTACTGAACCATAATCGCGTTGTTTCAACCCACCCCGGAGAAAAGCCCCATGAATGCTCCCCTCATTTCCCGCATAACGAGAACTCTGCCCACCTTGATGGGTGCCCTGTTGCTGGCGGCGTGTTCCGGAGGAGGCGAGGAATTCCAAACCTCCACCAGCACCAACGCCAAGAAAAACACCGCCGCATCGGCCCCCGGAGCGGAGGCTGCCCCTGAAGTTGTAAAGGCTGCCCCGTTGAAACCCAAAAAAGATCGCCCCCGTTTTGCCGAGGGTCAGGTTCCCGCCATGCAGGAATACAGCTTCATGGGCGTTCAAATGGAACTCCCCAAATCCTGGCGTCAACAAACCGGCACCAGCCAATTCCGCCTCACGCAATTTGATCTCGGAGCCGACGCCGAAACCAGCCAAACTGCCGATTTGGTTGTCTTTTATTTCGGCCCCGGCCAAGGGGGAACCGCCAACCAAAATCTGGCCCGCTGGATGACCCAAATTCAAACCGAAGGCGAACCCAAGGTTCTACAATACGAGCAGAATGAACTGCTGATCTCCGAGCTGCTCGGCAAAGGAACGCTCCTCCCGAGCACCATGGGTTCCGGACCCAAAGTCCCCCTGGCCGATAGCTTTCTTTACGGGTTGATTGTGGAAGGCGGCGTGCAGGGTTCCATCTTCATCAAAGCCACCGGCCCACAATCCATGTTGGATGAGCTGGAACCCGCCTTCACCCACGCGGTGGAATCCACCCGTAAAAATCCGAAGACCAAGGCTCCGGTGCTCAATGAGGCCGATGCCCCCGCAGCGCCTCCAGCAGCCCCCAAAGCCCCCGGAAACTACTAAACCAAAGCCCCATGCTCCCGAAGATTCCCACACCCCCGGTGGAGCTTCCGGCGCCCTGCGTCATGGAGCCCCACCGATTGTGGAGAAAACCCAAAGCCCTGCGCCATGCCCGGGAGCATTCCCTGAAAATCGCCCATCGGGTGATGGAACGCCGCCGCGAAGCCGCCGCCCAAGCCCCTCGTCAAGCCTTTGCCCAGCACCACAGCGGCGAGGCTCACCGGGCGTTCTTTCACAGCCAAATCAAACCCCTCCTCGCTCAACTCCCGGAAGGCTTTCATGCCTTGGAAGTCGGCGGCGGCATGGGATTGCTCTCTGCTTTGGCGGCGGCTCACAGCACCGGGCGCATTCTCAGCACGGAACTCTACTGGCTGCGCGACTCTCCCAAAGCCTTTCAGCACGCCGGTACCTACGCCCGATTTCTGGAATCGGAGCCCCTGCTCCGCAACGTCCTCACGGTGGACTCCGCCGAAGATGGCCTCCCTTTGCGCACCCATTTTCACCCCCAGCGGTTGCAACTCGCAGTGGCCTCGGGTCATGATCTCCCGGTGCGGTCTGCAAGTATGGATTTCGTCTTCAGCCTCAACTGCCTGGAGCATATCCCCAACCTAACGCGCTACAATCAGGAGTCGCACCGTGTTCTCAAACTCGGAGGGCTTTTCTACAACAGTACGCAACCCCTCTACGCTTCGGCGTTTGGCCACCACGCGGAGGATTTTTTCCCGCTCCCGTGGGGTCACCTTCTCTGGTCGCCAGAGGAGTTTGCCGAGTTGGTGGTGAAGCATTCCGGGGGCGACCGCGAATGGGTTCCCGGGGAGCCACTCCGCCCGGCGCATCTTTTGGAGCAGATTTATCCCACGCTCAACGGAGCCCGGCACGTGGAGTTCCGCCGAGCCCTGCGGTGCACTCCTTGGAAGGTGATCGGTTGGGTGGAGGAAATGGCCGATTGGCGCCACCAAGGGTGGGCGGCGCAGATGGAACTCACCCGCGCCGTAACGATTTCCGCCGATGATTTGCAGATCACCGGACTGAAAATGCTGCTACAGAAAACCGACCGCACGGGGTTTTTATCGCCCCACCAACTGTGGCTGAGCCGTTGGCAACGTGAGTTTGGAAAAATTGATCTGAGCCAGGGATTGGGGCAGTTGTTTTGGGGTTAGTGGAAATAAGAACCCCCGGCTTCTGTGGGAGAAACCGGGGGGAGGGGATGACTTATGGAAGTGAGAATTAGCTTCCGAACTTACCGCCACGGAAGTAAATGATATCTCCGAAGGAGATAGTTCCGTTTGTGGGGTCGTAGGTATTGACGGGTTGGGGGAATGATAATGGGGCCCTCCCATTGACTTCAAAGGTTTGATCCGGACCGAAACTCAGAAGAACGAACAAATCACGAATTTGGGAATAGGTGTTGGGAGGTGTTACAAGCTCGGGATATGGTGAAAAAATGATCCCCGCACGAGCTAGGTTTCCTGCACGAGCTGTGCTCAGTGTTGGACTGCCAGGCTGTGTAATTTCACGATGACGTATCGTACCATTTTCAGTTCCCTCAATAAAGTCAGGGCCCCAGATTACAATAACTCGGTCATCATTTACCAAATCCTTATTATTGAAGGGGTCTTGGGGCACGGAGGTGATGTAGGCAATTGGAGTTGTTGCATAACCCCAAAGAGCGCGGCGGGAAGTTCCGGCGGCACGAGTTGTTGGGAATACCTTGTTGTTGTCAACTACGTAAGATTCAGTGGCTACAGCCAAAGTGCGCATGTCTGCCTTCACGCGGCTGACTTTGGAGCGGGTTTGGGCTTCCAGAAAGTTGGGAACGGCGATTGCTGCCAGAATAGCAATAATCGCCACAACGATCAGGAGCTCAATCAGGGTAAAAGCTTTGATTGATTTCATGGAACTACCTCGAAGAAGTTTTTGTTGATACACAAAAAAGGTAGTACCTATTCCCCGAAGTGACAAGGGGGATTTATCTAAAACCATTCCAATCTTCGCATTTGCGCAACGTTTCTTCATGCTCAAGCAGTTTTTCGGCCAACAAATCCTCGCAAATCCCGAGCAGGATCCCCGGTTTTCCCAGCGTCCCATCCGCATCCATTCCCTTACGCCGCTCAACGAACCAAACTTTTTCCGGCTCGCTTTTGAGGTTACCACCCCACCCGGACCCTATTCCCTACAGTTTCTACTTCTCCGTTCTTCGCTCCCACTTGCCGAGGTTTTCACCCCCGGCACGGAGACAGTGTATGTGGAAAGCCGCAACGGAGCCCGTACCCGAGGCGTCAAGCTCCCCACGGGCGAGTGGTTGTCGGAATCCCGTTAGGTATTGGTGAACGATAATTCTTTGAGCATCGCTTCCAGCTCCCCGGCCCGGGTGCTCCATGCCCAGTGGCTGAGAATTTCCCGGCGGGCGTTGCTTCCCAGTTCACGGCGTTTTTCCGGCGTTTGAATCAACTGGCGCAGGGCATCCGCCAGCGCCTGCGGATCGTCCACCGGGGTTAGCAAACCCGTCTCGCCGTGTTGAACCAAATCCACGGACCCCGCAATCGGCGTCGCCACCACCGAGCAACCACTGCTGAGGGCTTCCAGAAGCGCGTTCGGCATCCCTTCGTAGCGGCTGGGGAAAACAAAGACGTCCGCCCGGCGGTATTCCTTGGCCAGCCCCAACCGTTCCTGCCAGCCGAGGAACCGAGCGCGATCAATCAAGCCCTCCCGCCGCAGGAGTTCCTCAAGGGGCGCGCGCTCGGGTCCTTCTCCGGCAAGGGTGATTTCCCAGGAGACGTCCTTCAGCAGGGCGAGCGCAGCGCCAAGGGTGTCGAGCCCCTTTTGGGAGGTCATGCGCCCGGCAAACATCAACCTGGTTGGGGCGTTCTCAATTCTCGCAATCTCTGTGTTGGGTTGCGCGACTTCAAACCGATTTCCCGGGTGGAAGAGCCGGGCATCCACGCCGTTCTGGATCACGCCGATTTCCTTGAAGGGGAAGGCGCGTTGGGCCATGCGCCGCAGGCCGTGGCTATTGGCGAGGGCCAAGCGTGATTGCAGCACAATCGCCGAGTTGAGCGGGTAGGTGATTCGGTGCAACAGTTGAAGCTCGCCCGGGAGAAACCCTGGGACGTCGCCCCCACGGAACAGCACCACATGCGGGACGTTGCACCACCAACTCCACGGCCAAGCGGGAACACCCGAGGGGATGGTGTGGAAGCTGAGGAGAGCATCGAACCGGCGGAGGTCGCCACGGAAGAGGAGGTGAGCAAAGGCAGAGAGGATAAAGGTCGCCATTTCGTGGGGGCGACACCGGCCGGCTTCGCGCCGCAACACGGGGATGCGCCGTATCCGAAGGCTTCCTCCTCCGGGGTACTGACGGAAGGAGCGTCTCGGGAGGTTTTCGAAGGCGGAGGTTACCACCTCCACCAAATGGCCGCGTTTGGCTAATTCCTGAGCCAGAAATTTGCACCCCGTCCCCGCTCCACCGCCGATGGGGGGGTATTCGTAGTTGAGGATCAGCAGCCGCAGCGGGCGACTCATGATTCCGTGCGGGGGGATGCGTTTTCCGCTTCCGGTTGTTGCTGCTCCCCATGGCGCAGCACCTGCCGCGTAAAGTAGAGCGGCCGTTGTTTCACTTCCTCAAAAATGCGCCCCACGTATTCCCCGAGAATACCGAGGGTAATCAACTGCACCCCACCAAAGAACAGGATGATGATGGAGAGCGACGCCCACCCCGGGACGGTGCTCCCTTCCAGCCAGTTTTTCAGCACGGAAAGGGTGTAGAGAAACCCCAGAAACGCCGAGAAAAATCCCAGATACGTGGCCGCATGAAGCGGAACCGTGGAGAAGCTGGTGATACCATCCTTGGCGAAGCGCACCATTTTGTGGAGCGGGTACTTGGTCACTCCGGCATAGCGGGCCTCGCGTTTGTAGTACACACCTACGCTCCGGTAGCCAACCCAGGCGAAGAGCCCCCGGAGGAACCGGCTGCGCTCTTTGATGCTCAAAAGGCTGTTCAGCGCCTTGCGCGTGATCAGCCGGAAGTCCCCGGTATCGCGGGGAATATCGACGGAGGTAAGCTTGCGAAGCAGGCGGTAGAAGATAGCCGCCGTAGCTTTCTTAAACGCCGACTCCCCTTTGCGCTCACTCCGCACGGCGTACACAATATCATACCCCTCGCGTTGTTTGGCGATGAGTTTTGGGATCACCTCAGGGGGGTCCTGCAGGTCGGCATCCATCATTACAATCAACTCGCCCCGGCTGTGTTCCAACCCGGCGGTCAGGCAAATCTGGTGACCAAAATTCCGGGAGAGCTGAACCCCCACCACCGAGGGATTGCGTGCCGCCATTTCTTCAATCACCGCCCAGGAGGTATCCGCACTTCCGTCATCGGTGAGCACCAGTTCGTAGGTCATCCCCATTTTTCGGCAGATGGCATCCACCCGTTTTTCCAGAAGTGGAAGGTTTTCCTCTTCGTTGTACACGGGGACGACGATGGAGAGTTGCGGAGGAGTATTGTGTCGGGTCATGGGGTATCCGTGGTGGGGGTAAGTCGGTGAAGGAGTGCTTCCATCTCTTTGGCGGCTTGAAGATCGCCCCGCTCGTAGGCGACCGTTTTGCCGTGGGTGAATATTTCCCGGGCGCGTTCCAGAAGGCCTTGTTTGCGGAGCGCATCACCCAAAAAACGCCACGCGGCGGAGTAATCAGGCTTTAGCTCCACGCAGCGTTCAAAGGCAGTGGTTGCCTCGGCAAAACGCTCGGCGCCCATATATTCGCGCCCCAAAAGGAAGTGCGTCAATGGGTCGGCGGCTTCCGCGGGGTCTTCCAGCAAGGCTTCCAATCGGAGGATTTTTTCGTGATGGTCCATGGGGAAAAGACTTTGCAGAAGCAGATGAAGTTGTTTTGTGCGCAGGGTGGGGAAAGGTCAAGGGAATGGGAGGAGTTGGGTATTGCCGAGTTATTCGACTCTGATGCTGTTCTGAACTTTTCCTAGCCCAGTGCGGCTTTCTAAGATAACTACTTATTCAAATATTGAGAGTGATCATACTCCATGAACTTTGAACACCTGACACACACGATCAGCTCCATTCAACAAGGAGCCCAGTACCGCGCCGGGTTAGCCGTAAACCAGATTCTCAACTACCGTAACTGGCTGATCGGGGCATACATCATCGAGTTCGAGCAGGGCGGTGAGGACCGGGCTGAGTATGGGGAGCGCCTGCTGAAAGAGTTGAGTGCACGCCTTCAAGCGGAGGGTTCCAAGGGACTTTCTTGGCGTAACCTGTATAACTTCAGGCTGTTTGCCTCTACATATGGAGACACGAAGATATTGCAGACAGTGTCTGCAATATTGCGACCTTCATTGGGCCAGACAATGTCTGCCCAATCCAATACGTCGCTGACCGACTTGTTGCACTTCCCCTCCCTTCAGTCCCGTAAGCCAGCCCTCGACTGGCAGGACGCCTCATGGACTGCAAAACTGTTCTCTTCTCTTTCCTTCTCCCACTTGCTAGAACTGGCCCGAATTGATGTTCCACTTCAGCGAGCCTTCTACGAGCTGGAATGCCTCAAGTCTGGTTGGTCCGTACGTGAACTCAAGCGCCAGCGCGACAGCATGCTCTTCGAGCGTGTTGGGCTTTCCAAAGATAAATCAGCGGTTTTAGCACTGGCTACTGAGGGTCGACTGGTGGACTCTCCGGAAACCATCCTACGCGATCCTTATGTGCTGGAGTTCACCGGGTTGCAGAAGCAGGCGGCATACTCGGAATCCCAGCTCGAGGCCGCGTTGCTTCTTCATCTTGAGCGGTTTCTTCTGGAACTGGGCCGAGATTTCTGCTTCGTCGAGCGCCAAACGCGGATCACCGTAGGAGGTCGGCATCATTATCTCGACCTGCTTTTCTACCATCGTCGTCTTCGATGTCTTGTGGCCATCGAACTCAAACTGGGGGAGTTTCACCATGAATCCGCAGGGCAGATGAACTTTTATCTGAACTATCTACAAGAAAACCTAACCAACGAGGGGGAAAACTCGCCCGTGGGTATCATTCTGTGTGCAAACAAAGACGCCGAGGAGGTCCACTATGCAACGGCTGGTCTTGATCGCGCAGTCTTTGTATCTCGCTATCTTGTCGCGCTACCCTCTGAGGAAATGCTCCGAGACTTTCTAAGACGAGAACAGGAACTATTTGCCCGAAACGTTGAACCACTTTCCTAAATCACTCATCAGGCATTCCCAAGTGCTCTTGACTCTTGCGCAATTGCCCCGCAGGTTTCTTTCACGATAAATGACGCAGGCGGAACTCCCCCCACTGATGAGTCCCCACCGTACCGCCCCAACCAGCAAATCCTCGGCATGCCCTGAACTCCCCGTCCGCGAGGCGCGCTACCCGTGCTTGTTCCCCGGGATGCTTCGGGTGCTTTTTCCGGAGATTTCCTTTACGCCGTTGAATTTTGCTGTGCGCGTGGCGAACATTAGTTGCGGGGGAGCGCTCATTGAAATCCACGAGGGGAACCTCGAACGCGAAAAGCAGAATTTTGAGCAGTGCCTTTTTGAGCTGCGCATCGCCTCCGGGGATGTTCCCCCGCTCTACGGCAAAATTGTACGGTCGGAAATCAAGGATTCCGCCGGGCTGTTTGGTCTTCGGTTTCACCGTTCCTACCCGGAATTAATCGGCAAACTGGTGCATGAGGAAGTCGGCCAACCCAAAAATGGCTCACCGCTTCTCCCGATGCCGCTTCTTGATCCCTTTGCCCCCATTTCTGATGAGCCAACTATAGTCATCTCCGGCGTGGCAAAAGGCGCCACGGAGGTGATTGTCACCTCGGAGGACAACGCCGAGCAGCGCGTTTCCGTAAATCCCGAGGGGCAGTTTAGCGTCAAACTTCACCTCGCCCACCAGGACTTCAACGAGTTCCGCCTCCGAAGCACCAACGGCGATCAATCCTCCTCCCTGTTGCCCGTGCTGATTTCCTACGTCCCCCTTTCGGCGGAGGGCTTTCACTTTCACCTGCACACAGGGACGGATTCCCATGGCAACCATCAGATGGTGGTGGACTACATGGGCTCCATTTCCCCGGCCACGCGTATTGTGCAGGAATTGAGCAAGCGAATGGTGGAGGCTAAACACGCCCGGTTCAGCATGACGCTTACCTCCACGAAGCCTTACGCGCCGAAGGATATTCAGGAATTGCGGCAGGATGTGGAAGCCCTCCGAAAAAGCTAAGGGTAGGACGAGTCCGTTTTCCCGATCTCGGTGTTGCGCTGCGGTCGTAAACCTCGGTCGCGTACGGGAGTACGCTCCGCGTCGGCTTCCGCCTTGCGCGCCTTGATCTCGGAAAAACGTTTCTCGTCCTACCCGGTATATGGCTTGGGTTAGGGGAGAACTTTAGAGTCCGTTTTCCCCCCTATTCAAATGATACTGGCGGTGTTGCGCTGCGGTCGGAGCCCAATGAATGGAGCGTGGGCGTCCTCGCCCGCGTGAGGTTCCAAGAATACCATATCCTTGCCATCCTTGAAATCGATGTTCATTCATTCTCTCTGCTTATCCATGACGCCGGGCCGTTGGCCCTCGGTTTTGTTGCATGGTTGGTATACCTAGGACGTTGGCCTAGGCTGGTATGAGGCCGCGCCGTTGGCGCTGGATTTTCTCGATACCCTCCTAATCACCTTTGGACCCGGTTCGTGCAGTCGTCCCGTTTATCTTTGCGTTTTGAATGACCGGGAACACCATCCTTTTCATCCTTGTGAATTCCCCATCCTTGCTATCCTTGAAATCATTCTCCATCCTTACCCATGACGCCGGGCCGTTGGC
>JANRMB010000216.1:0-8065 GCA_033761985.1 Candidatus Sumerlaeia bacterium | reverse complement strand
GTCGCAATTTGCGACCACCTATCGGGCCTCAAGTTCTCGTCCACTCTCCCCTACGCCTTTACCGAGCATGGTGCGATCATGGCCGCAAATGTGTTGAATAGCGACCAAGCCGTGGAAATGAGCGTACATATTGTGCGTACTTTTGTGAAATTGCGGCAAGCTGCCACAGAGATTGCCGAACTGGAGCGTCGCCTGCAAACCGCAGAACACCGGATCGGACAACACGATACCCATCTTGCCGGGATTGTGCGCAAATTGCGTGAGCTATCCGCCTCTCCACCCGCACCAATCAAACCTTCCCGACCAATCGGATTCATCCAGCCGGAAGAGGACGAAAAATAGCCCGCTCCACCCACCAACGTGATTAGACGGTTGTATAGGGGATTATATGCCGAGAGAAGTCAGAAACCGAGATTTGAATCTTCCGGAATGTTTATCTTGGAGCTGAATGACCGGGCACACCATCTTGTTTATCGTTTTCATCCTATTTCCTGAACTAAAAATGTAAGCTATGTCCTGACCGTACCATCGATGTTCCCCCCCGCACCGCGCGAATCGCGCCGTGAGAAGAAATTCCCTTTGCCCGGGGAATTTTGTTGAGGAGGTTTTCTAGGGAGTTTTTCCCGGTTGATTCCCGGGGAGAGCTTCGTTACAAATTCCTCTTGTGAATGCCCCCTGGGAGGATTTCGGCGCGGAATTTCGCCGGCTCAGTATTCCCGGGCATCCTATTTCGACGCGGTGGTTTGTTCAAATGCCTGCTCTCAAAGTCTCTGTGGATGAACTTCAACGGCTGATTAATGCCGATCATGCGGATCCGCATTCGGTTCTCGGAATTCACGCCACGGGGGATGGAAAGCTGATTCTGCGCTCCTTCCACCCCGATGCCACCGGGTGCCGGTTGGTCATCAAGAACAAGGCCACGGAGATGCAGCGCATCCACGTGGGGGGCATCTTTCAGGTGGAGATTGGGGAGAAGGATCTGGGGCGGAGCGTAATTTATGAGTATGAGTTCGTCTTCGGCGATGGGAACACGTTCCGTATTCGCGACCCGTACCGCTTTCCGCCGTTGCTGGGCGAGCAGGACCTTTACTTCGCCGCAGAGGGTCGCCATTGGAAGCTTTACGATAAGCTCGGCGCCCACGTGAAGGTCATCGATGGGATTCAAGGGGTCGCCTTCAGCGTGTGGGCCCCCAACGCCCGCCGCGTGAGTGTGGTGGGGGACTTTAACCGCTGGGATGGCCGCATGGCGCCGATGCGTTGCATGGGGAACTCCGGCATTTGGGAGGTGTTCCTCCCCGGGGTGAAGCCCGGTGATTTGTACAAGTTTGAAATCAAGACGCAATCCGGGGCGTTGCTACAAAAGCTCGACCCCTATGCCTTCTACACGGAAATGCGCCCGCGCACCGCCGCCATTGTGTGGCAGCGGGGCACCTACGATTGGGCCGATCAGGGGTGGCTGAAAGCCCGCGAGCAACGCAAGTGGCTGAATGAACCCATGAGCGTGTATGAGTGCCACCTGGGCTCCTGGATGCGCGACCCCGGAAACCCCGAGAACTTCCTGAATTACCGGGATTTGGCGCCGATGCTCGCCGCCCATTGCCAAAAATACCACTTCAATTTTGTGGAGTTCATGCCCCTCACGGAGTTCCCGTTCGATGGCTCCTGGGGATACCAGGTGGTGGGGTACTTTGCCCCCACGTCGCGCTTCGGCACTCCCAACGACCTGAAATTTATGATCGATACGCTGCACCAAGCGGGAATCGGCGTGATTATGGACTGGGTTCCGGCGCACTTCCCCAAGGATGCCCACGGTTTGGCGAACTTCGACGGCACCTGCCTGTACGAGCACGCCGACCCCCGCAAGGGCGAGCACATGGACTGGGGGACGAAGATTTTCAACTTCGGTCGGAATGAGGTCTCGAACTTCCTGATCTCCAGCGCCTTGTTCTGGATTGATGAATACCACGTGGATGGCTTACGGGTGGATGCCGTGGCCTCCATGCTGTACCTGGATTACAGTCGTGGTGAGGGGGAATGGGTTCCGAACATGTACGGGGGTCGGGAGAATCTGGAGGCCATCGCCTTCCTTCGCCGACTGAATGAGGAAGTGCACGGGCAGTACAAAGGGGCCTTCACCGTGGCGGAGGAATCCACCAGCTTCCCCGGGGTGAGCCGTCCGCTCTATGTGGGGGGTCTGGGCTTCACGTTCAAATGGAATATGGGGTGGATGAACGACTCGTTGGAGTTTTTCTCCAAGGATCCCATCTACCGCAGCCACCACCACAATGATCTCACGTTCTCCATGATCTACGCCTACACGGAGAACTTTATGCTCCCCATCTCCCACGATGAGGTGGTGCATGGGAAGGGCTCGCTGCTGGCGAAAATGCCCGGCGATGACTGGACGAAGTTTGCCAACTATCGGCTTTTCATGGGGTATATGTTCACTCACCCCGGGAAAAAGCTGCTCTTTCAAGGGTGCGAATTCGCCCAAGGGGGTGAGTGGCGCTACAATCAAAGCCTGGATTGGCATGAGTGCGGGTTCGATAACCGCAAGCAGGTGGAGCACCTGATGATGGATTTGGGGCGCGTGTACGCCGAACAACCCGCCTTGTGGAAATACGACCATGAGCCCCGAGGCTTTACGTGGATTGACTGCACGGATTGGCAAAGCTCGGTGTTGAGCTTCATCCGCTGGGGGGAAAACGGCGACCACGTGGTGGTGGTGTGCAACTTCACTCCAGTGGTGCGGAAGGATTACCGCATCGGCGTGCCGCTGCCAGCGTTCTATCAGGAGATTCTGAATACCGACTCCGCCCTTTACGGCGGAAGCAACCACGGGAATAACGGCGGGCTTTGGGCCGACCACTGGGCGATGCACGGGCATTACCATTCCCTGAATCTCACGATTCCGCCGCTTTCCTGTTTGATTTTGAAACCGAGAACGTGATCCACCCTGAGGTGAGGGATACCCGATGACTTTCTTTCAACGTGCCTCGTGGTGGTGCGCCGCGTTTGTGGCTCTGGGGCTTCCCCTTACGGCCCAAACCGCCACGACTTCCGCCGATGATTTGCTCACAACCATCACGGCGTTTGTGGAGGAGGAGAATCTCGGCCCCCAAGCCGCCTTTGCGCTAGTGGTGGCGGATTTGCGCTCCGGTACGTTTCTGCTGGATCAAAACGCCTCCCAAAGTATGACGCTCGGGCGTTTGACCAAACTCTACACCGCTGCCGCCGGGTTGGAGCGGCTCGGTCCCGATTTCCGGTTTACCACCACAGTTGCCCTCAACGGCAAGCTTCTTGAGGACGGCACGCTGGAGGGGAGTGTTCTCCTGTTGGGCGGTGGCGATCCCGTTCTCGGAAGCGCCTACTTTCCCGAACAACCGCTCGGCTTCCCCCTCAACAGCTTCGCCTCGGAACTCCGCAGGCGGGGCATCAAAACCATCACCGGTGATGTGGTGGCGGTAGAGGGTCGGTATGCGGGGGATGTACATTCCCTCTCCTGGAGCAATGCGGCCTCCGGAGCGGTGCATCAGGTGGAAGTGGATGCCCTTTCCTATCAGGGTGGGGAAATGCGGGTCACGGTAGACCCTGGAATGGATGTGGGGAAAAGGCCCCGTGTAACGCTCCATCCGGAACTGGAGGGGATTCTCCTTCAGGTACAGGCACGAGTCGGCGAACCGGGCTCCACCGACTCGTTGATTGTGGAGCGGCAGGACGAAGGGAAAGTAATCATGGTGCGAGGAAACATCCCGGCAGGTTCACGACCAAAAGTGGTTGGTATCCCACTCGTGGCGGCACCGTTTACTGCAGCCGTACAATTTGCGTCTGAGTTGGATAAGGCGGGCATCACCGTGGAAGGGGGCCCCGTGGCGATTGATGAATTCCCCGGCGGCGCCCCCACCGAGGAACTGGTGACGCATCAATCCCCCCGGCTGGCGGAGCTGCTTCCGGAGTTGTTCTCGCCCAAAAATCACCTCATCGCCGAGGTGGTGGGTCGGGAATTGGCCCACGCGGAAGGCAAGGAACCCTCGTTCTTTGGGGCCTGCGCTGTGTTAACGGACGAAGTGGAGCAATGGGGACTAAAGGGCTCGGGGTTCAAGTTGGTGGATTGTTCCGGGGTGAGTGAATACAACAAAGGCTCGGCCGATGCCTTGGCCCGCCTCATCATTCAACAACGGGGACCGGGATTGAATCAGCGCTTATGGATGAACTCGCTCCCCCGCGCGACCC
The DNA here is from genome assembly GCA_033761985.1 of Candidatus Sumerlaeia bacterium. GTDB lineage: Bacteria > Sumerlaeota > Sumerlaeia > SLMS01 > JAHLLQ01 > JANRMB01. The sequence goes on along the minus strand of JANRMB010000216.1, from coordinate 3,832 downwards.
CGGCCTATCAGGACTTCACCGGAGTGGATTTGGGGGAATGGGAACGCGCGTTTGGCAAGTATGGCGATCGGTTGCGGTTTGTGTTGGATTCGCGGGAGAACTCCGCCGCCTTCGCCGGGGTGCTCACCACCCACACGCAAAAAGAGTTGGTGGTGGTGATGTTGTTTGAAAAGGCCAAGTTCCCCGCCGTAACGCTGGAACGCGTTCTGGAGCGCATCGATCGGGCGTATCTCCCCGAATAGGGCGGGTGCGACCAAGGTAAATTCAAACATCGAAAAGTCCCGGAGGAATCGAACCATTTTCCGGGTTGAGAGCCAGAAAGTTGAAGATACCCCCTGCAAGGGGGAAATCCCAAAGCCCGGGGTAAGCATAGCGCCACCCCGGGTTTAAAGTTCCGCAAGAACATCCGTGCCCTGCATGGGCACAATCACGGTAAGGCCGTTGTGAAGATTGGATTCGCGCTCTTGCAGAGCTCGATAAGATTTTGTATTATTGTACCCAGGGTTTCGACCGCATTCGCGTTCTTACCCTGGGCTCTGGGATTTCACCCTTTCAGGGTTCAAAAAGAAACTTCCATTACTCGGTAAACAGGCACTTCAATTTAGCTGCAGCTTTAGCCCGGCTTTCTCACCAACTTCGTCGCGAGACGGCGAAGGGCTCGTCAGGCCGAGGGTTTCCCGACGCGAGTCGGACGCCGACGTGTACTCACACTTCAAGGTCGACGAACAAGGGATTCCCTTGGAATGGCGGGATGATTCGACTGTCGGAGCAGATGGCTGGCGAGAAATCCGGGTTAGGTTTGGACGTCACTCTTCACTTCATCACTGAAGCATTTTGATGACGCCGCCGTCTTCACCAATGGGGCGAACCTTGAGCGTCGTCATCAATTCTGTCCACTCCGGAAGCCCCTGTTTGGTGCTGAAGATACGGTTTTCCTTCCCGGCCACCACGGTGTAGGTGCTCTTGAGGGCGGAATCCTTGCGGTCGGAAATCAACCCATAGACCCGGGCCACATAACTGGCGCGGTCGGAGAGCAGGGCAACCTTCAACCCCTCCCGACGGGCAATCTCGGCGTTTAGTTCCACGGAATCTGGGCTGATGATCAGCACCTCGGTGTTGGGGGGGAAGCGATGGGCGTTTTTCGTCACCCACTGATACACCGCGCGGGACTCCGCAGCGCTGTCTCCGGGACTGAAGATGAGAATCGCATCACCGCCGTTGACGAGTTCGCGGGCGGAGACTTCGCGTCCCTGTTGATCCGGAAGCCAGAAATTGGGGACGGGTTTGCCCACGGGCACGGGAGACCGCCGGGGAGTGTTCTCCAAGTTTCGGGCATCAACCCCGTAGGTGAGCTCCACGTTCGGAGCAGCACCATCTTCCAAAGCGATAGGTTTGGAACACCCCCCGAGTAGAAGCGTTCCCAGAACGAACGGAACGAGGGTTGTTAAGGCCTTGCGGGCGTACCCGAGTGGTTTCATATCTTTTCTCCAAATGTAAACGCTAGTAAAAGGTGCCACAAGCATTCCATGACGTTGCCAGAGTCATCCGATAATCCCGCGCCGGACGCAAGGGCGGAACATCCCGGGAAACCTGTTTGGGATTCTCTGGGCAGAACCGCCACGCGTATCGGATGGGGCTATGGTGCAGCGCTTCTGTGGTTTGTGGTGATGGCGTTGATCACCCTGCGATTCATTGCGCCGTTGGAAGAACCGATGATGCGCGATCGGATCATCGAGGAAATCCCCGAAGTCGCCGTTGCGGATCCCAACTCTCAACTGATTATCCCGAATCCTTCGGCACCAGAAGAGTTGATTGTTGTACCGATTCCGGGAGGAGGGTTCTACGGGCAGGTTCAAATCCGGGTGGATGCCGATTATCAATCCACGGTGGAAATTCAAGTTCCCACACTGCCTGATGAGATTTCAAGTTATACCATCCCCTCGGAAAAGGCTCAGCACTTTTTCATCGGTGATCATGTTTGGATTCAAGGTAATGAACCTGAGCTAAAGATCATAGCAGGGGCTAATAATACCGTAAGGCGCGTGGAAGTGATTTTTGAATTTCGGGAAAAGGAGGCACCGGGGACACTGGGAATTCTTCTTGGTTTGGGGATGGCGCTGCTACCGTTTCTGGTGGTTTGCGGCGATCGGGTGATGCGTTGTAAAAAGGGGGACAGACTTCAACGGTATGTGCTTTGTTGCACGGTGTTGATTGCCATCGGCATGGTGTTGCGCGTGCAAGAATTCGATGAGATGCGCTACCGTCCCCTTGGGTATGATGCCACCGGCTATGTGGAAATCGCCCTCAAGGGTGGACCGTTGTACGAAACAGCCATGAGCCTCCCCCCATGGGTTCGGGAACCCGTTTGGCCGTGGATTCTTCGCGCGTGGTTTCTGGTATTCCCGGGGACGGACTCCGCGGCCATGCTATGCGCAATATCGATCTCCGTGCTGAGCTTGATTCTCTGCGCTGTGGTGGGTTGGCGGGTGGTGGGATTCATCCCCGGAATTGCGGCGGTGGCGATGCTGGCCCTCACCCCCGAGTGGGTGCAGATGAGTTGTCGGGTGCTGCGCCATGATCTGGTGTTGTTCCTGATTCTAACGGGGCTGCTGCTCAAAAGTTGGAAGAGCCTTGCTGTGTCCCCCATGGTGCGTGCGGAGTTCTTCTCCCTGTGGGCCGCGTTGATGATGCTCACGCAGTTTGGTTTTTTGCTCTTCGTGTTTCCGATTTTGATTTGGGAAGCTGTTCGCAAGCGCTGGAAACTTCCGGAAATGGCGCTGGCGGTAATCTCGCTCGTTGTGATCATCGCCCCACACTTAATGTTCAATGCAAAGTTTCAAAACTCGGGCGATCCGCTCTTCTCCAGTTCCATCCATACGCTCTATTATTACAACAAGGAAAACCTCGGGAAACCGGGATTCCCCACGGCGGCGGAGTTCCGCCAGAACCCCTATGTGGGAGAGCGCATGAGCACCGGGAAGTTCTTCTTTCACGAACGCTCGGTGGTTCAGGTGTCCCTCATTCATCTTCGGGGATACTGGAACATGCTGGTGTGGATTCAACCACGGATTTTGGTGTTTCAAGGAATTGAGTGGCTCATGCTCCCCGGTGCAGTGGGGGGAATACTGCTGTTGTTGCGCAGAAAGGAATGGCTCTTTTTTTTCTGGAGCTTTGCGGTGTTGCCCTTTGCGTTTATCTCAGGGCTTGGAGCGGATACACGCCTAGGCCTTGAAGCCACTGTGTTTGTGGTGTGGGTCTGGGGGCTTGGGGTGGAAAGTTTATGGAATGGAGTGCGATCATTTTTTCCAAGGGGGACAGAGGAAGGATGAAGGAGGAATGGACGGAGAAGTTTGAGAGGAAGTTTATCAAAAACCCGAAGCCCATGCTCTACCTGATGATACTTCAGGCACTGGGTATTGTGGCGTGGTTTGCTTTTGTACACGTCTTAATTCTGGGTTCCATTGTTGGGTTGATTGCGATTGTTCTTACCAAAAACGCATCGTTGTCCACGGAGGATGGTCTGCACGTATTTCTGGTGATCTGTGGGCTTCTCGGTGCAATTGGTTCCGTTTTTTTTGTGGTGGTGTTGATTCGCCACTTCCCCAAATCAGGTGACAAGCCCAGCGGCATTCTGCTGAAACGCAAAGATATTCCCGAGTTGTTCGATATGCTGGATTTCTATACCAAGCGATTGAAGTTTCGTCGAGTGCGGCGAGTCTATCTGCATCTTGGGCATGAATGCTCCGCACGTTTTCCTTCTCTGTTCAGTCTCCTCCCTTTTTGGGGTACCACGTTGGAGTTGGGTTTTCCCGTGATGCTGGCCCATACGGCA
>JANRMB010000215.1:0-12434 GCA_033761985.1 Candidatus Sumerlaeia bacterium | reverse complement strand
GGCGCCAAAATCACCGTGGATAGCTCCACCCTCATGAACAAGGGGTTTGAGGTGATTGAAGCATATCACTTGTTTGGGATTCCTTTGGATCAAATCGAGGTGGTGATTCACCCCCAATCCATCATTCACTCCATGGTGGAGTTTGTGGATGGAAGCATCCTGGCCCAGCTTGGCCTTACGGACATGCGGCTTCCGATACAGAACATCCTTACACAACCGCATCGGCGCCCCACACCACTTCCTTCGTTGAACTTCGCCACTCTTGGCAAACTCGAGTTCTCCTCACCCGATCTAGCGCGCTTTCCCTGCCTTCAATATGCCTACGATTGTGTACGGCGCGGAGGAACCTATCCCTGCGTTCTCAACGCCGCCAACGAAGTTGCCGTGGCTGCGCACCTTGCGAATCGAATCACCAACGGCCAAATTCCATTGATCATTCAATCGGTTCTGGCCCAGCATTCGCCCCCTAATTCTAGTGAAGCCAATAATGGCATCACTCTCGATGTTCTCCAACAAGCTGACGCATGGGCGCGTCAAACTGCGGAAAAACTTCTCTCGGTTCTCACCGATTCCATCCCACCCACCAACGAGTAACCATGCTGGAACTTATCGGATACTATCTCATCGGCGCTCTGGGCTTTATTGTGGCCTTTGGTCTCGCCGTATTTATTCACGAACTTGGCCATTTCCTGGCCGCCAAAGCTTTCAAAGTCCCTGTGGAACGTTTTGTCATCGGGTTCGATAAAGAGGCCATGGGCTTCATGCCCAAATGCTTCTGGGAACGCAAAATCGGGGAAACCGTTTATGGACTTTCCTTCGTTCCTCTGGGCGGCTATGTGAAAATGAGCGGTTCCGTTCACCCGGAGTTGGAAGCTTTTTTCGAGGGAACTCCTGAAACACCAAAGACTCCCGCCGACCCCGAATCATGTGAACCCGCCAAACCCAAGGAGCAGGAAAGTCTTGCCAAGCAGGCTCTTGATGACCAAGCGGCTCTCTACAAAAAACCTTTCTGGCAAAAGTTCATCATTTTCTCCGGCGGCGTCTTTATGAACGTCCTCCTGGCCATGTTCATCATCGCATTCATGAGCTGGTATGGGGTTACGGAGGATGCACCCCTTCCCAGTAAAGTTGCATGGCTTGCTCCTGAATCTCCCTTCGCCAAAGCTGGTCTTCAGCAGGGGGATCTTATCACAAGTTTAAATGGAACTTCAATTTCCGATTCCGATGACTTTTACAAACGCTATCAGGAGATTCTTCCTGAGGATATTGATCCCAAGAAACCCGCACCCGTTTCTTTGAACATTCTGGCCTCCCAAGGTGGCGAAGAAAAAGAGTTCACCGTTGATTTTGATGCCTACAAAGATCGCAACCACATCGGTACGTTACTTTTCGTTCCGGCATTTGTGGACTACGTGATGGTTAACCAGGCTGGTATCAAGGCGGGTTTGCGCGAAGGGGACGTGATTCTCTCCATCGACGGAGAAGCAATCGACGACCGTTCCGAGGCGATGCATATTTTCCGTAAGAGTGCAGGGAAGGAACTTCAGACAACCCTGCGCCGAGCCACAGGTGAGGAAGCGGAAGTAGTCATGGTTCCCCGAGAAAACCCTGATGAAAAAGGTGTGGGAATAGTTGGAATCGTCTTCGCCAACTCCGAAAAAATTGTGACTCGCTCCACCCTTGGTGAAGCGATTGTTGCAGCCCCGGGGCAAACTTGGAACCGCTTGGTCTTCTACGTCACTAATCTCGCCAACCTTGGCAAAAAGCTTCTTCAGGGTAACATCCAGTCTGTACGGGAAAGCCTCGGCGGACCGGTGGCCATCACGCAGTTGGCCGGTTACCATGCCAATCTTGGTTTTGAACGGTTTATTGCCTTCCTCATCGCCCTCAACATCGCCCTTGCGGTGATGAACATCCTCCCCATTCCACTCCTTGATGGGGGACACATCGTGCTTGCGGCGTATGAAGGTATCTTTGGCCGCCCGGTTCCCGCAGTTGTTCTGGTGCCTATTCTCAACGGGGCGGTGTACCTGCTTTTGGGGTTTGCCCTTCTCATCTCCATCAGCGATATCTTCAAGCTATTCCGCTGACGTAAAGGCCCTTGTCATGAACGTACCCGAACTAATCCGCCATAAACGTGAAGGGGGCGAACTAACGCCCGAGCAGCTCGATTCGCTGATTCAAGGGTATTTGTCGGGCACGGTGGAAGAGTATCAGATCAGCGCTTTTCTGATGGCGGTTTTTTTCAAAGGGATGACCCCCTCAGAAGCGGCGAGCCTCACCCAAGTCATGAGCCGAAGTGGCGAGCAGTACGATCTCTCGGGGCTTTCCTCCCTTCCAACCGACAAACATAGCACTGGCGGCGTGGGAGACAAGATTTCCCTGATCCTCGCCCCATTGGTTGCCTCTCTGGGCGTCATCAACCCCATGGTCAGCGGACGTGGTCTTGGCCACACCGGTGGAACCTTGGATAAACTCGATGCGATTTCCGGTTACCGCTGGAATCTCACCTTCCCGGAGTTCCGCCGCCAGTTGGAAACCGTTGGCTGCGCCATCATCGGTCAAACTGGAAACTTCGTCCCCGCCGATAAGCGTCTCTACGCCCTGCGCGATGTAACCGCCACGGTGGAAAGCATCCCTCTCATTTGTGCTTCCATCCTTTCCAAAAAGCACGCTGCCGGCACCAAAGCGTTGGTCATGGATGTGAAAACCGGTTCTGGCGCTTTCATGGATTCCCCGGAAAAAGCCCGGGCATTGGCCGAGCAACTCGTCAGCATCGGCAAGCAGCTGGGTATGAACGTCAGCGCGCTCCTCACCCAAATGAATCAACCTCTTGGTGAAACCGTGGGGAATAGTTTGGAAGTTCTGGAAACACTCGATTTACTCGAAGGAAAAGGCCCCTTCGATTCTCGCAACATCACTATCGAACTTGGCGCGGAGATGCTTCTGCTTTCTGGAAGCGTCAAGTACCATAAAGAAGCGCGTGAGAAGCTCTCGTCGGCGTTGGATTCCGGCAAGGCGCTGGATAAATTTCAACAGTGGATCGCAGCCCAAGGTGGGAACCCACGTATCGTGGAAGACCGCTCGCTCATCCCCCAAGTGTCCACCACAGAGGTCGTTGTTGCGCCCCGAAGCGGAGTGATTTCCCGGATGAATACCCGCCAAATCGGTGTGGCCGCCAACACTCTGGGAGCAGGCCGGTTCAAAACCACCGACACCGTCGATCCCGCTGTGGGGCTTCGTGTTAAAGCCAAGGTGGGGGAACCCATCAAAGCTGGCGAAGAGTTGTTTGTGGTTTATCACCGTGACAAACGCGGCCTTGCAGAAGCCAAACGCCTTCTTTTGGAAGCCGTGGAAATTGGTGACGCCGCCGTGGAGCCGCTAGCCGATATCCTCGATCACGTTCGCTGAACCGGATTATTGCAATCCGCTGATTACCCAGCCGGCACCACGGTTCGGAATTTGGCCCGTCAACTCCACGGAAACTTCTTCTTCATCCAGTTGAACGCTTTCGGTGTAGGTACCGAAACTCGACAACGCTGTGATGGTGGACGTCGCCACGCCACTAAGCAGAGTTTCTTCCACCACACGTGGACCGGGGATCTGGGACTTCCAGTTCAACGGGATGCCATCTTGCAGGGGTGTAAGACTGGTACCGCCGTCGTTGGTTTGATTGGCAGAAACCGAAAGCACAATCTGGGAAGGTGCAGCCACCAAAGTTGTTCGCGAGGCTTCCAAGGTAAAGATCAGCCAAAAACTCGGCGCTACTACTCCTGTAAAGGTTCCCTCAACAGGTCCGGCGTTTTTCCCATACCAGTTATCATTGAAATCGAATTCCACCGGTTCTTGAGCAAAATGGAACGTCGGGATTGATCCATCGGGATTACCCATGGCGAATCGGTTAAAGTTCATAAAGGTGGGAGAAGAATCCGCGGAATACAAAACAGACCCTTCTGTTGCCTGGTTGTTAAGGAACGAGCATTGAATCAACTCGATCCGATTGGAGGTTCCCCCCTCATTGAAGATCGCTCCTCCACGAGTGATCCCGAATCCATTTAATCCGCAATCCTGAACGATGCAGTTTTCCATGCGGAGTTCGGAATTCGCATCCAAACGAATCGCGCCCCCCTCGGAGCTTTCCAAACCGTTCAGCAACTTCAATTCTGTGATGCTAAACTGAATAACCGTTTGTTGAAAGTTACCAACCGTGAAGATACGATGGCGATTTCCTGCAGAGATGATGGGCCGCTCCAACGCCTGATCCGAGGGGAGGATTTCCAACGAACCCTGAATATCCAGAGCTCCGCCGCTACCCAAAAAAATACCATCCTCAGGAAGTGATAATTCATACAAACCCGAAGGGAGAAAAATTCGATCCAAACCGGGAGACTCATTACTCAGCATCACGGCATCCCGAAGGCTCAAACCTGTTCCAATCAAAGCAGAAGCATCATTTTCATCAACCGTTGTGGTTACAACAAAAGTGGCTGCGGGAGCCAGACCACCGGTTGCCAAAATCAGGGCTGCTGCCATCGAAACGGTAAAGGTTTTTGCAAACATAAGAGCGTGGTTCTCCCGGAAATACATTCCAACGATTTCTTCCTGAAGGTGAATAAGAACATCCCAATCCGGAGTGCAATCATAACTCGGACAGTTTTTTCACCCTGTTCAGGATTTTGAAAAACGGGCAGCCCAGCGTTCCAACGCCCGAATTTGGGCAGGTGTCTCCACGCTACCGGGGCGCAACCGGCGTACTTCCCGTATTGCCTCATCGGCGGTTTTCCCCTGGCTGATAAACCACGCCGCCAGCATGCTTCCCGTTCTTCCGATTCCAGCGGCGCAATGAACCAACACAGCACCCTTTTCTTTGGTACGGAAATCCTCCACCAATTCCACAAACTCAGTAAATTGTGCTTCGGAAGGGGGAGAGAAGTCCACAACCGGAATATGGCGATACTCCAAACCCGCCTCGCGAATCAAAGCAGGATTGAAACTCGCCTCCGTCAGGGTGACCAAAACGCCGATCCCGTTAGCCTGCATCTCCTGCAGATCCACCTGCAAAGGGGCTGAGCTTCCAGGCCGGGCACAGCCAGCCAGCAGCCCCGGTACAACAAAGCTAAAGTTTTCGAGCATGCAAAACCCCACTTCCCGGCTGGTGGAAAAAATCGCTTCTTCGGTAGACGCCACAAACAATGATTCACATAATTACCAAGCATACCGATGAGGGATAAGGATAAAACCAATGGCAAACGAATCACAAACAAATTCTCCCAAAAATCTGGGAAACGTCGTCTTCTTTGTACTAGCCATGGTAGCTCTTGGTTGGCTTGCTTTCAGCATGTTCAAGCCCGCCAAACCGTTGGTGGAAAACTCCTCACCTGAGGCGTTGATGGATTCCTACACGGAATTTGTTTCGCCCTATCTTCCCCCCAGCACCACCATCCCCAACCTCTCCAACGTGGATCAGTTCCTCCTCTATTTTGATGAGGAATCCGACAAATTTTTCGAAGACAACCTCGACAAGCTTGCCTATCTTCAATACCAGGCGCTGAGTAACGCACCGGGTGTTGCCGGCAACGATATCACTCCTTGGGAATCCATCACTCCGGGGATTCGGAAAGCCTATGCCGTAAAAACACTGCTTACATTCGGTCCTCTGCGCGGCGGTGTGATTATGAACAAAACCGAAGAGGATGGCTCCATCAACTTGGAAATCCAATCCCAGGGGCAGCGATTCTCGGTGCAGCTCAAGACGATTTCCCAGCAAAATCAATTTGCACGCTTCATGGATCAAATACCCAATATCAGCAATCGGTTGAACACGGTAACTCTTCCAGAATCTCCCAAGTAAGGAGTGGTGGTTGATTTCCTTGGTTTTTACCCTGCTTACCACCAAGATTTGTTTGCTCTCCAAGAACAACTCGGCAAACACTCACCATGATGTTTTAGGACTGTGAAGGTTTCGAGCGTTTCCTATGCAACGACCTCTTATTGCCGTTATCATCGGTGGCCGAGTCGACTTTAACGTGATGCGACGCGGGTTGGAAACTCTCCGCGTGATGGGTGTTCCCTACATTTTCGAGGTACTTCCTCCACACCGCAATCCTCAGAAGCTTGCGGAGTTTGCGTTGAATGCCGGAGAAAATGGCATCGAGGTTTTGATTGTTGCTGAAGGGGGCAGTTCCATGATTGCTTCCCATTTGGCTGCTTACACCACGTTGCCGATTATCGGCGTTCCCATTGATGCCTCGCCGCTACGCGGACAGGATGCTCTCTTTTCCTTGGCAATGCTTCCTCCGGGGCTTCCTGTTGCCACGGTGGGGATCAACAACTCCGAAAACGCCGCACTACTTGCCACACAAATTCTTGCCCTCAAACACGTACAATTCCGCACCGTGTTGGCCCACCGGCGCATGAGCAGTTCCCAGCGTGCTGAGGGAATCTACCAGGACTTGTGCAACGAGTATCCCGATCTTTGTCTTCGGGAAAGAACAGCGCCTCTCCGCCCCAGCCCTGACTCCAACGAGACCGATGACCCACGGAACGAGGCCAGCGAATCCATCACCCCCGAACCACCAGAGCCCAGCGAGCGAATTCGCCCCGGTGCCACCTACATCGATCGCCCACCCACCCGCGTGGAGTCGCTTGTATCAACACCCGTCCCTCAGGAGCCCGGAGTGATTTCCCCCTTCGGTTCCTACCAACCCTTTGGTGGCAATCAACTCCCTCCCCCCACCGCCGAAATGATTCTGAAAGGCGCGTTGGATCCTTCTCCGAAGCCCATTGAACCGGTTCGCCCATCCAGCACAGGCGTCCCCCGGTTCTCCACCGCCTCCATGGAAAACGAGACCATCAGCGACCTGGAAGATGTTCCCTCCTCCAAAAAAGTCTCCGAAGAACCCACCGCACCCCAACCCACCATCATCCGCCATCACTCGCCGGTGGAGGAAGATCAAAACATCCCCCAAAAGCCCAGCTTTAAAAAGGGTGCTTCAGTAGCAACTGAGCTCGCAAAGCCCAAACGGAATCCCGATGAAGATTCCGACGGAGCCATTCCCGAGACCAAACAGCCGAATGCTTCATCCATCAAAACCAAGATTTTCAAAGTCAATCGCGACAACCCAAACGATGATCTTGTGGATCATGCCATGATGGTTCTACTTGAAGGGGGAATCGTTGGGCTTCCCACCGACACCGTTTACGGTTTGGCCGCCGATGCCACCAACGATTCTGCCGTGGAAAAGCTCTATTCCCTCAAAGGAAAAGACACTCAAAAAACCCTCGGCGTGATGATTCACCATCCCGATATGCTGGACGGTCTTGTCTCGGAAGTTCCCGCGGCGTTGGAAAAAGTCATCGAGGAATGCTGGCCCGGCGCTTTGACGATCATCCTTCCCAAGCTCCCCTCCACCCTCAAAACGGTAACGAGTTTCGATCGCATCGGGGTCCGCATCCCCAGCGACAAATTATGCCTTTCCGTGATTGAGCGGGTGGGCCGCCCGCTTGTGGTTCGGAATGCCTCCAATTCCACCACCACTCCCATCAACAGCGCGGAACCAATGATTGAATCCTTCAACGGGCTCATTGATTGCATTCTGGATGGCGGAGACTGTGCCTCCAGCGCGGGAGCCTCCACCGTTTTGACGGCTCTGGGTGATCAATTTGAAATCCTCCGCGAGGGGGGTGTCACCCGGAAGCGTCTCAAAGATCTCTTGGGGTCAAAGCTCAAGGATCCCGGATAACTTTTTCTCATTCTGAGTTCCATCTTTATGGCCATTCCCTCAACCCCCATTTGGACGCGTGACCTTGGTCGCCTATCCTATGCTGAATCCTTTTCTCTCCAAAAGCATCTCCAAGAGTTGCAACTCGCCGGGCAGCTTGGCTCCGGATTACTTTTCGTGGAACATCCTGCAGTCATCACGTTGAGCCGCAGTTCCAACAAAGACGACGTCACCGCCCCGGAAAAAGTACTCGCCTCCCGTGGAATCGCCTTGGAGCAAACCGACCGCGGCGGCCAAGTAACCTATCACGGCCCCGGTCAACTCGTTGTGTATTTTCTCTTCAATCTCAAACACTTTGGCGAAGACCTGCACGCTTTCCTGCGTAATATGGAGGAGGCGGTTATCCTCTATCTGGAAGCCCATCAACTTAAACCGTACCGCAGCCCCGGGCAAACCGGAGTCTGGGTGGGGAAGGAAAAAGTCTGTGCCATGGGGATCCACGTCCGCCGTTGGTGGACGACCCATGGTCTGGCCCTCAATGTGACCACGGATTTGAATCACTTCGGTCTCATCATCCCCTGCGGCATTCGCGATCGTGGTGTTACCAGCATGGAAAAACTTTTGAGCCCGAATCCCTGCCCAACGCTTGAAGAGGCGAAGTCCGGTTTGCTGAACCAAATCCAATCGGTCTTCAATGTGGAATGCTCGCCGTTGCCGGATGCTGATTGGCAGGCGATCCGTGCGCAACAGACTGCGGTTACTTAATGTACGTTTCCCGGAATTTCTTGGGCGGCGTATGCTCCGTGCAGAAAATTCGGTTGTTGAACGCATAGAATTTTCCGCTTCCCGGGCACTTGGGAAGCGTCGGAGCCAAAGCCGATAACTGCTCAGGGCTCAGATAGCCCGCGTTGGAATCAATCTGTTTGATCACCAGTTGTTGCATCGCCACGTTGCGGTTGGCGTCGCACACAGCACTCCGCGCACGGTCTGTTTGCTGCTGGGGCCATGGTTTGGCACCCGCTGGAGTTGGGCCCAGTGTGCCGCCCCCCAAGTACAGACCCGAGAGAATTCCTACAATCGCCAAGCTCATGACGAGTGAGAGAATTGCTACGCCGCGTTGATAATTCTGCTTCATGGAAGTTTACCTCACTCCCATTACCGATCTTCACGTTTGGGATGCATACATCCTGCGAATTAAACCTCGGAAATTCAACACGTTTCTGGTAACTTTCTTTTCTCATCGTTCCTCTTGGCAATTCGGCCTCTTCGTGGCTTTCTTGGTTTGTATCTTATCTTGAAAAGGTTCATCGCCTTGACAACTTTGCTCCCACGTTTTTCACCATCAAAAGTCCTTTCCATCCTGTTTACTGGAGGAATTCTGATCCTCTTCACCGGTTGCAGCAGCCGTTCCATTCTTCCCTTCGGAGGCGGTGCACCAAGTATCAAGGGGGCCGAGTCCATCTCCAGTCCCCGTTCCAAGGATCTCCTTCCTGTTTATGAGTATCGTCTGGATAACGGGTTGGAAGTTTACCTAATGCCCAACAAACAAGAGCCCCGATTCTACGCCGAGGTCGCGGTGCGCACCGGAAGCCGAAACGATCCCGCCCAGAATACCGGTCTCGCGCACTATCTGGAACATCTTCTTTTCAAGGGAACTACGGAACTCGGCACCATCAACTATGCGGCAGAAAAACCGCATTTGGATCGCATCACGGAACTCTATGAGGAACACTTCCGCGAGGATGACCCTGAACGCCGAAAAGCACTCTACGCCCAAATCGATGCGGAATCCCAACTCGCAGCCCAATACATGGTTCCCAACGAACTCACGCAACTCTATCAGGTTCTGGGCGGAACCAATCTGAACGCCCACACCTGGCTGGATGAAACCGTTTACAAGGTGGATCTCCCCGCCAACCGTTTCCCTCAATGGGCGATGATTGAATCCGCCCGATTCCGTGATCCCGTTTTCCGGGGGTTCCACACTGAACTTCAAATTGTGTACGAAGAAAAAAATCGGGCGATGGACAACAAGGATCGCGTGATTCTGGAAGCGGTGAACGAGACGTTGTATCTGGTGCACCCCTACGGTCAGCAGACAACTCTCGGTGATGCCGAGCATCTGCGCCGCCCTTCCCTTGTCACCATTCAAGAGTATTTCAACACGTACTATGTCCCCAACAACATGGCGATCATCATCTCGGGGGACATTGATGTTCGGAGTACGATGAAAACCATTGTGGAGCACTTCGGTTCCTTCACCGCGAAGCCACTCCCTGCAGAGCCAACTTGGGATGAACCAAAACTCGATACCGTGCGGCGTGTGGAAGTTACCTACCCTGGTGAAGAAACAGTGTTGATTGCGTATCGTACCGTCCCCAATTCCTCGGAGGACCGTTACGCGGCGGAACTCATCGACATGATTTTGGATAATCAAACCGCCGGATTGATTAACCTCAATATCAATCTTCCGCAACTGGCTCGCAGTGCCGGTGCTTACCCAATGATCAGCAACGATTACGGTGCCCAATATCTTTGGGGTGTCCCCAAAGAGGAGCAGACACTTGAACAGGTGGAGGCTCTCCTCTTGGAGCAAATCACCGCAGTGAAAAATGGCAACTTTCCAGACGATCTTCTCCCGGCGATTGTGAATGACTTCCGTAAGTCGCGCCAGTTGGAACTCGAAACCAACGAGGCACGTGTAAATCGCCTGCGCGACGTTTATCTCAGCAAGCGCTCGTGGAGTGAGGCACGCAACGATTTGGATCGTTACAGCACCGTAACCAAGGACGAAATCGTTCGAGTGGCGAAGGAGCTCTTCGGTACAGGTTATGTGGTGGGGTATCGCCGTGACGGCCAGAACAATCACGAGCCCATCGAGCCTCCAACCATCACCCAACTCAGCATCGAGCCGGGTCGCCAGTCCGAGTTTGCTGCAAGAATTCTAAATGTTGAATCAGCACCCATCGAACCCGTGTTCCTGGACTTTGCCAACGATATCGAACGCCAAACTGTTTCAGAGACTCGAACCTACTTCCGCGCTCACAACCCGGTGAATCAGCTCTTCACTCTTTCTGTCGTCGTGGAGAAAGGAACAAATCATGAACCCCGGTTGGCGCTTCTCTCTCAACTGATGAACAAAGCGGGTACGAAGTCCCTCGACTCCGAGGAATTCAAAAAAGCGCTCTACCGTTTGGGGACTGACCTGACGTATTCCACTAGCGACAATCAAACAGCGATTACTCTTTCCGGCTTGGATGATCAGTTTGAGCCCAGCTTGATTCTCCTTCAGGATTATCTCTCCAAACCTGCGGTGGAGGAAGATGCCCTGTCCCTCTTGGTGGAACGGATAATCAAGCAACGCGAAGATAATCAAAAAGAACCCCAGGCGGTATCCCGGGCTGCCTCTTGGTTTAGTCGCTATGGGGAACTCTCTCCCATGCGCGAAGAGCTTTCAAACACCGAATTGAAATCACTGACAACAGAAGCCATGCTGGACCTTCACCAAGACCTTTTGGATTACCAGCAACTGATTGCCTATGTTGGACCCCGCCCGTTGGAGGAAGTGATTGAGTTGGTCGAGACTCGTGTCCCCCCGGCCATCAACCCTCTCTCTGTCCCCGAGCGTCGAGTCCGTCCTGTCCGGGAAGTGACGAGTTCCGAATTGCTTTTCGTGGAACTTGATAAGGTTCAGTCGCAAGTTCGGATTGAATCCACCCAACCCGATGCCATGAGCTTTGATGTAGTTCCGGCCCTTGTCTTCGATGAGTACTTCGGCGGTGGAATGAGCGGTTTGGTCTTTCAGGAAATTCGGGAATCCCGCGCTCTGGCCTATTCCGCCGGTGCTGCCTACGTTCTGAATACCGAGCCCAAGGATGTGAGTTTGTTGGTTCAGGTGGCGGGGACGCAGGCGGAACAAACCAACACCGCTCTTTCCGCCATGCTGGATTTGATGCTGAATCTTCCGGATCAGCCCGACCGTTTTGAGCAGGCAAAAATCGCGGTGGAAAATCGTCTTCGAACCGAACGTGTTGGATTCCGAGGGCTCATCGCCGCTGTTCGCCAATTGGAGCGCATGGGGTACACCAGCGATCCCAAAGCACAGTGGATGACCGGACTCAGCGAACTCGATTACAATGAGTTCATGGAATTCTACAAATCATCCATTCAGAACAAACCCGTCCGAATCACCGTGGTTGGAAACAGTGAACGCATCGGCGAGTTGCAACTACCGGAAAACATCAACCGCACCAAAGTCCCCGTGGAGTCGATCTTTCCCAAGCAGTAAATCCCAAGGAACCCGGTGAAGAATCAACCTCACCGGGTTCTTTTCTTTATTCCGGGAGTTGATTGATCTCCACCACCAAGTGCGAACGCCAATCGCAAAAATCCACCGCCGCGTTCAAACGCTGCATCGCTCGCTCACCCAGTAATTCCGGGAGCGTTGGATTGCAAGTCAGCACGCGTTCCTGTGGCGCTCCTGCAGGTTTGAGGTACGCCATCACTTCTTCCAATTGCACTCCTTGTACTTCCGCCCGGTGGGAAAGTGTCTCCACCATTCTCCGTTGAATCTTCTCTGTCCCCCGTTTCACATAGCGTCGAATTTTCTCCAGGTACTCCTCCAACCGGCGATCCCGGCTTTCCCCAAGCAGGGACTGCATCTGATCCAATTCATTCTGAAGAGCGAGGGCTTGGAAGTCCAGGCGCTGCAAC
>JANRMB010000214.1:0-14472 GCA_033761985.1 Candidatus Sumerlaeia bacterium | reverse complement strand
CACTCCCCGGCAACGGGGAGTGTTTTTGTTGAAGGGTGCAACGGTGACTGCATTCTGAGACTGCGAAGTCCCAGCAGATTTTCACTGTTGATGGGAAGCGTAAGTCCAACCGACTCGACCAATTGCACAAAGGGAAGCACTACTGCGCTGGGGATTGGGAGAAGCGGTTTCCCGGGAGCAAGTAGCTTGAAGAACTCGCTCATGCTGAGGATGCCCGGTGCAGCAAACGTATCCCGCCCGGTACGGCCCTCTTGTGCCCCGGCAAGAAGTTGCTCCACCAGATAATCCACTGGAACAACCTGCACGGGTTGCGCTCCGTTATCAAACAGCGGAAGAATGGGGCTGCTGCGGGCAGTCTTCACCATGCGGGCGAAAACTCCCCCTTGGCCGAGCACTAGGGCCGGGCGCACGATCCAATCACGCGAAGTGGTGAAGAGTTTTTCCAACGCATACTTTGTGCGACCGTATTGGCTTTCCGCTTCACCATGGGCGCTGCAACTGGAGAGAAAAATCTGGTGATCAGCACCGGCCTCGTGAGCCAATTGACGAAAGGCAAGCGTCCCTTCCAATCCTGCAGGCCGAAGCCCGGAGTATGCCCCGCTCCCGCCTTTTAGGTGTTGGGTGGTTGTCTCATACGCCAGATGGAGAACAATCCGGGGGAATGGGTCTTCGGGACCAAATGCGGGAAATTCCCCCACTTTTGGAAAATCCCACTGGAACGGAACAACGTTTGTTGGATTGGGATTGTGAAGCGCCATTCCCTGTGGATTTTGCCCACATGCACTACGAATAAGGGCGGGTGGAGCCCACTGACCGGAGCGAGTTCCCACGTGGACCCGCCACCCGGCCTGAAGAAAGTGTTCAACAACTCGGGAGCCGATAAAACCGTTCCCGCCGTTGACGACGAGTGTGCCCGATTTCGGTTGTGCCACTGGTTCATTTTCCACGGGTTATAGCGCCAATTTCCTCAAGTAATACCCTTAGCTTCACCACTCAACCCCATCATCCTAGGAAGGATACAAACAACTCATGAGCGGAACGCAACAGTTTGGAGTCATCGGGCTCGCCGTAATGGGAGAAAATATTGCCCTCAACGTGGAACGCAACGGCTATCCCGTGGCGGTGTACAACAGAACCACTTCGGTAACCGATCAATTCATGGCCACTCGCGCGGCTGGTAAAAAATTCAAAGGGGCGCACACGTTGCAGGAGTTTGTGGCAAGTCTTGAACGCCCCCGCCGCATTCTTCTAATGGTTCAGGCTGGTGGCGCGGTGGATGCCGTGACCAAACAACTGGAACCCCTTCTGGAGCCCGGAGACATCATCATCGATGGTGGCAACAGCTACTGGGAAGATACCGAACGCCGCGTGCAGGAAGCCCAAGGCAAGCCCTACACCTTCTTCGGCATGGGTGTGAGCGGTGGCGAAGAGGGTGCCTTGTGGGGACCCAGCCTGATGCCCGGGGGCGACCAAAAAGCCTATGAGGATTTGCGCCCCATTCTGGAAAAAATTGCCGCCAAAACAAACAGCGGCCCTTGCGTAACCTACTGCGGACGCGGCAGTGCCGGACACTTTGTGAAAATGGTTCACAACGGCATCGAATACGGGGACATGCAGCTGATCGCTGAGTCCTATGATCTGATGCGCCATCTCGGCGGCGTGGAAGACGGCGGCGAAATGCAGCAAATCTTCACCGAATGGAACAAAGGCGAACTTCAATCCTTCCTGATTGAAATTACCGCCCACATCGTCAACCACCCCGACTCCTTGGCGGGTGGGCTTCTGGTGGACAAAATTGTGGACTCCGCAGGCCAAAAGGGGACGGGTAAGTGGACCACCATCTCCGCTCTCAAAGTCGGCGCACCCATCCCCACCATCACCGCTGCCGTGGATGCCCGGATTCTTTCCGCCCTTCGCAAAGAACGCATCGCCGCCTCCAAAGTTTTGGGCGGTGTGCAGAACCAAAAAGCACCTGCCGGAGTGGATCGCAAGGCGTTGATCAACGACGTTCGCCAAGCGCTCTACGCCTCCAAAATATGCTCCTATGCCCAAGGAATGGCGATGCTGAACTTGGCGAGTGAGGAATACAAGTACGGCCTGAAACTCGGTGAAATCGCCAAAATCTGGAAGGACGGCTGTATCATCCGCGCGATCTTCCTGGATACCATCACTCAAGCCTACGAACGCAACCCGGGGCTGGTAAACCTCATGGTGGATCCGTTCTTCAGCAAAGCACTCAGCGATCGGGAAGCTGCTTGGCGCCGAGTCGTCACGCTGGCCACCAACCACGGAATCCCCGTACCGGGCATTGCGGCATCGCTTGCCTACTTCGATACATACCGCCGCGAACGCACTTCCGCCTACATCATTCAAGGTCAGCGGGATTACTTCGGCGCCCACACCTTTGAACGAGTGGACCGCGAAGGTACCTTCCACGAAAAATGGACGGATAAACACCAGTCCACCCGGTAATCTGTCCCCCCCAGGAAATCCAACAAACAAAAGAGGCCCGGTGTTACCTAATGACTCCGGGCTTCTTGTTTTTGGCCGAACGGGAATCATCAACCGCCTTGACCCATTCCCATTCCTTTCGAACGCTGTTCCCCTTACTCATGCCGAGAACTGGTTTCCTACTTCCCCACCATGGCCGAATCCCCCACCGACCGATTTGTCAGTTTCAGTATTGAAGAAGGGATATCTTCCCCCCGGGTGGAGTTTTCCGTGGTGGTGAGTAATTGGAACGGCGCAGAATGGTTGGTGCGTTGCCTCAGCGCCCTGCAACTCTCGGCTCGGAGCACTCGCCTTGCCCACGAGATTTTGGTGGTGGACGACGCCAGCAGCGACGACTCCGTGGCTCTGGTACAGACCCACTTCCCCACCGTACGCCTGATCCGAAACAAACGAAACCTGGGCTTTGCTGAATCCACTAACAAGGGCGTCCGCAAAGCCAAAGGCCGCGTGGTGGTGCTTTGCAATAATGACCTCGTGGTGAAAACAGAGTTTCTGCCCCAGTTGCTGAGGTGGTTCACACCGGGCTATGAAGGAGTTCGAAAACTCGGGATTCCCGAGGGGCAACTCTTCAGCGTTTCAGCCCAGACCCTGAGTTGGTGGAACGGCGAACCCAACCAACTCTGTATGAACGCCCAGTTCAACGGAGGGCGATTGACTCCCGCCTGGAGCCGACCCACGGAACCCCAGCATTGCGTCTTTACCCAGGCCGGTGCCGCCGCCTACGACCGTATCAAGTTTCTCCAGTTGCGCGGTTTACGCCCCCAATTCCACCCGGGTTATTGGGAGGATTATGACATCAGTTACCGCGCGGCGAAAATCGGTTGGGCGAGCCTCTATGATCCCGCAGCTTTGGCGCTTCACCATGGTGGAGGCTCCATGACGAAACGCTTCGGCGCAGCAAGGGTGGCCCGCATGAAAGCGCGCAATCACCTTCTTTTCGAGTGGATGAACATCAATTCCAACCATATGCTCACCCGGCATTTCGTGGGGCTCTGCCTCGGTCTTTTGAAGGAGGGATTGCCCACAAAAAAAGAACGCCCTCTGCAGAGAGCGTTCTTGGATGCGTTGCCGTTTTTGGGGGGGGTTCTTCGGGAGCGATGGAGAAACTCGGTTCCCAAGTTTAGTGATCAAGAGCTCCTGAAACTCGGGAAAGACTCCAAACCCTCGTTTTGAAAGCCGGAAGCTTTAGGCGGAGAAGCTGCTGCCGCAGGAACAGGTGCGGGATGCGTTGGGGTTCACAAACTTGAATCCACCATTCAGCAAATCAGTGGAATAATCCAAAGTGATGCCGTTCAGGAAGAGGTAGCTCTTCGGATCCACAAACACTTTGATACCGTTGATTTCTTCCACGGTATCGGCTTTTTTGGGTTCCTGATCAAAGGCAAGAGTGTAGCTCAATCCGGAGCATCCGCCGCCAACAACACCAACACGAAGACCCCAATCGTCTTTCTTTTCGAGTTTGAGGAGCCGTCTAACTTCCTGAACGGCGGTATCGGTGAGGGTAATCATGTCCACAGTACTCCTTGGATGACATCAGAAGAGTTTTGAAGGTGAGCAACTCACCTCCTAATCGGATGTACGTAATGCTGTTTGCATGTTGCAAGCCAGAATTTATTCCTGACAAAAAGCTTCCACTGCCACCAGATCCGGCGTTGGCCCCTCGGCAATGACTTCCACCATACACCCATGCGGAAGGGCTGCATTCAGCGGGCAATGGCCCGTGGGGAAGTTGTTGATTACGGGAATGGGAAGATTGCTGAACTGTTCAGCCAAAACATCCTGAGCCGTCCCAGCTGCGGGTTCCTCGCCGTCGCAATCCGTAAACTGACCAAGCACAATTCCGGAAAGTTGACTCAGGTAACCGGAAAGGCGGAGTTGTGTGATCATGCGATCCAGACGATACGGTTCCTCGTTGATGTCTTCCAGGAAGAGGATTTTACCCTTGGGGTTGGGAATGAAGGGGGTTCCC
The DNA here is from genome assembly GCA_033761985.1 of Candidatus Sumerlaeia bacterium. GTDB lineage: Bacteria > Sumerlaeota > Sumerlaeia > SLMS01 > JAHLLQ01 > JANRMB01. The sequence goes on along the minus strand of JANRMB010000214.1, from coordinate 9,992 downwards.
AGTTGGGCGAGAAAGACCGCGAGATTTCCACCGATCAACTGCCCTGTGGCTCGGCCTTTGGAGAGCACGGCGTTCCCGCGCCAATTGAGAGCCTCGTTGTAGCTTCCGATAGGTTCGGTTGAGGTCAGGAAACGGCGAAACAAAGCTTCGCACTCCGGAGTGAGGCGATTCGACTCACTCTTGTATCCCATCACCATGACGGGTGAGTGCAACGAAGCGAGATTGGCCTGTGTCAAAAACGCTGAATGAAGGGAGGAGAGATCAGAGAAGCCCGTGAGAAGCACCGGGTTGGAATGCAACAACGAATAGTCGAGTTTATCCAAAAGCCGCCCCATGCCGTTACCACCACGGTTGCAGAAGACTGCTTTGCTGGAGCGAAAAGCCTGTTCAAGATCTTTCACACGGTCTTCATCCACACCGGAAAGGAAGCGCCAGCGGGTTTTGGCTGTGGCTCCCATTTCGACACGATAGCCCCAGCCGGTGAGAAGCTCGGAAACCCAATCGGCATCAGAGGGATTGGGAAGTGGACCACAGGGGGTCAGCAAACTCACCGCATCTCCTTTCGTCAGCGGTTTGGGGTGACGAAGAGGGGAGCTTGAGTGCGCGAAGGACATGGGAGAGGGTTACCGATGAGTCAAAATCAAATGGTGCGTGTGGATGGAATCGAACCGTCGACCTTGGGGTTATGAGTCCCACGCTCTAACCGACTGAGCTACACACGCACATAAGACACAAAGAAGCTCACGGGGAGTGAGCTTCTTTGGCAAGGAAAAATTTGGTAGCGGGGGCCGGACTTGAACCGACGACCTTTGGGTTATGAGCCCAACGAGCTACCATCTGCTCCACCCCGCGACACAGCCTATTCGGCAATGGGAGAGGAAGAGTGCATGGAGGACCTCCCGATGTCAAGGGGTCTGTTCGGTTTATTTTGCTGACGAAGGAGTGTTTCCCCACAGAGTTCATCACCCGCCCACGAGTTTGTGTTGTCACGGGAACGCAAGCCGCGCAGCACTTGTCCAGAGACTCAGGGGATTAGAATAATGTCTCCCCGGGCCAAGGAGCTTTGTGATGCGTTTGCCTCTTCTACTCAGCGTTCTCCTTTTTCTGCATCTGATTTGTTGGGCACAGGAAGACGCACAGCTTTCATCAACACAGGAAGAATCCATCGTGGTGGAGTTAAAAACTCTTACGGTGGATGATGCTGGGATGGATATGCGTCGAGCCCTGCAGGCATGGGAACGCGAGCCGGCCACCACCACCCAGATTTGGCAACCGTTGGACTTGGAGGAAGGTGAAAGTATTCCCCTCGGTACTCAAGACCACATCCTGCTGCTTTCCGGAACCAGTGCTGGTTCTGAAATCCTGATTATCAACGCAGATGGCCCTCAAAGAATTAAGCTACGAGTGGGACAACAAACCACCGCTTCTCCCTACGATGTCTTATTGGTGGGGAGTCAACGAGGGCGTGCCTCCGTGATGATTCGACTGGAGGGAGAAGCGACGAGTGTCCCCCGAGCAGCGGAAGCGATTCAGATTTTGGGATACGAACAACCCAGTCGGTTGGAGGTGGTGAGCAATCAACCGGGAGCTCTTGAATTTGCAGAACTCTATCTGGAACACCGGAACAAAGGTGCCTTTCATGAGTCCGCCTACGCTGCGGCTCTCATTGCGACTTCCGAACCCACTCTAAGCCTCCCCAAACGTGGACTGCCGGAAGATGATTCGTTTGATTTTGGAAATGATCCTCTCCCGACTCAAGCACTCATCACCTTTCGAGTGATTCGAGGAAGTGAGTCAGCCTTTCAGGCACTCTCCGGAGCCGGAAGCTACCGCAGTGATGCCCCAAATAATCCGTCGCCACCGATTCGCGCAAAATCTGATGGAGCAGGGGGACAGGTTATTTTGGGCCGCCCGGGAGATCGTTTTCAATACGAACTCAAAGCGTTGGAGTCCAAAGGCTCCGTGAGGGTGGAATCAGAAAGTTTCGTGCGGGTGCTGGTGGGTGAAAACGGTCGCTACTCCTTCAACGGCCCGGGCGGAAATGCCTCGGGCGATGTGTACACACGCCGCCGGGGGCGCGGTGTTGAGGTGAGCTTTTCCCAAGGGTCGGGCGATCGCTCCGGATTTGGGATCACGAATTCGCGGTTGGTTTTCCAAAATGGGCAGACTCTTCAAGTTGCCAAAAACAGCAGTTCCCGCACCACCAGCAGCAAAAGCGGAACACCGATTATTCAGGATATTCCCTACATCGGCCCTGGGCTTGGAAGTTCACAAAGCAGTCAGGATTCGGAAAGCTACGCACTCTACGTTACGGTGGAGTTGGAGTAGTTTTCTCCAGCGAAAGATCGGGAAGCAGAGGAAGCACGGCACTGTCCAAAAGAACCCAGCCGCCACTGTTCTGCTCGGCCAGTTTGAGCGCATTCTGCAATCTATTCGCCTGATTTGTGGCGGGGACAGAGGAATCCAGCGTTGGAAAGGAGACACCAGATAGAATAGGGAATATCTGGCCGTCGGCGGTTTCCTGAGCGTTCAAAACTTGAAGGAGTTCTTCCAGAGTCGGTGCGGTTAAGGATGCGGGATCACCCTTGTGCAACGTAGCAAAAGCAACCTCTTCGGCGGAGGTAAGAAATAGGGGGGAGAGATAAAGATACTGACTCCCCACAAATCCCTTCAAAGGAATCGGTTGAATTGTCGGTCCGGATACACCCACAGGAATAGGTGAGATACCAACGGGGACAGTGGATAGTTTGATCAACTCCTGAAGTTCGGGGCGAGAAAGCTCTTCCGATGAGGAAATGGCGGTATGGGTGAAGAGAATCTCACGGACAATCCCATCATGAAGGAACAGAAAAGTGGAAAACTCATCCTGTTCCTTCTTCCAGAATTCAGGACTGGGGGAAGCGATCAGGTACTGATTGAACAACTCCACTTCCGTAAGGGGTGCACTCGGGTCCGCCGAAGGCTGATCGTTTTGCTTTCCCCATAAAACCGGCCACACCGTGATAGGATAGAGACCAGCATCGAGTACAGCCTCGGTGAGTTGATTGTAAGTGGGAGAACCACCCGAGTAGCGCCCAACCATCTCTCCTCGCTCATTTTTAACCTGAAGATAAACGGTATTAAATCCCTGCTCCGCCAGATCAGCAAACAGTCCCGGATTTTTGGGGAAAGATTGCTGTGTTACTGGAAGAACCCATATACCCCGAATCGGAATGGGAACTGTATCCGGTGACAAATTAGCAGCTTGAACAGGTTGATCCGTGGAAGGTTTGGCAGAAGAAAATAGGGACGCACAACCCAAGGATGAAACGATGGGTATCAGTAACAAGAGAGAACGTAGAAGTGGTGAATTCATAAGAAATCTCAATCGGTGACAGAGGAGATTCGCTGACGACTTCCCCTCAGGGAAATAGCATAGCTGGGGAGGAATTCTTGATTCAGGTTTAGTGTTTGCACATCCAACTCCAAAACAAATGGGACTTCTGTTTCAGCCTTCACGATGGGGACACTGACCTGGCCAATCAAATTGGCTTCGGTCTGTACGTTGTTGCGATAGTACAACACCACAACCTCATGGGCATCACTCTGCCCTTGATTACGAACCGTGGCGATAAGTTGCACAATTCCCGGTTTGTTGGTGGGGCGGAGACCAATCCCCGCTGGAACCAAATCCCATTTGCTCCGGATGGCAATTCCTACTTCCGCTCGATTGTTGGAACGGTCCGACTCCAGAATTCGACTCCCAGAATCGACCGCGATGGAGAGTGTCACTTCACCCGATTCCTTTTCCGGATCCCATCGGGTTCGGAAGAAGGCTCGTTCGCCGGGTGCTATTACCCCAATCCGAGAAAGGGGATGCGGTGCCCGAGAACGAAGCGCTGTAGTTCCCGCAACACCTTGTGCATCAACAGGGAACAGCCGAACTTCACTGGTTGGTGCAGTTGTACCACCTCGGTTTTCCACATACCCTTCCACGAAAACGGTAGCTCCTGCGGTGGGGCGATCCGGTTGAACACGCAGCTCCTCGGGAACAATCACCAAGTCGGGAACTTGAGAATTCTCCAATGTCCCCATTTCTTCCAGAAGCAAGCTGATCTCACCTTGGGTGTTCATGGATTGAAGACTGAGGGATACCGGCAAAGGTAGAGATAACTCCGTGGAGGGCAGAATACCCAGTGAGACCACGCGTTGCTCACCGGGGAGCAGGGTATTCCAACCGGATTGACCTGTGGTGGGAAGATCATCTGTACCAAAATCATAAAGCACACTAAAGCGCTGTTCCACATCCGTTGTATTCGCCACCAACACCTGAAGTTGGTTACTATCCCAATTCTGCCCCACAGGATTGATGGAGAGAGATTCTGGATAGAGTTGGCGATCCGAATCCATTCCATATAAAAAGGGAATTGCGCCCAGTTTGGTCTTCAGTGTCCCCCTGAGAAGAGAGTCCACTCCCTGTGGAATTGGAAGCTGATACTCCACCGTCTCATAGGGGCGAATGAATCCGCCGAGAGTACTCGGAAAGTTCCCTTCGATTTCCACAGTGACAGTGATGGAGTTGGGATTACGGACTCGGAGAAGGAGTAGGGAGTTTTCCTCGTCTTTCCGGACTTCCGAAAGATTGACCTGCCTGCCCATCTCCTTTTCAGCCGACTCAATGGAGTGCATTTTGTAGGGGTGATTCAAACTACCCGCACCAAGAAGCAGGTACATCCGGGAGTGGTCATCGTTCCCCATCACACTTTGATATCGAAGACGTGCGGATTCCGCTAGGGTGCCAAAGCTTGGTGTGGAGCTTGTATTGAATTGATGAATCAGGCCTTCCAACAGGCGAAGGTGATTCGCTGTGTATCCCGGACCGGAGGGGATAAATGCCGCAATCGCTCCGCCGTTTGGCTGCCGAACCATGTCCTCCAGAATCGTGATGTTCCACTGTGGAATGGGATAATCAATTGCGCCGTTGTTACAGGTAAACGTGGCCACAAAAGGGAAATAGGGTGCATTTTGGAGAAGAAGATTGTCACTGCTTGGGCTGTCGCCCCCGAACCACACCCGCTGGTTACTCCAGATATTTGGGGAACCGTGGCCCATATAGAGAACCGTCCCAACACCGCCATTAAACGCATCCACAATTCGGCGTGTCACCACGGGAGAAACTTTGGAAATCGCTTCCACCAGAACGGATTCCGGAAGATAGTAGTTGTCCTCCCAAACGGCATCATAGGTTCGAACGTGATCCACCTGAAAGGTTGGGCTGAAAAGCTGTTCCGCCTGATCCATTGCAGGGGAAAATCCTTCGGCATCACTTAGAGCAAACACACGACGAGAAACGGGGACACTCTCCCCAGAGTTGGGAGACAGGGCTTCCTGTTGAACTTGCTGATAGGCGCGGACTTTTTCCACATACGCGGCCGCATCAGTGGGATTGTTAACGCTGATGCGGCTGATGAAAAGATCACTCAGTTCATCCTCCCCCACCAACCAGCCATACCAGTAATCCGAGGCAAACGGCTCCACATTGGTTGACGGGGGGATGCCCATGCCTAAATGCGAAGAGTTGCGAGTGGGAACGTAATTGATCACATTATTGCGAGTAACCCGGCGACCATCGCTGGTGCAGTCCCCAAAAAGGATCACGTGATCCAGCTTTTCGCCTTCCGGGCGGCGAATCAATTCAGCCAGATGATAACGAATGGCATCGCTCGATAACTCCCCACCAGAATAGGCATGATACAGCGCAGCAACATCCACCGTTTGAACCATCGTCAACGGATCCGCTTCGGATTCAGAAAGAAGCATCCTGTATTCAGGAGCGAGCAAACTTGTCAGTGCTGAAGCCTGTTCCAGAAACTGTTTATGTGACACAACCAGCAACCGTATCGACTCTGAAGGAAGACTCAATACAGGGATAGGTTCCGCAACGGGAGGTTTGGAGAGACGATCCTGTTCCACCACCAGAATTCGCTGATCCAGGGAAAATGGTCCGATGAGATGGGCTTCGGTTGCCGTGGAATGCAGCGGGTGGAAGCGGGGATTTTCGGGGTCGGTGAGATCAATCGCACGGGTTTGCAGCGTACGAAAATTACTCAACTGAAGAGCTGGATACAGTGGCGCTTCATCGCCCGGTTGAAAAGTGACGTCCAGAATTCCTTCATCACCCCGGAAGAGGCTGCTTTGAGAAACGGTAAAAAAGTCCAACTGCACATTCGCAAGGGTAGCCACCGGAGTGGTGGTAACATCACGAATCATCAGCGTGTTGTTGAGGCGCCGCAACATGCCTCCGGGAATTTGCGCCACAAGGGGATCTGTTTGCCCAGTGCGTATCTCCTGTGTCCCCAAAGAGTTTTCGTTTACAAACAACTCCACCTGAACTGTGCCACTTAATCCGTTGAGAGCCTGATAAATCTGTATGGAAAGTTCAGCGGGTGGATTTTCAGTTGGAAGCCCGGGGAGATCAAAGTTATAGAATTCCGGATCATCCTGAACGAGTTTTCCCCACGTCCAGGTGAGTTCCTTGATGCTCAGGAAACTTCCGTAACGTTTCTCCAGGGAGATGTCGTCCTCCACCTGAATCAGTCGATTGTAGAATGCGGTACTGGAAGTGGGGGCATCTTCTGTGAGTAACGGAGTAACCAAGTGCTCTCGTTGTGGAATGGCCTCAGTAGTCACATAGTAAATGCGTTCGTTTGTTTCAAAGGAATCACTTGGGAGTGCGTAAAATGCCACTCGTGCTCCTTTGCTAAATGGCAACGAGGGGTCGTCCTGAAGAAGTAGGAGGGGGACGGACTTCCCGCGACTCCAAACACGGATTTGCTCGGGTGTGAGCGTCTCGGTATTCAGGCCACTCTCCGAGAGCCAGCGGCCATCCACTACATGGAGCTTAGATTCAGCAATTCGAATAGCCCGCCACGAACCCATCGGAATTCCCGTAGATTCCCAAGGTGTGGGGACAGGTTGCCATTCCGAGGGGGACGCAGGAAGCTCGCAGAGTTCATACTTCCCGAGTCCTTCTGGGTTTGCCACTATGGTTCCAAGGAACTCCGTGGTTTCGGGAAGGACTAAAGGGTTCCGTTGTTTTTCGCAGCTTGAGGCGTTCGGGAAATCAATCCGTACCGCAAGCTGCACAATCCGGTGGGTCTGCTGTTCAGCGGGCTGATCTTTTTTGCCTGAAATTCGAATGGGGAGAGTGCGTTCCGTATCCACCACCATGCTCACCAACCGATGATTCCGCCAAACACCCATATCCTTCACGGTTACCCAGCCCTCCAGAGTTTCCAATCCCGTAACGCTGCGGACTTCTTTTGCAGAGCGAAGATGGAGTCCACCGGGAGCACCGAGGTCGACGGTCTTCAGCCGCTCCACCCTCCAAGTGAAATCTCCTTCGGGAACCACAAAAATCCACGAGCGCTTGGGAGAACTTTCAAAAACCGGCTCGACCACTGTTTCAAACAACAAGTGATCCTTTTTATTCGCCAAAAGGAATTCAGAATCAGAAGTGGAAAAAAAACGGCTGCTACAACCTACTTGTAGAAACGTTCCCAGAAGGATGACGAGGAAGTACGCGAAACGGATTTGCGTGCGTGGCATGGAAAAGAAAGCCCCGATGGAAGTGGACATGCACCGGATGATGAGCCAATTCCACGGGTTGCCTCAAGAGGTAAGAAAGAGAAGCTGACTTGGTGCAGAGAAAGAAGATCAGCGAGCTACTGATTCGCGAAGGCTTCTCCGGCCACCGGTAGCGAGGAAGTCCTGATAGGCTGTGCGAATCCCTTCCCGCAGGGGAGTTTTCGCCGACCAACCGAGCTTTTTCAACAGGGAAACATCGAGTAACTTGCGAGGGGTTCCATCGGGCTTGGTGGGATCGAACCGCAGCTCCCCTTCATAGCCGATCACCTCGGAGACGGTTCTTGCCAATTCCGCGATGGAGACTTCCTGACCACTCCCGATGTTGACGATCTGGTTCCCATTGTGGACCGCCATGAGGTGAAGGCACGCATCGGCAAGATCATCCACGTAGAGAAACTCCCGCAGAGGTGTACCTGTTCCCCAAACCACCACTTCGGGTGCCTGCTCCACCTTGGCTTCGTGGAATCGCCGAATCAAGGCGGGGAGCACATGCGAATTCAGGGGATCGTAGAGGTCGTGGGGGCCGTATAGGTTGGTGGGCATCACGCTGATAAAGTTGGTGCCGTATTGATCGTTGTAGGCTTGGCACATTTTGATGCCGGCAATTTTGGCAATCGCGTAGGGCTCGTTAGTGGGCTCAAGGGGTCCGGTGAGGAGGTGCTCCTCCTTCATTGGTTGAGGTGCGTGTTTGGGGTAGATACAGGAACTGCCGAGGAACATGAGCTTTTTGACCCCGGATTTCCACGCTTGATGGATCACATTTGTTTGAATGTTGAGGTTGCTGTAGATGAATTCTGCCCGGTATGTGTTGTTGGCGTAAATTCCCCCCACTTTTGCTGCGGCCAGAAACACGTACTCCGGCTTCACATGTTCAAAAAAGGTTTGAACCGCATGACCGTCCTCCAGATTCAATTCCAAACTGGAAGGGGCAAAAATCAGGGTGTGACCCCGTAGATGCAATGCCCGTACAATCGCCGAGCCGACCATCCCTTTTCCCCCCGCCACAAAAATCCGTGCGTTCAACTCCATGCGTTCCAATGCCATTAATCAAGTGACTCCGTTGTTCCCGAAGGTAATCAGGTGACTGTTCGCTGATAACCAAAGGGTGGGCAATCAGTTCCTGAGCAGGGAATGAAGTGATTCTGTAGAGAATTTATTTAAATTCTTGAGTAGTTATTTTGGAATCACCTTTTCCCAAACGGTTCATAAACGGCAATTCCGCCCCCACCATCCCGTTGCGGATGTTCAGCCCCACAAACAGGGCGATGATGATCAACACCCAATAAATCAAGGCTGAGGGAGCATTCTCCAATCCCATGGGCATGTTGGCCCCTAGAATGGAGGAAACAGCCGTGACGGGGAAAAACACGGCGGCCAGCAGGTTGAGCTTATGGGCGGCGCGAGCCTGTTCGCGACTATACAGGGCTTCCTCCTCACTGCGGCGGGCAATTTCGTAGTCGAGTTTATTGCGCGCTTCTTCCATCAACAACTCCGCCTGCCGCTTCAAATCATATGCGGTGTCGCGGTTGGTGATCATTTGCTTATCGGTTTTGAGGAGTTCACGAGCGGCCTGCAGCACCTCATGGAGGTGATTGCTGGAACGCACGATCGGGTTGGCGGCAGCGATCACCTGAAAACAATCCTGGGCCGTGGTAGCATTATCCAGCTTGCGATCGAGCGACTCCAAAACGGTTTCGTACTCGGTCAGAAATTTCCCGAGGGCATTTGCTCCCGAGCCAACAGTGCTTTTCCATTCCTTCAGGGGCGTGTAGTAGAAGAGTGCCGGCTCCCGTAGTCGCGAATTGGCCTCCGGCACTTTGTGCAGAATCAGCAGAATATGCCCTTCATGGTGCATTAATCGCTGCCGACCGACGGTGGCGCCAAGGCGTCCAGTGATTTCTGCCGGAAGAATCCAGGTGCTGGGGATCGAGAGTTTGTTTTCCATTTTTAAACAAATCCTGAAATAAAGGCGTTTTTTATTGACCCATCTTTCTTAAGTCGCAAACAGATAATTATTCTGAATTGAAAGGGTTCAAATGCTTACAGAATTTGAGGTTGTTACACCCATCACCATACTGTCAATAGTCTTATACAGCTTTGGACTATTACTGTTTCTTAGATACGGACATCTTAAGAAACTTTCCATATGCTTTTTCTTTTTTTCCCTTAGCACCGCTTCTCTAACACTAGCTTATTTTGGAACAGGAAGTGAAGAGTGGATCAAAGCATTTGGAATTGAAAAATCCGGAACATTCACTGGATTTTGGATAGAGCTTCTTCGCGGATTATTATATATTGTTGTTGCTACTCAAGTTATTCATAACTATTTCTCAAGAGAATCGGGAATATTGTTTATGAATATCAGA
>JANRMB010000213.1:0-3062 GCA_033761985.1 Candidatus Sumerlaeia bacterium | reverse complement strand
CCCAATGGTGATCATCAGCTCAACAAGGGTAAACGCGCTGTTGCGATGCGGTAGTTCGTACATTTTCATGATACAATCTCGTGTTATGGCTTGAGCAGAGTGAATGCCACTCCGGAAGGTTGCGGGTGAGTTATGAATTATTTGCCCGAAATAGGGGATTCATGCGAGTAATGGCGCAGCGATGCGCCTGTCTTCGTAGGTAGGAGAGGAGAAATTTTCGTGTAGCTGAGGATACGTTGGGAAACGAAATTCCCATCAGGGTGTTGATGGTTTTACCCAAGAAGAATCAGGATATTTATTCAATTTGTTCAAGTTTGCTTGCCCCACATCTCCCTGGCTTCTTTACTTCGTCATCAACTTTGAAGCACTCATCCGATGTCCAGTTCCCTCCTTTCTGCTCTCAACGGTTTCGTGACCAAGTTTCATCGCTGGTCGTATGAGCTTGGGCTTTCAGAGCGGAAGGAGTTACCGGTTTCGACGTTTTCCGTGGGGAACATCTCCTTCGGCGGTACGGGGAAGACTCCCTTCACGGCTTGGTTGTGCCGAACCCTGAAGGACATGAACCACTCCCCCGCCGTGTTAACGCGTGGGTATGGTCGCGAGGATGAAGACGCCTTGGTGGTGGTGCACGATGGTCGTCGGTTGCGGGCGAATACCGCAACGGCGGGTGATGAGCCGGTTCTGTTGGCCGATAAATTGGGCGACGTTCCAGTGGTGGCCTGTGCCGACCGCTACAAGGCGGGCCGGATGATTCTGAAAAAGCGCGAGATTGACGTCGCCGTGCTGGATGACGGGATGCAGCACTACCGGTTGGCGCGGCAGGGGGAGATCGTCCTGCTGGACTCGACACGGGAGTACTTTGGTCCGCGGGCCGGGGAAACGTTACTTCGCGAGCCGCTTTCGGCGCTTTCCCGAGCTCACCTGATTGTGCTCACGCGTTGTGAGGATTCCCCAAAATTTCAAAGGTTGCACAAGGAAATCATCCGACTGAACCCAGGAATTCCCGTGGTGCGGACCCGGTTTGTTCCCGAGGAATTGAAGCCAGTGCAAGTTGGTGGCGACTGGGCGGATAGTCGCAAGCCCGGGAAAGTGGTTCTTGCGGCAGGAATTGGGAATCCGGATTCCTTTGCGCGGCTGATGGAGAAATCCGGATTCACCGTGGTTGGCAAAAACTGGTTGAAAGACCATGCGGCGATCACCCCTTCCGACGTTCGCCGGTGGATGCAGGAGCGCAAACGCCGTGGTGCGGAGGCGGTGGTTGTAACGGAGAAGGACGCTGTAAAGCTGCGTGAGTTCAAAAAGTTGCCGCAGAACCTCTGGTACTGCCCCATTCGATTGGAGTTTCTCTCCTCCCGCGAGGAGGAGATCGCCCGGCGGGTGATCAAAGCGCGAATGCAGATCAAACCCATTGCCGGGTATTTGAAGTAACGTGAATCAACCCCAACCCACAAACCCCCTCATACGAAAGGATTACCCCACGATGAGCATCAAACAAATCGGTATTCTTGGAGCAGGTGGCCTTGGCCGCTCTGCCGTGGCTCTGCTGGAGCAAAAAACAGAATTCAAGTTGGTGGCCATTGCCGACTCCGAAGGGATTGCCACTCGGGAATCCGGAATCAACACCGCCGACCTGAACGGCTTGGAACTCGGAACTTCCGTGAAGCAAATCGCCAAAATCGGTCGGGTCTGCACAGATTCCGTGGCCGACATGGTGGCGCTGAACAAAGCCGGGAAACTCGACGCCGTTTTCCTCGCCATCCCCAACATTCCCAACACCTACCTGCCGAGCGTGATTGAGCGCTTCTGCGATTTGGGCTTCAAAGGCGTTCTTGTGGATGCCATGAAGCGCACCAGCGCCGTGGAGCAAGTGTTGAAACTGAGCGACAAAATCCGTGCGGCGGGTATCGCCTACGTCACCGGCGCGGGCGCAACCCCCGGGCTGTTGACGGCAGCTGCCAACCTGGCGGCCCAGAGCTTTGCGGAAATCCACGACGTCAAAATTTGGTTCGGGGTCGGCATCGCCAACTGGGAAACCTACCGCGCCACCGTTCGTGAAGACATCGCCCACATGCCCGGCTACAACGTGGACAAGGTGAAGCTTCTTTCTGACAAGGACATCGAGCGGATTCTGGATGAATGCAACGGCGTGCTGGAACTCCACGGCATGGAACACGCCGATGACATTCTTCTGGAGCGCGCCGGCGTGGTTCAGCGGGAGAAAGTCAACGTGGGGGGCTTGGTGGATACTCGCCGCGCCGTGAAACCCACTCAAACGATGATGACGCTTCGGGGAACAACCTTCGAAGGCAAAACCGCCGAGCATACCTTCACGCTCGGCAACGAAACCAGCATGGCCGCCAACGTACTGGGGCCGGCCTTCGGCTGGATGAAAGCCGCCTTGGAAATGCAGGATCGCGGAATCGTGGGGCTCTTCAGCAGCGCTGATCTGATGCCCAAATACGTGAAGTAAACCCGCGCAGTTAGACTGAAAAAGCAATCCCCGGCGGAGTGAAATCCGTAAATATCCCGGAGGGATTTCCGAAGGCTGAATAGCCCGGCATCATGCCCAACAGGCTGATGCCGGGTACACGAACACAAGGAAAGGCGCCCCGGTAGGGACGCCGAAATGTAACAGCGATAGGCAATTTTGGCGTGCCTTCGGCGCGCCGTAAGTTGGTACACAGGAACCCGGCATCGGACATTCCTAAGGAATGTGTTGTACTCCAACTTGATGAATATAGCCCGGTTTTCGTGTGCCAAGCGGAGCTTGGCGATCCGGATTGTGGAAGCACCGCCCCACTTCACCTCTTTCCCCTCGATTTTCACCACCCCCTCCCCCCACATCATCACCCCATGGTTGATGACTCTCTTTACCACACCCTTGAGGCACGAGCCAAAGAGCTCGGTTTTGATTTGTTTGGCGTGGCGGAAGCTGCCCCCCTCACGGAGGAGCTTGCCCACCTGAACGAGTGGCTCGCGGAAGGGAATCACGGGGAGATGGCCTGGCTGGCTCGGAATACGGAGCGGCGATGCTCCCCGGAGGCGGTGCTCCCCGGGGCGCG
>JANRMB010000212.1:0-3820 GCA_033761985.1 Candidatus Sumerlaeia bacterium | reverse complement strand
ACTGATCACCAGCGACCCCGCAGTGAACACCATATTCTTCAACATCTTCGGCGGAATCGTCCGTTGCGACTTGGTTGCCGAGGGGATTCTCACAGCCCTCGCCACACTCCCGAACTTCAACTACCCAATCGTGATTCGCCTTTCCGGAACAAACGAGGAGAAAGCTCGCCAAATGTTGGCGAACACTTCCCTTCATATTGCTCCCACCATGGAGGAAGGCGCCAAGAAAGCTGTTGCTCTCAGCAATCGCTAACTTGTTCATCTCCAACAAAAAAGCAGAAGGCCGGGACGAAACTCCCGGCCTTTTTTGTTTGTAGCTTGAAAGAAAAAAGGCGCCCTCGTGAGGAGGACGCCTTTTGTAACGCCATGGTGAGCGACGCAGAGATTAGAAGTCTTCGCGGCCCATCCAGTCACGGGCATCGAATTGTTCACCGGAAACACCGGCACTGGCATCGCTGGCGAGGTAAACAAAGATGTTCGTGATGTCTTGTGGGTTGTTGATTTTGGAAATGTCCTCACCGGGGAAGGCTGCAGAGCGCATGTCTGTATGAACAGGACCGGGATTAACGCTGTTGGCACGTACTTTTTGCTCGCGCATTTCATCAGCGATGATTTGAGTCATGTTTTCCACACCAGCTTTGGAAATGCCGTAAGCACCCCACTTGGCGCGGCCTTTATTCCCTGCACCGGAAACCACGTTGATGATGGAACCGGAACGCTGGGGAGCCATTTTCCCAAGGGCTTCCTTGGTGAGCCAGAAGACGGAACTCAGGTTGGTTGCGATCACCTTGTCCCAGTTCTCTGCGGAATATTCCATGATCGGTTCGCGGGGGCCGAGCATGCTGTGATTGTTGATCAACACATCGATTCGACCATAGGCACGGCAAACGGCATCCACCAGTTTCACAGCGGAATTGTAGTCGGAGAGGTCAACCTTGATGGCACAACAATCGGCCTTCAGGGTTTTGATTTCCTCGGAAACGGCATAGAGATCGTTTTTATCGCGTCCACAGATGGCGATTTTGGCGCCTTCCAAGGCACAGGCGTGAGCAACGGCACGGCCGATACCACGAGTGGACCCGGTGACCAGTACCACTTTACCCGCAAGGCGGTTTTTTGGGGCAGCTGCTGCGGAAACGGCGGCTACGGAAGAAGTTTGTTCGTTCATGCGTTGAATCGTCCGGTGGTGGGAATGTTACTTAGCCGCAGCAATCGCAGCGTCGTAGTTGGGATGACTGGTGATTTCTTTCACGTATTCCACGTGTTTGATGACGCCATCGGCGCCCACCACGAAGATCGCGCGGCACAAGATGCCTACATTGAAGATATCGGTTCCGGTGGCTTTACCGAATTCACGAAGATTGAAGTCGCTGAGAAGCTTCAAGTTGGCGTTGGCGGTAATGGCACCGCACCAGCGAGCCATGGCGGGGGGAAGATCACGGGAAACAACAGCCACGATGACGTTTTCACCCAATTTGCCAAGCTCTTCGTTGAAGCGTTTTGCCTGCATGTCGCAAACGCCCGTATCCAGGGAGGGAACCACGGAGTAGATCACTGTTTTGCCGGCGAATTCACTGGTGGACAGCAGATTGAAGAGGTCTTTGTTTACGCGGATATTGGGGAACATATCACCTTTTTTGAGTTCTGTTCCGAAGAGGGGGTGTGCACCACCTTTAAGTGTTGTATAAGAAGGCATGGAAAGCTCCTGAGAGTATAGTACCAAAAATGCTGTGTAGGATTGAGTCGATTGGTGTGCTCACGGGCAAGAGAAACCCACACATTACCCCTTCAAATAACTTCGAACCAGATGGAACGGGATGTAACGGAATCTGATTCTCCATAGGCTCGTAGGGCCTCAGCCTCGTTTAGGGCGCACCAACCACCGCAATAGATCAACCGAAGGCGCTGATTCCCAAGTAGAAAAAGATGGAGGAGAGAGTTTTCTCCGAAGCCTTTTCGCTTTTCGTCCTGGGAGTAATCCAACGGAAAAGGAACTCCCTGAATGCCCACCACAACTCCCGGCTTTAGAACGGGGAGGATGCGCTGATAGAGATGTTCCACATCACCACCTGGAGCAACGCGGTGGGTAAGATCCAAGTGTAGCATCTCATTCGGCTGAAGCGTTTCAAAATCACTTGGCGGAAGAAACTGTACCGCATCCTGAAGAAAGGCATCGGTATATTCTGTTACATCTATGGTGGGATTCGGATCGATGGCGATCAACTCTCCCGGGAGATTGTGCTTTTTGAACGCTGCCCTGATAACACGAGTGCTGTGGCCACAACCCACTTCCATCAGGCGAGTGGGTTTCCGCTCCGCCACCATGGAGTAGAGGACCGCCAGATCCAGGAACAGAGGTGACTCCGCTGGGAGACGGGCGGGATCAAGCTGTGCCACTTCCAATGCCTGAAAGAACTCGTTCCGCCAACGGGGAAGCACTTCCGAAACAACACGCCGCTGTTCTTTCTCATTCCACGCTATCCCCTGTTGGGGAAGTTGAGCCAACAGGGGTTTTTGCTTTTGAGCCTCGGAAATGGTCTGCGCCCAGAGCGAATCCAATTCCGGAGAGGCAGGCTTAGCGACAGGTTTTGCTTCCGGGGTTTCCGGCGGGGTGGAGCCTCCGAAGAGCGATTTGAAGAAAGCCATGAGCAGTTCCTTGGTTGGAATATTCAGGTGATGACGTTTTGGGAGGCGTTAGCGCCGAAGTGTTCAATAGTCCAACTCGGCCGAACATTCAACGCCAAGTCATTTTGCAGCCCTGCATCGGCAATTCGCAAGCCAACGGCGGCGATCATGGCGGCATTATCCGTACAGAATTGAGGTTCGGGTATTGCCAGGGCAACGCCCATCCGCCGCATCACGGTATGAAACTCCTGGCGAACACGGCTGTTACAGGCTACTCCCCCAGTGATGGCAAGGCGCTTGTAGCCCGTGAGTTCCAAGGCTTGGTTGGTTTTTTGAATCAAGGATTTGACGGCTGTATCCTGAAAGGCTGCCGAAAGGTCGCGGATAAATTTTTCCGGAAGCGTTGAATCAGGGTGCTCTTCCCGCCAGGATTCCACCTCGCGGGCAACGGCCGTTTTCAATCCGCTGAAGGAAAACATACAGGCGGAGCGATCGCTCGAGGTTCTGCTCAAGGGGAGCGGAAGTTGAAACACCTTGGGATCACCTTCGCGCGCCAAGCGGTCCAATAGTGGCCCGCCAGGATACGCCAAGCCGAGCAACTTGGCAATCTTGTCGTAAGCCTCCCCCACTGCATCGTCCATGGTTTGCCCCAAAATTCGATAACTCAAGGGCGCATCCACGGCGATTAGGCTGCTGTGCCCACCGCTGATGACCAAAGCCACATAGGGGGAAAAGCTTCTGGAAAACAAAGGCTCTCCCCAAGCGTTCCTTTGATCCACTCCCAGAAAAACCGACTCCACGTGACCGGCAATATGATGAATTGGGGCAAAGGGAATCCCATGGCGAAGAGCCAGCCCTTTGGCAAATTCGAATCCCACCAGAAGGCAGCCCGCCAGACCCGGTCCCTGAGTAGCCGCAATCAATCCAACCTGATCAAGAGTAACCCCGGCATCTGCAAGGGATTTGCGAAACAGGGGAATCAACGCTTCCATATGGGCGCGGCTGGCGATTTCGGGAACCACCCCACCGTAGCGGGCGTGAATCTCCGTTTGCGAGGCGATGGCATTACTCAAGACGCGACCATCTGCATCCACCAAGGAAAAGGCGGTTTCATCACAGGAGCTCTCCACTCCGAGCACCAAAGCAGGGCGTTGGTTGGAAGAAATCGCCATGGAAACCGGGTTAGTCCTGAGGG
>JANRMB010000211.1:0-7978 GCA_033761985.1 Candidatus Sumerlaeia bacterium | reverse complement strand
CGGGTTGATTCTTCCGTAATGTCGAGCCAATCCAGTGTCTCCTCGCGGTCGAGAGCGCGCAGTTGATCGTGCGCCGTAACGCAAAGGTTGCAGCTTCCATCGTAGAGGACCACGGGTTTGGGAAGGACGTTTCCGTTCGGTGTTGCCATGGGGGGTGTTTCCTCTTTTGATGGAATGAGTTTACCTAGAGTTCCGGGTGCAAGCCTTGTACCACCCAATTCTGGGGCGAACGCTGGCCGGGCTCAATCGTCAAAGCACCATGAAGCGCCACAAGGGCCGTCTCCACCTGATCATCGGAGGGGGCGCGCGTTGTCCACTCCTGAAGCCATAGCCCCACCTTCAACGGCACGGTAATCACATTCCGGAGTTTCCCCTTGCGGGGTGCAGGATTCCCCAACGTGCTTCTCCGAAACCATTCAAACGCGAGGGAAAACGCCCCCACGAACACCAGAATCTGCCGTGCAACTGATTCCACATACCCCAACCCGGTTCCCCAACCCAGTACCGTGGTGATGGCGAGCAACACCTCATGCGTGAGAAGAAAATACAGTAGAAAGACAATCCCACACCGGGGATGCCGAAGCGGCATCCCTTGGGCCACGTCCACCGCGAGGCGTTTACCCGACTGCAAAACCCAGAGAACCCGATGCTCCGCCCCGTGATATTGAAACAATCGCCGAACATCCGAAAACGCATGCAACAACCCGATATAGCCCATCAGCAGAAGGAGCTTAAGCCCCAATCCCAAAACGAGAGCGCCCAGCCAACCGGCACCATCGATTCGTTGCAAAGGCCAGGAGGAAAGGCCAAAAAGCAGGACGAAGCTAATCAAGGAATAGATCAGGAAAAACAACCGTTCGGCGTTGTAGCTCGGTGGAAAGCTGAGGTGGCGGAGCGCCTCCCTTGGGGGCTTCGCTTCCGAAAGATAAATGGACAGAAAAAAGGCCTCGAACGCCCGAAGCGTCATTCCCACAAACAATAGCGGACCCCGCAAAAACGGAATCAGCATCCACCCCGGAAGAGCACGACCCGGAACTTGTCTCAGATAAATTCCCCCATCAGCCAACCGAATGGCCACCGCGTACCCCGTTCGCCCTTGGATCATCACACCGTTGAACAGCGCAAGCCCCCCAAGCTCGTGCAACGGTGTGCCGCTATCGTTGGAAAACGACCGCAGCAGCGGGTGTTGATAACCGGTGGAGCCCCGCGACCGTTCCGCTCCCGTGCCGGAGCCACGCCTCATCAGGGTGTTTCCGTGGGCAGTAGTGGTCGCCAGCGAATGCGAATCACTTCCCCGGCTTCGGCCATTTTCTCACTCACCGGATAAAGCTCACTTCTCCGGATACCCGGTATCCAAAGTAGTTCATCCTCAAAAAAAAGCCCCAGCACAAATGGCCGCGCCTTGACGGGAATTCCCGCTTCCTGCAACGCCGACTTCGTGGATTTGGTGCGCCCGGATTTGATGGCGATTTTGTCGGTGTTTTGAAGGGGGCGAAAATGTGCTTCCTTGAAAATGTGTTTGGGGAATGCCACATCACATTTGCCGAGCCCTTTGGGCATTTTCTTGGGTTTGTCGATCTTCAACCGCGAATCAATGCCCACCCAGTCTGACTTCCATTTTTTCGGTGGTTCAAACAACGCCTGCCAATCGCGCTCCAACTCGCGGCAAAGCGCCAACTCCGTCGGCTGTTCGTTCGTGGCAAAAAAACGTTTTCGGAACACCCCCACCACAGCGGGGGAGCGGCGCAGGGGTGGTTGTGCCGCAAGTTCCATCCACCATTCGCCTTCCACCGGGTTGAGAATCGCCTCCTGAATCGCTCCCAAGTCATTGAGGCTCAACGTTCCCAAGCAGGGGATACGGCGGAGAATCAGCGGAAGCTTCCGGGCGTTTTCCTGCAGCAGGGAAAGCGGGATAAGTAGTCGCTTGGTGGGCTCCACACAAAGCACCGCCCGCCGCAACACCTCATCCGCCCAGGAGTTCACTGCCTCATGCTCCACCGTACAAAGCTCCGCGGATTTGGCGAGCAGGCGTACAACAGCAGGTTCCAGTTCCTGAAGTTGCGGGAGTACGCGGTGGCGCAGAATATTGCGCCGCACCAGATTCGGGCTGCCGGGCGCATCCATATTGTAGGAATCCTCCCGCCACGTGTACCCCGCCGCCAATAACTCCGAACGGATTTCCTCCCGCGTGAGTTGCAACAGGGGGCGGATGAGCGTGACTCCTGGTTCACCTTCAAGGCGACGCAATGGGCGAAGGGATCCCAGTCCCCGGGGGCCGGAACCCCGCAGGGCCATGAGGAGGAACGTCTCCGCCACGTCGTTCAAATTATGCCCCAAAGCAATCAGACTGCACCCTCGCTCACGAGCCAACTCAATCATCCGTTCATACCGCCATTCCCGCAGGTCGGCCTCTAAATTGGTGGTGCTTCCCTGCCAATCTTCAGGGATGGAATCCCAGAGGAATTCTGCGCCCAACTGCTCGGCAATCCCCCGCAAGAAATCCACATCATCCTGCGCTTCTTCCCCGCGTCCCTCAAATTTTGCGTTATACAACGTCAACCTCAGCGGAGGAAGTTGTTGCTCCAGAAGCCGGTGGCGCAGTTTCCCGGCGAGTATCAGGGCGAGATACAGGGAATCCGCTCCTCCCGATATCCCGACCATGATTTTTTCGCCCCCAAGAAAGAAACGCGACCAATCAACGTTGAGGGGTTCATTCATGGCGTTTCGCTCCTGATGGACAAAAGTTTATCCGTCAAATATTGGCAGATTTCGGTGTAGAGTGCCTCAGGGGATTGCGCTGCATTCACCCGAACAATCTCCGGACGTTGCAGGGAGCTGAACACACGGTCAATGGCTTCCAAGTCGACCCGCTTTTCAAAGGCATCGGTTCCCTCGCCACGAGCCGCCAAAATCCGCTGCAAAGCAACATCCACGGGGAGTTCAAAGATAAAGCATATCAACGGTTTGGGGGCGAATGCTTCATTTTCCGCCAGCACTGTTTCGGGATTCAACCCACGGATTCCCTGGTAAGCAGCAGTGGAGTAGTAGTAACGATCCAGCAGAACCACTTCCCCACGGGCAAAAGCAGGGAGCAACACCTCATCACGGTTCCAACGGCGGTCGGTCAAAAACAGCGCATATTCCTCCTCCAGAGGAAGACGAATGTGCTGCTTGGCGAGTTGGCGAATGCGGGCGCCGTAAGGGCCGTCTGTTGGCTCCTTTTGGCAGAGCACCGGGATGGACCGGGAGCGCAACCACTCGGCCACACGCTGAATCTGGGTCGACTTACCAGCGCCGTCGATACCCTCAAAAACGATCAGGGGATAAGTCAAAGAGAGCTATTCCGTTCTATGGGGGAGGGATGGAAGGGAAAAAAGTTGAACCGCAGAAGTAGGGCTTGCGTCAAGCCATGAACCTTGTATGGTGAGGCTTCCACTGGTTTTCGGCTTGTGGGGTGGTTTCTTTTATCCCAGTGAATCGCTTCCAAAATGAGAAGTGTATTCTCCGTTTTCGCCCCCGGAACGATCAGTGGAACTCCGTGGCCCGACACCCCCGGCCACCATCCTACCAAAGCGAGACTCCTCCGAGATGATGAAATTCGCAAAAGGCGAAACCGTTGTCGATCCCACCATCGGGATTTGCACCGTTGTCGGCATGACCAAAATGCGTGTCGATAATGAAGATATGGTGATGTATATTTTTGAAGCCCACGGCGCCAAAATCATGGTTCCCGAGCGTAAAGTGGACGAACGCGGCATCCGCCGCCCCATGAGCCGCGAAGACGTGAAACGCGTGCTGGCCGCCATGAAAAACCCCGTGGCCCCCAACCGCAACGATGCCCGCCTCCAATACGTCAACTACCGCGACATCATGAAGTCCGGCGACCCCACGAAAATCACCCGTCTCCTCCGCGACCTCTTCATCCTGGATCAAACCAACGATCTCAAGGGCAAGGAAAAGGAAATCATGGAACAGGCCCGCAAGTTCCTGTGCGATGAAATCTCCTTCGTTCGCGAAGTCTCCAAAGCCCAGGTGATGGACGTTATCACCGAAGCCCTCAAAGGGATGTTCAAAAAGAAACAAGCCCGCGACAAAGAAAAAGCCAAACGTTCCGGCACCGGACTTTCCATGGGCATTCTGGGTTATGAAGAGGATGAACCCGAAATTCTGGAGGATGATGAAGATCTTTTTGCACCCAAACCCAAGGCCAAGGGAACCGCTTCCAAGGCCGCACAGGGTGAGGATGATGATGATCTTATCGATGACGACATCCTCGAAGAAGCCGATATCCCCAAAGCCAAGAAGAAAACCAGCAAGTTCGGCATCGATGAAGACGATGACGACGACGCCGATGATCTTCTCAACGACGGCTTCGGCGACGACGATGACGATTCCTTCGTGGATGAAGTGGAAGAATTCATCGAGGACGACGATTCCACAAGCATCTGATCCCTCAACCGGTTTGTACTCTTACATCGCCGATTCCCCGGAACCTCCAAAGTTCCGGGGAATTTCTTTTTCTTCGCCGATATCCGCTTGACAGAACCACCCCGGCGAACGCCTCATCTGCGTCCTTTGTTCGTGCTGGCCTCATGCCATGCCGAACTCCCTGCTTTCCATGAGGAAAGCCTAACGTCCATAGGGAGCATTCTTATGCCTCAATATGAACTCGTTGTGATCCTGGGATCACTTCGATCTGATGAAGAGCGTTCCGCCACGCTCGACCGCCTGGAAGGCGTCATCACCAAAAACGGCGGAACTATTGTAAAACGCGAAGTCTGGGGCAAACGCCGCCTCGCCTACCCCATCCAGAAATTCCGTGATGGTGTGTACGCCCAAGTGGATTTCGAAACCGAAACCAACAACAAAGTGCTCGCTGAACTGGAGCGCGAACTTCGGATTGCGGAAGACCTTCTTCGTTCACTTGTAACCCGCTCCGTTGTCGGCAAATCCAAAGGGAAGCCCCTTTCCGCAGAGGAAATGGCCAAGCTGAACTACCGTCCCCCCATGACTCGCCGCCCCTTCACCCCCCGTGGAGACCGCCCCGAAGGTGGAGCTCCCCGCAGTGGTGGGTATACACCGCGCCACAGTGAGTCCTCCGAGGCTCCTGCCGCCGATCCCTCCAACGCCTAACCCCTGACGGCTTGCCCAGCCCTTTCGGAGTCGCCCCATGGAACTCAATAAAGTGTTGATTATCGGTAACCTGACCCGCGACCCCGAGTCACGGTTCCTTCAAAACGGTTCTCAAGTTGTGAAAATGACTGTGGCGAGCAATCGCCGCATGGGTTCTGGCGATAACCGCAAGGACGAGGTACTCTACCTTGACGTGGAGACCTGGAACAAAACCGCAGAACTTTGCGCGCAATACCTCCGCAAAGGAAGTCAGGTGTTTGTGGAAGGCCGCCTCAAAATGGATTCCTATCAAACCCAAACGGGTGAGAAGCGTACCAAGTTGTTCGTGGTTGCGGAACGTGTTTCCTTCGGAAGCAAAGCCAGTGGGGCCGAAGGTTCCATGGGTTCCCCCAGCGGAAGCCCCTCAGGCTATAACGCTGCTCCCTCGCGCCCCGCATATCCAGCTTCCTCCCAAGCGGCGGACTCCTATGGCGATGATGCTCCCTCCTACGGGGATCATGAAGGTACTGAAGACGATCTCCCCTTCTGATCCACCCATACCGGTGCGCCATCCAGCGTGCCACCTTTCAACTGTTTTCAATGAATGAGGACGATAAAATGAGTGATGAACAAAATGTAACTCCAGAGCCCCAGCAATCAGAGGGCGGAGAACGCACCGGCGGATACGGCGAACGCCGTGGCGGATATGCCGGTAACCGTGGTCCTGGAGGCCCTGGTGGCCCCGGAGCAGGCGGACCTGGTGGCGCACGCCGCCGTTTCCCACGCCGCAAAGTATGCTATTTCCAACTCATCAAAGCTGAGTATGTGGACTACAAGGATGTGGATACCCTCCGCCGTTTCGTAACCCCCCACGGGAAAATCCTTCCGCGCCGTATGACGGGTACTTCCGCCAAGTTCCAGCGCCTGCTCACCACCGCCATCAAGCGCGCACGCCACTTGGCGCTTTTGGCATACGCCAACCGCGACGTTTGATGCTCGGCTCTGCCGGTTTCGCTCTCCGCGTTCTTATCCCCTTATTGGAGTATTCTCATGCAAGTTATACTGTTCCGTTCCGTAGATAACCTTGGCAATGCAGGCGAAGTGGTGGAAGTCAAACGTGGCTACTACCGCAACTACCTCGGCCCCCGTGGCTACGCCAAACTGGCCACCAAGGAAAACATCGCCTTGATTGAAGGCCAACGCAAGAAAATCGAGGCCATGATCGCCCGCGAGCGTCAGGAAGCCCGCACCGTTGCGGACAAGCTTCAGGGCATCGTTCTTAAGTTCACCATGCGCGCCAATGACAAAGGCCAGCTTTTTGGTTCCGTCACCTCCATGGATATTGCCCAGGCTCTCGCCAATCAGGGCAACCCCGTGGATCGCCGCAAAATTGAGCTCCCCGAAAACCTCAAAGTGCTCGGCACATTCCCTGTTCGCATCCGCGTTTATCCTGACGTGTATGCCGAAATCTCCGTTGTGGTGGAGAAGGAAGTTCGCCCCGAGGAACTTGAAGCCCAGCGCATCGCTGAGGAAGAAGAAGCCGCCCGTGCCGCTCGTGAAGCAGCCGAGCAGGCCATCTACGAAGCTGCTGACCGCGCTTTGGAAGAACAACAATAACACGGCCTTGTGGAAGCGGATGGATTGGTTGTTGCCAATTCATCCGCCCTTCCCGGGTATTTCCTGCTCTACTGCCCACACAGTTGTTCGCGGGCATTTTTCCTGAAACAAATTCTTGAGGCTCTCCATCAAGATCGTCGTCGATGAATTCGTTGGGTGGCTCGTGGGTGGCGGGAATGAATTCCGAGGTGATTTGTGATACTGATTGATCGGGAAATAACGAAGGATTTCTTTCGCACCTTCCTCGTGTTTCAGGTGATCCTTGCCTTTGTGTTTCTCATCGATACACTCATTAATTCCGTGCAGGATTTGATGAAAGCCGAGGGGAATGTACTGGGCATCCTGGTTCAGTATTATCTTTTACGCACCCCGTTGCTCCTTCTTGATGTTGCCCCCATCGGATGTGCGCTGACGGTGTTGTGGGTTATTCTCCAAAAGGCCCGTTCCAATGAGTTACTGGCCCTTTTTGCTGGCGGGGTAAGCCCTCTCCGGGTTGCATTTCCCCTTTTGGGGTGTACTGTTTTGGTTGCCGTGGCTTATTTTGGGCTTCGTGAAACCGCTGCTGTGGGATTTAACCGGCAAGCGGATGTTCTCTACAAGGTACGTGTTCAACAAAAGAACCCCGATGATATTGTCGATCGTCAGAACATCCATCGTCGCGGTGTGGATAATCGGTATTACTTTGTGGAACGATTGAGTGTGCTTTCTCAATTAATGCACAATGTTTCCTTTATTCTTTTGAACGAGGACACGCGCCTTCCGCAAACAATCATCCGAGCAACCCAGGCTCAACTCGTGCCGGGGAGTCGCACCTTATGGACGTTGAAGGGTGCAACCGTGCGACAATTCGATCAGCGCGGTCGCCTGATTGCTTTTCAAAGCTACGATTCCATCTCCAATCGCGAGGTGGGTCTTACTTTGGAAGAAGACCTGATTCCCTACTTATCAAGCTTGGATAATCCCGCCAAAATGAGTTACTTTGAACTTGGTACAGCGGCGGAGTTTGCTGAGGCTCAGGGCTTGAGCCCGCGGGAGTTTCATGTAAAGCGCCAGGCGCGGATTGCCTTTACATTTGGTTTTTTGGTGCTCTCTTTGGTTGTTTGCGGGTTGTCTCTCAAACCCTCCGCAGGGCAATTATTCACCAGTTTTGGGAATGCGTTACTGCTTGTGGTTGCCTATTACACAACATCACTATTCGCCCAACAATTGGCGGTTGCCGGCTTTGGCATCCCTGTTGTAGTCATGGTGT
>JANRMB010000210.1:0-5446 GCA_033761985.1 Candidatus Sumerlaeia bacterium | reverse complement strand
TTTGGGGGTGCGCTCGAACTGGAACCTTCAATAATGACATGATCTCGCTCCCGGAAGCTCCCCACGGAATTCGAACGGGTACTTTCCGGAGCCTTTCACAGGAAGTTGAACAACATGCGGGCCCACAGAAACCAATCCCGTTCGCCGTTATTCAGGTGGCACGCCACCGCACCGTCCTTTTTGAAGCGGCATACGGCCCGAACCTAACGGCTGGTAACTCCTCCCGGGAGGCGATCTTCGACGTTGCTTCCCTCACCAAGCCTCTCGCCACTGCTTCAAGCGTCGCCGTTCTCCTCTGCGATGGAAGGGCAACCCTCGACGATCAACTTGATCAATACACCCTTCGTCAACTTCTTACCCATGATACTAAACTGCCGATCCTTCCGGATTGGAAAAAGCTGCCTTCCCATCGCTGGTCTCCTGAACTAGTCACGGAACTTGTTTTGACTCAAGAACCCCAGTCCACCTCCGGTTACACCAACACCGGTTACACCCTTCTGGGGCTTTGGGTGGAGAAGTCTTCAGGTACCCCGCTCGATCAATTTGCTCATGCAAACGTGTTTGCGCCCCTGGGGATGACCTCCACCACTTGGCGACCGAATGCGTCACTTACCGTGCGCACCGCCAAGGATCAACAACCCGGAAGACCCTTCGATCCCTTTGCCGATTATGCGCAGCATCTGGGAAACACCCCGGGGCACAGTGGATTGTTTTCTACGGTGGGTGATGTCGGCCGATTTGCTCAAAGTCTCTTAAATCCGGAAACCCCTCTGGAAAAATGCCTCGCCGGAGTTCTCCTTCAACCCGCAGCGCCCCGGTACACCCTTGGTTTTGAACGCCGTGAGGATGGTACTCTGGAGCATACCGGCTACACCGGGTGTTTACTCTGGCTTGATCCCACTTCCGGAACCTCCCTGGTTTTGCTCACCAACCAAACACTCACCGGCGCCGAACCCCAGTGGCTGGAACTGAAACAGGAACTCATCCGAAAAATGAAGGCGGGAATCATCAGGAAAACTCCCTGACGTCGGGCTATTCCCCAAAGAATCGTCGCCGGGAATGCACAAATCCCTTTTGAATGATGCGCTTCCAAATCCAAAACATCAGCAGCAAACGCAACCCCATGAACAGGAATTCCTGGGCGATCAAATAACCAATCAACGAATCCGTTAACTCGGAACCAAAAGCATAAGAACTGAATCCGAGCATTCGGGGGAGAATCGCGAAACGGATCAGGAACAGCATCATGATGAGCATCATCAGCAACAACGTCATTGAACCACCGTGTATCCGAGCTCCTGGTTGATGGTGCGATGTTTGTATCAAAATCAGTCCATGAAGATAATAACCAACCACCCAACTTGCGTAACAAATCATCGCCAAAAAGATGAACAAGTAAGGAGTCCAAGGGGTGGCGCTACGTAACATTTGGTGATAACTGGTCACGTAGGCAAAGGGGCGGAAGCCTGCAGTCTCGAAGGGAAGCATCGCCCGATTTGTTTGATACAATTCCACGATCACTTCCGCGGGGGCCCAAAAGAAGCTGCTCGCCATCCATACCGCCAAAAGCAGTGCAGGGACACTCGCCAAGAGGGCCAACGTCAAAAGCTTGCGGTGCATGGCACAGAAGTACGCCCGCTCCGGTAGGGGAGTGAGCAGGGAATCCGGAAACAGCGAACTCCCCTCCACTTGAAGTCGAGCTTTGGAACCCATTCCTGCCGCCAGAAAGGCCATGAATACCGCGGCCACATAGAGGGCATCGTATATACGCCATACAAAGAGGCCTTCCCCCAGTTTCCATTCCTCCACTGCGTAGGTGGCAAACAAGCCGAAACTGATTCCAATTAGTAACAGCACGACAAGAAAAGCCCAAGGCCTGGGAGCAGCCCAGCGCAACCAACGCGGCATTAAATGCCCATGCCAAGGGTTATAGGGGTCGAGTGTTTCTTTCCAAGTAAAGATCATCCGTCGGCCCCTTCTCCCTTACATCTGATGGCTCATCTCTCTTCTTCGTCGCCGTAACCGTCTTCTTCCACATCATCCAGTACATCACGGCTGCTTGCACTCAGTTTCCCTTCGCGGGCAAGGCTCGCTTCCAACTTGTCGAGTTCTTCCAGCGCCGCTTCGGGATCCACAATGATTTCCCGTGGTTTCGAGCCTTGATACTCACCCACGATCTTCATCTCTTCCAGCATATCCATCAAACGTCCCGCACGGGCAAATCCAACTTTCAAGCGCCGTTGCAAAAGGGAGACCGAGGCTTTTCTGCTTTCCAGAATCAACCGAGCCGCGGCCCGCACGAGCGCTTCATCGATTTCATCGTCACCTGCGTTTGCAGACCCCCCTTCGT
Organism: Candidatus Sumerlaeia bacterium; assembly: GCA_033761985.1. GTDB lineage: Bacteria > Sumerlaeota > Sumerlaeia > SLMS01 > JAHLLQ01 > JANRMB01. The sequence goes on along the minus strand of JANRMB010000210.1, from coordinate 3,096 downwards.
GAGGGATGAACATCCCCGCCGTGACTTTCCCCATTACCTTGTTCGTGCCATTCACGATGCGGTCCTGGGCATCCAAATCGCCGAAGTTTTCCACGCCCATCATTTTCGCCAACTCGCGTTGTTCCTTCTCGGAGAGTTTGGGCTCAAACTCTTCCACTTCATAGCGAACCGGTTGTTGCTGACGGCAGTGCTCGGCGATGGCTTCCACTTCATCATCGGACAGGAAGGCCCCCTGAATGCGGATCGGTTTTGCTGCTCCGCCTTTGCTAAAGAGCATGTCCCCGCGACCCAAAAGCGCTTCCGCACCATTGGAATCGAGAATGGTTCGGGAGTCAACTTTTTGCGAAACTTGGAACGCTATGCGGCTGGGGAAGTTTGCTTTGATGATACCGGTGATAACGTTCACGCTGGGGCGCTGTGTGGCCAGAATCAGGTGAATGCCCACGGCACGGGCCATTTGAGCCAAACGTTGAATGCTCTCTTCCACGTCCGCCTTGGCCACAATCATCAGGTCGGCCAACTCGTCCACAATCACCACCATGTAAGGCATTGGCTTCAAGCTGCGCCCCACGGATTTTTTGCTCTTTCCGGGGTCATCGCACAAGGCGTTGTATCCATCAATATTCCGAACCCCAAACTCCACCAACAATTTGTAGCGGTTTTCCATCTGCTCCACCGCCCACTCCAGCGCTGCGGCGGCCCGTTTGGCCTCGCAAACGACGGGTGCCAACAAGTGCGGAATATCCCGATACACGGAAAGCTCCACCCGTTTGGGGTCCACCATGATGAGCTTCACCTTCTCCGGGTTTTGGCGATACAACAGCGAGCAAATGATCGTGTTTAGGCAAACGGATTTCCCCGCACCGGTGGCTCCGGCGATGAGCAAGTGGGGCATCTTCGCCAAATCCGCGAAGAAGGGCTTTCCATCAATTGTCTTCCCGATGGCGACTTCCAGTGTCCCCGGAGCATCCCAGAATTCATCACAGGAGATGAGTTCCTTCAGGTAAACGCCTTGGCGCACTTTGTTCGGCACCTCAATCCCCACCACATTCTTTCCGGGAATGGGCGCTAGAATCCGAACGCTCAGGGCTTTCATCCCCATGGCGATATCCTGTTCAAGGCCTACGATGCGACTCACCTTTGTCCCCGCAGCAGGGCGGAACTCGAACAACGTAACCACAGGCCCTTGGTGTACCTGTGTCACCTTTCCTTCAATTCCATAATCGGCAATCGTTTGAGTCAGTTTCTGACTCATTTCAATAACTTCCTCACGAGTCATGGTGGTATCCACGACGGGGGGATCGGCTAAAAGGTTCAAATCCGGAAGCTGATAAATCTTGGCCAACTGATCAACAAAATCCGGTTGCTCGGCAATAATATCCAGCGGTTCTCCGTTGGGACCATGGGGGCGTGTATCAAAGGCGGCCGTGAATAAGGGGTCGCTTGAGGGGTCGGTATGTTCCTCTTCCAACGATCCGGTATTGATTTTCAATGCGGCTTGGGCGTCACGCAGTTGGCGCAACCGGCGCTCCTCGGATTTATCCAGCACTTCCTCTGCACTCTCCTGCAAAGGCACCGTGACCTGTCCCTCATAGGAAGAATCACCTTCCGCACCCGCCGGTGTTCCTTCCTTCGGCCAGCGTGTGGGGAACAAGCGGGCCAACTCCTGACCCACCCGCGCTTTGGGTTTCTCGGTCTTGAGGGGCGCTGTATGATCATGGAAAATGATCTCTTCTTCAGCCGAAGGTTCACCTCTAGGCTGCTTCATTTCTGCTGATGAAGCGTGTGCATCATCTTCCAAGCTTTCTAATGCCTCCAATGCGGCACGGAGTTCCTTGTCATCGTCCTCCGATTGTTTGCGCTCTTCCTCCAACTGCTCCAACCGGCGCAGCACTTCCTGGCGTTCCTCTTCACGCTGCTGTTCTTCCATGGAACGACGCCAGTTTGTGGTGCTCTGAACGCGCAACCGTTTGTTCAATCGGTTTTCCAACTCGTGTACTTCTATGGCACGCGCCACGGCCGCCACGTCTCGATCTGCAGGTTCAATCCAATCCGTGGGTTCCTGAATCGCATTCAACAACGATCCACCACGCCCCACAGCTACTCGTTTTTTGGAAGTGAAGGGATTCCACAGGGGGACAGAGGGAAGCCAACTCCGACTCTTCTCCTTCGCCACCGTGATGCTTTCCTCTTCCTCTCGAGCTTCTTCCTCGGGAGCCACAACACGGCGACCACCGCGCTCCACCGGAGTCTTCTTCATCAAGGGATCATGTACTACAGAGCCTAGTGCTGCCTCACGCTCAGAGCCAAACTTCGGAAACGCCGAAATCCAAGACGAAAGCTGCACACCCGTGCTCAATACAATCCCCACCAATAACGCCAACACCAACCACAATCCCGCACCCAACCGACCAAACTGACCCACCAACCGCAGCCCATCCCATTCGGTCAAAAACACTCCCACCAAGCCGGCCCACATCAAATTGGTCTCCCGTTTATCAAGAACATCCGCCAACGGAATTGCCAACAGCCCGCAAATACTGAGTAGCACCAACGCCGCCCCCACCAACCGCGGAACTGTTGTTTGCGGCCTCCGGCCAAAAAACAACATGGAGCCCACCGCCATCAACAGCACCGGCAGAACAAACACACAGACACGCCCCAGCAACAACGTGAGAATCCCATACAAAACCGCTCCCACCTGGCCCACATAAGCCGTGGAATTCTTTCCAAAAAGCAGTACCGCGAGCACAAAAATCCCGACGAAAAACAACGTGGAACCCACCAACTCTGCTGCCATTGTCCGTTGACTTCCGGGGAGCAACTCCTGCTCATCCCGACTCTTCGGTACGGTGTTTCTCATCAACGGGGAAGGCTCTTGTTTGGGAAAAAAAAGGCTGAACATGAACACACATCGGAACAAAAAGGGAATCTGCGCCAAAATCCCTTCCGCAACCGAACAACATCAAGAAAATTCCGCCACGGTAAGCCGACTTGAAACTGGGAATTCCACCCGTTGAAATGGCTGACTCCGCACCTACTCTGGTTTCGTCCTTTTGTGGCGAGTTCCCCGTTGCAGCGTTCACCCTGTACGTG
>JANRMB010000209.1:0-14485 GCA_033761985.1 Candidatus Sumerlaeia bacterium | reverse complement strand
TTAAAGGTGGTCGCCGCTTCAGCTTTGCTGCACTCGTGGTGGTGGGTGATGGTAATGGCCACGTGGGAGTTGGCTTCGGCAAAGCGAATGAAGTTCCCGATAGCATTCAAAAGGCTGTTGGGAATGCGAAACGCAACCTGATCCACGTTCCCATCATCGGTCGTACTGTTCCCCATGAGATTATCGGTGAGTTCGGTGCAGCCCGTATCCTGATCAAACCCGCCGCTGAAGGTACTGGTTTGATTGCTGGCCCTGCAATGCGTGCCGTTCTTGAAGCCGCTGGTATCCAGGACGTGCTTACCAAGGTTCTTGGCAGCGACAACAACATCAACGTCGTCAAGGCGACCTATTCTGCTCTTCAATCGCTTCAAACTGCAGAGCGCACCAGTGCTCTCCGCGGAATGACGATGGACCAGATGCTTGGGAAAAAAGCCGCTGACCGTTACCGTAAAGGGCGTGAAGATGCCGCCAACAACAAATCCGTGTTGGCTCAGCAAAAACGCGAAGAAAAACAAAGCCGTCGTGGTACCTACTCCGCTGGAGGCCGCCGTGATGACGGTGAAGAAGGTGGGCGTGGTGGCCGCGGCATGGGCGATTCAGAATAAGTACTCTGGTTCAGCGTTGCTTCTGTAGCTCTGCGACCCAGTACGACTTTCTTCTGTGTCCATTTCGGGACTCCCTAGACCACTGATTGCTGAATGATCTGCTCGATACAAAGGAACTTGAAGCCATGAGCGCTCCCAAATACGTCAAAGTGACCTGGAAAAATAGCACCATCGGGTGCCGTGAACAACACCGGAAAACCATTCAGGCTCTTGGCTTGAAACACCGTGGTTATTCGGTTGTGAAGGAACTCAACCCTGCGATTCAGGGGATGCTGAATCAGGTTTATTACCTGGTGGAAGTTGTACCGGCGGAAGCTCCTGCGGCAAAAGCCTGAGCTGTTTGCCGAACGGGCCTGAAGTTTGATTATCACACGTACATCAAAAGGAAGTACTAGGAATGTCTGCTGAACAGAAAAAATTTCAATACCACACACTTTCTGCCGATCCAGGTCGTCAGCAGGTTCGTAAGCGCGTAGGCCGCGGTGAAAGCTCCGGTATGGGTAAAACCTCCGGTAAAGGTCACAAGGGTGCACAAGCTCGTAAGGGGCCTGGACCCACCGCATCCTTCGAAGGCGGTCAAATGCCTTTGATTCGCCGTATCCCCAAGTTTGGCTTCATCAACCCCTTCCGCGTAGCGTATGAAGTAGTGAACATTACGTCCATCGATAAATTGTTCGAAGAGGGTGCCGTGGTTGATCATGATGCTCTCCGCAAGGCTCGCCTTGTACGCACCAAAATGCCGGTAAAGGTATTGGGTGAAGGTGCCATGACCAAACGTGTGACTGTTTACGCCCACAAATTTTCTCAAAGCGCCAAAGAGAAAATTGAAACTGCTGGTGGCTCTGTTGTAGTCATCGATGCTCCTGAAGCCTGATTCACGCGGGGCATTGCTCCTCATGAATCACTCCCTCTTTTCTTAAATCCAACCTGGGCAGGCAGGTTATCCTGTCTCCCAGGGGTAGGTCAGAATGCTCGAGTCTTTCAAAAATATTTTCGCCATCCCCGACCTTCGCAAGAAGGTCTTTTATACTTTATTGATGATTGCCATCACACGGATTGGTGTTCATATCCCTACACCTTTCGTGGATAGTGAAGCCGTGAACGACTTCTTCCGTAATTCCCAAGGTGGGATTTTCGGCATCGTTGATATGTTCACGGGTGGTGGTTTTCAAAACATGTCGATCATGGTGATCGGCATCATGCCTTACATTTCCGCTCAGATTATTCTCCAGCTCATGATGGTTGTGGTTCCCGCCTTGGAAAAGATGCGGAAAGAAGGAGAAGCCGGGCAAAAACGTATCGAACAATACACCCGCTACGGCGCTATCGGCTTGGCTACCATTCAAGCCATCGGCGTTGTTTCCTTCATGGTGACTCAGGGCTTTGTTGTTCCCTCCCTTGCTGATTCCACCTTTCTCTTTATTCCGGGGTGGCTTATCTTCTGTTTCATCGGGGTGCTTGCCATCGTAACCGGGACGGCAATTCTGATGTGGATTGGTGAACAGATTACTGCAAACGGAATTGGTAACGGTATCTCCCTGATTATTGCCCTGGGTATTCTTGCAAGTTATCCATCCGCTACATACCTTCTCTTCCAAGCTGTTTCTTCTGAATCCATTCCCCGTATTTGGCTTCCCATCATTCTGGGGCTGGGGATTGTTACCACCGCATTAATCGTGATGATTCAAGAAGGTGCACGCCGCATTCCCATTCAACACGCTCGCCGTACGGTGGGGCGTCGGGTTCAGCAAGGAACCACAAACTATCTTCCCCTCAAGGTTAATACTGCTGGTGTTATTCCAGTTATTTTCTCATCAGCCATTTTAGGTGCTCTTACAACCCTTACCGGCTGGCTTTCCAGCCAAGGGGCCAACAACTTCGCCTACGGTCTTGGGGCGTTGTTTATTCCCACTTCTCCGTATAACCCCTATGATTTTTTCGGCATGGAGCGCGAAAGCATCTTCCTGCTTCTTCGGCTGATCAACCCCTACGTCTTGATCGATGCTTCCGTGATCGTCTTCTTCTGCTTCTTCTATACTGCGGTGACGTTCAACCCTGGCGATGTGGCGGATAACCTGAAAAAAGCAGGTGCGTTTGTTCCCGGTTTCTCTCCCGGCAAGCAGACCGCCGACTACATCGACCGCGTTCTCACCCGGATCACCACCGTTGGTGCGTTGTTCCTCGTCGTGGTGGCCTTGATTCCCTTGGCGTTGAATATCTCCTACGGATTGAACTACAACTATGCTCAGTTCGCTGGCGGTACAGGTTTGATCATCATCGTAGGTGTTGTTTTGGATACGATGAAGAAAATTGAGAGCGAACTTCTGATGCACAACTACGAAGGGTTCCGGAGCAGACGCCAAGCCGAGGGCTCCCGTCGACGGTACTCTGGAAGCAAGGCCCTCAATACCTAATCATTCAACCACTTGCCGTTCAAGATTCGAACGGCAAGTTCAATTTTCTCAATAAAACCCTTTTCTCCGTTGCGAAGATTCCTTTAGTCTCTTCGCAACTTTTTTTTCATCCACTTTTCCTAAACAGGAAGGCATTCAACGGTGAATCTTGTTTTGTTTGGTCCACCCGGAGCAGGCAAGGGGACTCAAGCCCAACTCTTGTGCGAGACTTTCAAGCTCACGCATCTTTCCACAGGAGATGCGATTCGTGCCGCCATTCGCTCCGGAAGCGAACTGGGGAAGCGGTGTGAGAAAATCGTGGCTCGCGGCGAACTTATCAGTGATGATATGGTGACTCAACTCGCCGAGAGTGTGATTGTTGCCGCCCGGGCCAGTTCCGATAGTTTTCTGTTTGATGGTTATCCCAGAACGCTCAAGCAGATCAGCCAGTTGGATGATCTTTGCCAACGTTATAACTTGGTAACCCCCGCTGTGATAACACTAGAAGTCCCATTTGAAGAACTCAAACTTCGGCTAACGGGGCGTCGGATTTGCCCAACCTGTCGCAAATCTTTCAATGTTTATCTGATGCCCAAAATCGATGATTACCGGTGTGAAGGTTGTGTGGAGCGCTTGCTTCAGCGCCCAGACGACAACGAGCAATCCGTTCAAGAGCGTCTCAAAGTTTACCGTGAGCAAACCGAGCCGGTTATAAACTTCTATGAGCAACGGGGCATACTGGAAGTCGTGAATGGCGTTGGAACAACGGAAGAGGTTTTTACGCGTATTTACGAAGTATTACGGGAATCCTACTAACGTCCTTCCTCTTCTCTGAAAAAATTCCCGTTGTCTAATCACACCCTGCTCCCTTTACATCCACGTCGCTTATTTAGAAGGGATGCTCTCTTGTGATTTGGAAGGCCCAACAATATCCGGTAAAGAGCCGCAGGCAGATTGATTTGATGCGGAAGGCCGGTCACATTCTTCACGGTGTAATGACTGAAGTTATTGGAGCGGTTCGTGTGGGAGTAACTCCCAAGGATTTAGATACACTTGCAGAAAAACTGATCAAGTCCCGCGGCGGGCGCCCGGCTTTCAAAGGGCTTTACGGCTTCCCTGCAACTCTCTGTGTTTCCATCAATGAAGAAATTGTTCATGGTATCCCAAAAGCACAGCCGTTGAAAAATGGCGACATTATCTCTATTGATTGTGGTGTTCAATTGGAGGGGTTCTATTCCGACATGGCTTGGACGGTGGGAGTAGGGGAGATTTCGGAGGATCATCAGCGGTTGTTGAATATCACTGAAAACTCGCTCTACGCCGCAATTGCGGTGGCGCGCGCGGGGAACCGCCTGGGGGAACTGGGTGCTGCGGTGGAAAAATACGTTACGGAACGTGGTGCCTTCGTGGTGGAAGATTACGGCGGCCATGGGATTGGTTCCGAACTTCATGAGGATCCACGAGTAGAGAATTTTGCTCCCACCGCTGGTGCGCCGAACGGTCGCCTGAGAGCGGGGATGACGCTGGCTGTGGAGCCCATGGTGGCACTCGGAACAGGGAAAAATGAAGTGGATCCTCATGATGAGTGGACTGTTCGCACCTTGGACGGTAGTTATGCCGCGCATTTTGAACATACGATTTTGATTACCGAAGGCGCGGCAGAAATTCTCACGGCTCCCGATCAAACCAAGCTTTCGCTGAATCCCGCTTAATTCTGTTCTTTTTTCTGTGTTCGGGAGCAACTCCCCTTGACAACCATCAGGGGAATCGCATGATCCCACTCCCTTGGCACAGCATCCCTCGGGGTGTATCGTGTTGAATTGTCTTTGAATTCAGGTATTTATGGCTAAGGAAAAGGGAATCGAAGTTGAAGGGGTTGTGAGTGAAACACTTCCGAACGCTGTGTTCCGGGTTGATCTGGAAAACGGTTTGAAGGTGTTGGCACATATTTCCGGAAAAATGAGGATGCACTATATTCGCATTCTCCCGGGTGACAAAGTAACCGTGGAGTTATCTCCCTATGATCTGACCAAGGGTCGGATTACCTACCGTAACAAGTAACCAACTGGATTCCTACGGGAGTCTCAGGATTTTTTCCCTTACTGGCAACACTAGAGCGGCAACTGCCGCACGAACTCACCACTCAACGGAGTAATTACAACGTGGCTCGTATTTCTGGCGTCGATTTACCACGCGATAAACGTGTGGAATACGGTTTGACCTATATTTATGGTATTGGTCTGAAAATCTCCCGTGATATACTCACGGCTGCGGGGATCAATTATGATACCCGTGTGAAGGATCTAACGGAAGAAGAAGTAACAAAGATTTCCGCGCTGATTACCGGGCGCATCATGGTGGAAGGTGACCTTCGCCGTGAAGTGGCAACGAACATCAAGCGCCTGATGGACATTGGTTGTTACCGTGGGTTGCGTCACCGCCGTGGTCTTCCGGTGCGGGGTCAGCGTACCTCCACCAACGCTCGCACCCGTAAAGGTGGACGCCGCAAATAAGCAGCGCCCACTCCGATGATTTTTTGAGGTTTTCTGGAGTACAATTCAAGAATGGCTAAGAAGCAACAACCCGCACAAACTACCCAACAGGACCGTGGTGCCGCTAAGAAGAAAGTTAAGAAGAACATTTCCCACGCGATTGCCTGTATTCACGCTACGTTCAACAATACCATCGTTACCTTGACGGACCCCGCCGGGAACACCATTTCCTGGTCCAGCTCCGGTGGAAACGGGTTTAAGAACTCCCGTAAGAGCACCCCGTTCGCAGCAGGCAAGGCGGCTGAAACCGCTGCCAACGCAGCCCGCGAGCACGGAGTCAACTCCTGTGATGTGATTATTCGTGGCCCCGGCGCCGGACGTGAAAGCGCAGTTCGCGCTCTTCAGGCTGCTGGTATCATGGTCAAAAGCATCAAAGACATGACGCCGATCCCCCACAATGGTGTGCGCTCTCCCAAGCGCCGCCGTGTGTGAGTGTTTTTCACCCCGTTGACTCTCTTGTTTAGAAGGATGTATTGAAGTGGCTCGTTATACTGGACCTGTCGTTCGTTTATACCGTCGTGAAGGAAAGAACCTTCACCTGAAATCCGCTCGTTCCGCTGCCCAGCGCCGTGCGATGGATCAAATCAACACTCCCCCCGGGCAGCATGGCAAAACCAACAGCAAGCTTTCCACCTACGGTGTACAGCTTCGTGAAAAACAATCGCTTCGCCGCATTTACGGCGTATTGGAACGTCAGTTCCGTCGTTACGTGGAGAAATGCGAACGGTGGCGCGGTGTTTCCGGTCACGTTCTTCTTCAACTGCTGGAAAGCCGTTTGGATAATCTGGTGTACCGTGCAGGTTTTGCCTGTACTCGTGCTCAGGCCCGCCAGTTCGTCAGCCACAAGCACATCATGGTGGATGGTGAAGTAATCAACATCCCATCCTATCACGTAAAGCCTGGCTCTGTGATTACCGTTACTGAAAGCGCAAAAAGCTTGAAGTATGTTCTTGAAAATCTTGAGTACGCCAAATCCACCGGCCGCAAAGGTTGGATTGATTGGAATGAGGAATCCCTGACAGCCAAGTATGTTCAGGTTCCTGAGCGTGATCAATTGGATGACATCGATGTTCGTGAACAGATGATCATCGAATTGTACTCCAAGTAATCCTCAATCGGTTCACACCGGTGTGTTTCGCACCGGTTTGCTTCTTACTTCTACCCTGGGGCAACCCATCGATTTTCGGGAGTTTTTTCCGGTATGGAATTACAAGCTAAACCATTCAATCTTTCTCCGATCATTGTACCCGACGTAACCACTTTGTCGGATTCCTTTGGTCGCTTTCATGTGGAGCCTCTTCAACGTGGTTATGGTACCACGCTGGGCAACTCTCTGCGCCGTGTTCTTCTTTCCTCCATCCCCGGTGCGGCGGCTACCTCTGTTCGCTTTGAAGGCGTTCGCCACGAGTTCGCTTCCATCCCTGGTGGACGTGAAGACGTCAACGATGTGATTCTCAACTTGAAGCAAGTGGTTTTCCGCATGCTCACCAAAGAAAAGCACACAACACTTGAGCTCGAAAAAACCGGCCCTTGCGTTGTTAAGGCTGGTGATTTCGCTGATAATGATGACGTTGAAATCCTCAACCCCGAACACCCCCTCCTTACCCTTTCCGCTGGTGAAACTATTCAGATGGATGTGATGGTGACTCAATCCGAGGGGTATATCCTCGCCGTTTATCCAGAAATGGAAGACGAGGATGACATCGGGATTCTTCCCATCGATGCCGTGTTTTCTCCCATCCGCAAGGTTCGTTATGAGGTTTCCGAAGCACGTATCGGTCAACGCACGGACTACGACAAACTGACTCTGGAAATCACCACCAATGGTGCCATTCGCCCCGAGGAAGCTCTCAGCTATGCTGCCAAGCTTCTCCGCGATCACTTGGACCTCTTCATCCGCATGGAAGACCGCAAAGCTACCACCTCCGATGTGGTGGAAGGCTCTGTGGAAGCTGCTGATGAGAAGACCACCACAATGATGAGCATCTTGGACAAATCCATCGAAGAACTCGAACTTTCTGTTCGCTCCTTCAACTGCCTCGAAGCCGCTGGCATCAAAACCATTCGCGACCTCGTTCAGAAGTCTGAAAGTGAAATGCTCAAATACCGGAACTTCGGTCGCAAATCCCTTTCTGAAATCAAAGCAATCCTCAAGTCGTTCAGCCTCAGCTTCAACATGAAGTTGGATGAGCGCGGCCTTCCCGTAAACCTGAACGACGAATAATTCACCTTCCCCGTTTCTTTGTATCACATCTCTTCGAGGTAAACGACTCCCATGCGTCACCGTAAACTCCGTGGTAAACTTAGCCGTAAAACCGGACCCCGTAAGGCGCTTTTGCGCAACCTCATGATCGCTTTGATCGAGCATGAGAAAATCCAGACGACTGAGGCCAAGGCCAAAGTTCTTCGTCCGGAAATTGAACGGCTGATTACGTTTGCTGTTCAAGGTACACTCCATCATCGGCGCATGGCGTTTGCCGTGCTCCAGAAAAAACAAACCGTTCACAAATTGTTTGAAGAAATCGCTCCTCTCTTCAAGGATCGTCCCGGCGGATATACTCGCATCATCAAAGACGGTCAGCGTGAGGGCGACGGTGCATGGCTCGCCTACATCGAACTGGTGGCCAAAACCGCGAAACCCGTTGTGGCTGAAACTACCGAAGCAACCGCACAAACGGCCTAATCGCTTCATTCATCAATTGATCAAACTGCCCGCTGGAATTCCGGCGGGTTTTTTGTTTTGATCCAATTACTCCGTGCGAATGTTACACGGGTGCACCAATTGAGAAGGAGATAAACACATGCTTTTCCGCTACGCTTGGATGTCTTCCTTATTCGTTTCAATCGGTGCATTACTTCCGCAAGTATCAACTTCACAGCCCGTCAATCTGCCCTGCACAGGGCTGACGGAGTGTGAATCGTATTTGCGCTGTGCTCAGTTCAAGCCCACTCGCCGATGGGGTATTCTCGGGGTGGATACCATGACTGCAAACCAGTATCATGATAACTGGTTGAACATGTACCTGCGGCGTCCCTTCGACGTGGTTACACCCAATCAACAACCAACACCCGGGGCCTCACAAAGTGCTGCTAATGCCTTTCTTGGCTTAGGTAATTCAGAGGATAAAGGTGCTGCCAGCACAGTTGATTTTGTGGGGTTCTCGAACCAAATTCAAGTTCGGTATTGGAGTGATGAACAACTGGGCTCCAGCGCTCCGGATTTATGGCGGGCAGGCGAAATGTTGTTTGTGGGAGATAGCCAACTAATCTGGTTTCATGATCAAACAACTTATAGTGGAACAGGTTTCTACTTCGATCAAATGGTGAATCAGGGCTACATCGGCCCGGGAATGCGAAACATGTCTGCTCCCGGTTTAACATTCATCGGGGCAGAACGCCTTATTGATCAACTTCGGATAAACGGCCCAACCGTGGATAAAGCTCCCTCCGCTTTGGTGATTCAACTGGGGAACGCGGATCTCGCCATCACTTGGAACATTTGCCAAAGTGAGCGAGCGCAATCTTTGGAAACATCTCTTGAGTACATGAACAGGGCGATGGGAGCGGCAAAACGATTTCAGCAACGTTACAACTGTCCGGTTTATATCGTGAGCATTCACCCCAATGCCGATCCCTTAATTGATGTTAATGACTGGGATTGGCATTTCAATCGGGGGCTGAGCCAGTTGGCTCGCCAAATGGGGTTTGTCTATATTGATACTTTCTCTCAAGCCTTAAATAACGAAGCCGCCACGGTGAGAGAGATGTACGGGATCTCGGTTGATGGCAGCGACCCCAGTCACTTCAATTTTCGAGGTTATTACATCTTTCGGGAAATCATGTTCAGCCACCTTTTTCCCACAGTCACAGGTGGTGCAACAACACCCCTCTCCGCAATTCCCGATATCGGCTTCCGCCAACTCCCCTATTCCACACTTCAGCAACCGGGTCTTTCTCCCGAAGAGTATCGTTGGTTTTTGGTCGCGACTCCTTTTCGGCATATCACGCAGATCCGAACGAATGCTCAGTTACCTTCCGCCTCGATTGCCTTATACAATCCCCGGGGAGTTTTTTCCCCCACAAACGCGAATGGTCAGTGGTATGGAACACCTTCCGGAACCTTGGGAATTATTCAAACACCAACCGATTTTGGCGAGCGCAAGGAGTTCCTGAGTCTTGTGGCAATTGGCACACCGGAGGAATTTATCGATCAGCAGACAGTTGAGGTAACCCACTTATTTCCCGTTACCGACGGTTCTGGTGTTCCGATACCCGGTGGGTTTTCCCTGAGTGGAAACAACTTCACCTACAACTACACCGGGGCGACGTACCCCAATACTTCCGGCATGGGGCTGCTTGGTTTTGAATTCGGTGGTCCTCGAGTTCAGGCTAATACCGGGGGAACGGCTGAAACGGAGTACTACTCCCGATGGTTGAGCGCCGTTGTTCCTCCCTTTTCCGAGTTCACACTGATTCGCAGCCAAGCCAATTGCCCAGATCTTCTCGGCATCGATTTCAAGCTCGATTCCACAGAATCCGCCCCAAGGCTCAGCACCGTTGTGGCAAACGTAAGCGGTTCAAGGCGAGAAACCTACACCAACGCAACCGGTCAGGCTCAACTTCTGTATATACTGGTCAACTTCAGAACAGCGACTCCCCGTTTCTGCGCGGATCTCACCGCCGAGGTAAAAGTCAACCCGGCCCCCTCAGGTGCCGGGACGTTCCTCAAGTTCTATTGAGATAAACCTGCAAACTCCAAAACTTGTTTCACGCTCCAATGGTCATCGGCGTGAGTGCCGTAGTGGAGTGCGATGATTTTTCCTTCAGAGTTAAGCAGAAAATCCGCCGGAAGTCCGTCGGTTCCGCCTGTTGCTTTGGTCGCAATTAACCCTTGCATGGCCCCCAACATACCCTTCCACACAGCTTTTGGGTGGCGGCTCGCCCAGAAGGATTTCTCCACTCCAAATGCTTTGTAGTATGTCTTCCCGGGATCGGCAATCAGTGGAAACGGAAAACTCTTCTGGTATTCCATGAGTTCCTCGGGATTGGAGTGGAAAAAAATAACTTCTTGAACACCGGACTTTTTGAGTTCTTCGGAGTATTTGGCGAATCCCCTCAAATGAAGGGAACAAATCGGGCAACCCACAAAACGCCGGAATTGGAGATGCGTCAGCCCCGAAGAAAAGGGAATCCGAAGGGGCACTCCAGAAGCATTTACTACTTGGATCGGGGAGAGAATGGCATTTGGTAAGAGTTTCATGGCGTTATCCTTGCGCATGGCTCACGCAAAGAACTTGTCAGGAGTAATCTCATGGATCAGGAGTTCCGGTTTACCGGTATTCTTTCACTGATGGATATGGGGAAATATACGTATCGAGTGCTCTACCTGCCGGAGGATTTGAAAGAACAGCTCACCTTTGAGAAGGGAAATCGACTCCGAATGAATGCCTCGGTGGAGGGCGTTCGTTTGGAGCTCTGTTGGCAGCCACAAAAGGGCGGGCAGCATTATGTGATGCTGAATCCCGAAGTCTGCAAAGAAGCCGGACTTGAAGTCGGGTATGAAGTGGATTTTCGATTCCGCGTGGCGAATCCCGAACAGGTGACCCTTCCCGAGGAATTTGAGGAGGCTTTGGCGGGTGATCCCGAAGTGCAGAAGCTGTGGGATCAGTTAACTCCAGGAAGGAAGCGCAGCCTGATTCAATTGGTTAGGTGCGCAAAAACTCCCGAAACACGACTGCGAAAAGCGTATGAGCTGTTGGAGCGTGTTCGGGAGGGTGATGTATCCGTCGGAATTAAGAAGCGGGGAAAAACCGCTGATTAGTAGAAAAGGAAGAAGTCCCCTTCTGTTTGGGGGTCTGCGGCAAACTGGGTATACAGAAAGCTTGTTCCTGCGATCGTGATGGTTGCAGAGCGCTGCTGGGGAAGGGCGTTGGGTTCGAAAGAGATTGATACCTGACCGCTCCCGGTGCCGGAGGTGGCGGAAGGGTTGATCCACTCGGTGAGCCCCTGAACGTTCCAAGGGCAATTCGCCTGTGTGGTGATTTGAAACGTAATGGTGGAGCCACCATCCACGGGAATAAACAATACCTCGCCCGGGGGAACGGAACCCGGATCGCCAAGGGCCACCACGGTGTAACTACAGGTGGGGCCTGAACCCAGGGTGTAGGCCCAAGGTTCGGTGTTTGTTGTATAAAAAAAATTGCTGGGATCGAAGAACGAATAAGCGGGAAAGACGATCTCCTCTCCGGCTTCGTAGCTTGCTGGCAAAAAATAATCGAATGCGGATATGGAGCCGGGATTGATGGCACCTGCGAATCGAGTTGTTTGTGTTGTACCTTCGGAAATCCAGAGTTCTCTTCCTTCACTTTGAGTTTCAGCAGTAAAGTGAAACTTGTTGTTCTGGCGGAACTTGGTTACAGGAGTCCCTTGATTATGGCCATAAATCAATCTGTATTCTGGACGTGAATCATTATTGCCAGGGTTGATGTCCCGAAGGAGACGAGTTCCATTCGTGGTGCCGTCGGTAATCCAGGGTTCAAGACCGGTTTGGCCATCAGTTGCAGTGAATAAAATCGTTCCCTTCTCTGCATATGCACGGGGAAATTCGAGTCCATTAAATAGTCCGTAATCAGGACCGGGATAGATATCCTTGAGAAGTTTTGTGTTTTGACTTGTGCCGTCGGTGATCCACAATTCGCGACCGCTCGTAGGTTCTGTGGCGGCGAAGAGGCACAGTTCCGAGGGATCGTCCAAATCGTTTGAGAAAAAAATATAGTCGAGTTGAAAAATATTCTCAAACGCATCGCCTGAAGGGTTGATGTCTGCGAGTAGTTCCAAATTATTGGGTCGGCCGTCTGTAATGTATAGTTCGATGCCGTTGAGGGAGGATTTAATCGGCAGGGCAATTTTGCCTGCGGAAAAGAATTCCAGAGTTGGCTGATCTTCGAGTGAAAAATTTGCGGGATAGGAACTTTCTATGCCGGGACTAAGGTCTTTCAGTATCGAGGTGTTGGCCGCTGTACCATCTGTCGTCCAAAGCTCAGTCCCTTCCGTGGGAGTGGTTGCCAAGAATAGTAGTCGGCTAGTGACTAAGGTTTGAGGGTCTTTGAGATTATGGAATTGTAAATTGGGTGAAATGTTGAAGTAAGGACTATCTGGACCGGGGATAATGTCTCTAAGAAGGTTGGTTCCCTCTTGGCTACCATTGGTAACCCAGAGTTCTCGACCATATTGAGCTGTATCCACCAAAAAGACAGCGGAGTTATTGACTTGTTGCATGTTTAAATTTTGGAAACCAAATCCGCTTCCGAACAATGTCGTGCTAAAATCCCGAAGAAGGAATGTCCCGGAAGAAGTACCGTCGGTGCGCCAGAGTTCCATGTTAATCGGTCCATCGGTGGCGGTGAATACTAGGACAGCTTTTTGGTTAGTGTAGTTCGTCACATGACCATATTCTATGCCAAAAGTACCAAATTGATTGATCAGAGATGATGATCGCCCTGGATAAATGTCCCTGAGAATATCTGTTGTATCGACCTTCCCTTCTGTTACCCAAAGTTCATACCCAAAAGAATTTGTGAAAATGGGGAAGAGATCTCTTGGGGGTGAGGCTGCATTTTCCAATGTCTGTATATTCATTGGAATTACTCTAAAGGTAATAGCCTTATTTTCATCCAGATCAAAGACACCTAAAGGTCCAGGTTCAAGATCGCCGAGGAAAATCGTCCCGCTGGTGGTTCCATCCGTAAGGTAGAGTTCCCGGCCAACGGCGGTCGTGGTGGCGGAAAAATAGACGTTGATTTCATTACCCGGGGTTGAAAGGAAGCTGGATGGGCCAAGAAAAATTGGGAATGAACCCTCACCTCCGGAATTGATGTCAGAAACAAGTTTCGTATTCTCAGGCGTTCCGTCTGTTTCCCAAAGTTCCACACCAGTGGCGGAGGTTCCGGCGGTGAACAGAACTTTTTCAATCGATTCCTGACTTGATTCTGATTCTGTGGCGAGCCCGGTGGTAGTGAAGTCGTTCGGGTCTTCGGAAATCTGGTTTGGGCCGAGAGTATTGCTTACATCAGCGGCAATGTTTGTTTCCACAAGAAGCACCGTATTCTGAAGCGTTCCATCGCTGGCCCAAAGTTCGATGCCGTTCAGCCCCGATACCGTGAAGACGACTCGCGAGCCAATTGTTGCAAGGATCTGATTGGAGTAGAATCCAAATCCTGGTTCGGGAGTTCTATTCAATTTCACAGTTCCAGTAGGTGTTCCATCCGTGGCGTAAACATCGTTGCTACCATTATCCTCTTCTGAGGCCAAAAAGACTATATTATCATTGGGAAGGCTGATGAAGGAGGTTGGACTACTCCCTTCCTCAGCGGAGGGGTTGAGTTCCCCTAAGTTCACGGGTGATTGCGCAGCTAAAGCAACCGGGAGAACCGCTATCAGGGTTTTAAGGGCAAGCAAACTAGGTTTCATCTATGCTCTCTTCCTCACCATAACATGTCAATTATGGATGAATATTGGAATAGTCTTTCTGTTCAAGTCAAAGACGGAATTTGGATAAATCCGCAACCCCACCAAAATGTTGAACACACGCGTTTCTCGAGCAGCTCTAGGATGCGCTAGTTATCAATTGTTCTATGCGCAAAAACTCCCGAAGCACGACTCCGAAAAGCGTATGAGCTGTTGGAGCGTGTTCGGGAGGGCGATGTGTCCGTCGGGATTAAGAAACGGCGTAAATCGGCCGATTAGTAGAAAAGGAAGAATTCCCCTTCTGTTTGGGGCTCACCTGCAAACTGGGTGTACAGAAAGCTTGTTCCTGCGATTGTGATGGTTGCAGAGCGCTGCTGGGGAAGGGCGTTGGGTTCGAAAGAGATTGATACCTGACCGCTCCCGGTGCCGGAGGTGGCGGAAGGGTTGATCCACTCGGTGAGCCCCTGAA
>JANRMB010000208.1:0-20995 GCA_033761985.1 Candidatus Sumerlaeia bacterium | reverse complement strand
TCAATCCAGTTCATCAAAACCAGTAGAATGATGATGGCCACCAAAATGATTGCCGCATCGGTGAACAATTGGGTCAGGGTATCGGAACTGAGATCGACTTCCTGCCGATTGGGATTGGATTGAAGTTCAGGCGGACCGGGGACACGTGTCACCATGGAGGGACCAGCAATCCCCATTGTGAGAATTGCCAACAGAAGGCTGATGAGAAGGTTGGGGAGGATACCCGGAAGAAGAACCAACGGGGACAGAGGAGAACCGTTGCTTTCCGATTCCAATCGGAAGCGGACGTACTCCAACCAAAGCGTTAGAACGAGAAGAACCATAAAACCCAGCAAAAAAAGATTGGCAATGGGGGGATCAAAAAGAAGTTCCGCGCCAATAAGGGCCATGCAGAAGAGCACATACCGCCCATAGCTGGTGGGATTCACACACAGTGCTGCACTGAGAATGAGGTAGATAATCAAGGGAGCGGAGAAATCTCGAATGCCGATAAATCGAGGGAATACACCCAAGACAACAAATACCAGCATGGCAGCAAATTTTTCGCGAACTCCCAGTTGCGAGGTGGCCTCATGAACCACAAACCGAAGACCCCAGGAGACCCACAAGGCCACACCCAACATTCCGAAAATCAGGAGATAGAGGGACAGGTATTCCCCCATCTGACGCAATTCTGCCGTGGCGAAAACGGCAAGGCTTCCCAGCAGCCAGCAGAAGAGCAGATGGGCATTCCGCCAACCAGTGTGGTTGTCGGCACCCAACGTTGAAGCGGGATCTTGAAACTCCATCTCCCCCAGTTCGTCGGTGACAGTGAATCCCGCCATCAGGCCGCTCCTTCCTGAACCGGTTGTTCCAAATCCTCACGGAGACCTTGAAGCGGGAATTTGGATTTGCGGAGAACGTGGACGCGAACCCCGCGCAGAGCCATGAGGCGGGCCATTTCCTCCACAGAGGGTGCCTTGCCGTGGCGAACCTCCTGCTCACGGTAGAGCTTGATGAATGCCCGATCATCCACGCCGATGATGATCAACGTGATGTTTCGAGCCGCGCAGGAGGAAACAATCGCATCAAGGGCGTCGAGTTCCACGGTGGTGAGGCTGACGAAGAGCACCACTGTCCCCCCGCGTTTCAGGAGGGGAATTTTCTTATGAACTTCCCCAAAGAAATGGGCGTCGTGTTCGGCTTTGGCAAAACTCAACCGGTCGAGGAGGAGAAGCAGATGATCCTGTCCGCTTCCGGAAGGAAGGTGCTCCGTCTCCTTGCCCACTAAAAAAAGCTCCACGTGGTGAGCCTTCTCGAGCGCGACTCGAGCGACGCTTCCGGCGGCTTTCACGGCGTACTCCAGAGATGTTTGTTCTCCCAGCCCCGTGAGCCCAAGCCGACTGCAGTCCACAAAGAGGGCGACCTCCGTGGTGATGCTTTCTTGAAATTCCTTCACCTGAAAATGGTCGTCATTGCGGGCGGCGAGCTTCCAGTGAATCCGGTTGCGGGCGTCACCTTGGCGGTAAGGGCGAAGCCCGGTGAACTCGGTACTGTCGCCGGCGCGAAGGATGGTTTCAAACCCCACGTGTTCCAAGGTTCCGTTTCCGAGTACTTGGAAGAGCTCCAACTCCGTGGTGCTTGGGTAGAGGAGAATATCGGTAAAGGAGTTGAGGATGAGTTTTTTGGAGACCAAGCCCAGAGGATCATGGGCTTCCAACTGAATGGGGCCGTTGGTGTAGATGCCCCGGCGATTGGTGCAGGCCGCCATGTAGGCCATCAGCACGGATTCGCCTTTCCGGAAGGGGCGCTGGATCAGATGGCGGAATCGAGTGTAACTTGCCGCAGGGAAGTAATCCTGCACCAGCACCAGCGCGGGTCCCCGTCGCGTGGGAGAGTGCAGTTCCACCTGCACGGGGATGGTTTGTTGCTCAAATGTTCTGGGGGTGTGATGGCGTTCCACGCTGGCATCGGGAAGGAGTCGCCACGCTTGGAAAAGGGAAATCGCCACGGTGGAGAACGAAAACACGCCGAGCGCGAGCAATGCAGGATTTTGAAAGCGCCAACCCATGTACAAACCAAACCCCGCGAGCAGGCAGAGCAGGTTACGCGGGGTAAAGAATCGGAAGGCAAACGGATCGTTTTGTTTCACCACTACCTCTGGGGTCAGGAATCTCGGCGGGTGAAATCCACGTCGATGGCCTCATCCCGGGAGAAGGGGCGCGCAGTGGTGTGCGAGGTTCGGGGAGGCTGTTGTGGGGGAATGGAGGAAGCGGTGAAGCCCCCCATCGGTCCGGTACTAAAGCCCCCGACGTTTCCATGGATTTTGATATCAAACTGGGACTTGATGAACGCGATGAGTAACTTGGCGTAGAGTCGGCGAATGGGGGGGACCAGCGTTGAGAGGCCGATCAAATCGGTGATGAGCCCGGGGGTAATCAGGAATGCTCCGCCCACAAGGATCACCGCGCCTTCGGCAATCGCCTGACCCGGAAACTGCATGCTCCGAGTTTGCGCCAGCCCTTGTTGAATCACCGCCCAGCCTTGCTTTTTGATCATCACCGAACCAATCAGGCCGGTCAGAAGGGCGATGGCGATAGTTCCCGGCCAGGTGATGATTTTGGCCATCTGAAGAATCAACCAAATCTCCATCAGGGTAAAAACCGTGAAGAGTGCCAGCAGAATGGGAATGATGGGAAAAGAACGGGAGCGGCGGGGCATGGGGAGGAAACTTTCCTGGGGGTGAACGCCCGCGGTGATCGAAAGGAATCAGGAGCGCCAATCCAGCAAATGGGATTCTATCTCCCAAGCCTTGAGGCTTTCATGCCAGCTTGCCACCATGAGGGAAGGAACATCCTGAAGCCGGGCTTTCCCTGAGGGCCCGGGATTCACCACCCACGTTCCGCCCACCTTTTGAACATGCTGAAGATGCGTGTGCCCGTAAACGATGAGAACGGGATTTTCTACAGAAAACAACCGGCCCATGCCGTTGGCGTTGCGGTCGGAATCTGCAATCAGGTGGCTGTGCAACACAATGACTCTTCCGCAGGGGAAATCCAAGTGTTGCTCTTCCGGAAGAACGCCGTCATCTGGGTCACAATTACCCAGCACCGGGTAGGTGGGGGCGATGCTTTCGAGTTCGGGAATGATGGAGTTGCTCACCACATCGCCACCGTGAACGATGGCATCGACACCTTTGAAGTGGGTGAAAACGTCGCGGTGAAGATGCCCGTGAGTATCGGAGATGATTCCCAAACGAAACGCCATGGAGTGCTTTCCTTAGTTTAATGGGAAGAAAGTGTCTTAGTTTATTGTGCAAAATCAAGGGAAGAGGAGTGAATCAAGCAAGTGTCAAAAGGCTGGTGCATGATGGCATTCTGTTCCCAGAGGTTCCTGAATCGCCAAGGAAAATAAATTAGGCTTCAAATAATTTGATCTTGACCGTGTTCCAACCCTTTTGCGTTTTTGGGTGAGTACATGGGAAATCGCTCCCCATTTGCACATTGTTGTCCCTGCTCCTGTTGCACACCATTCCCGTAGAAAGGCACCACACAATGATTGAACTAGTAGAACAACTGGAAAACCGCCTCGGCAGACTAATAGAGGAAATCGAAAATCTTCGCGATGCGCGCATGACCCTTCTCGACGAAAATCAACGTCTTCAGTCCACCGCTTCAGAAGCCGAGTCCCTTGCCGTTCAACTCCGCGATCGTGAAGCGGAAATCGCCCGTTTTGCCGAGGAACGCCAGCAAATCGATTCCCTTCAAGCGCAAGTCGCCAACCTCACCAAGTTGCAGGAAGACTATGATTACGCCCAGCTTCGGATTGAGGAACTGGAGACATGGCACAACAACGTTTGCACAAACCGCGACGAAATCCAGACTCAGTTGGATTCCGCAAATGCCGCCAATCAACAACTTCTACTGGAGTTGGAAACAGCCCGCAACGCTGCCCAAGTTTCGCAAAACGAACTTTGCAACCAACAACAACGTGTTTCCGAATTGGAGTCCCAGTTGTTCCAATCCAACGCGGAAAAAGATCGGTTGTTTGCAGAGAGCCAGCAGTTTCAGAATGATTTGTTCAACACCCGCCAATCACTCAGCAACGTGGAATATGTTCGGGATGCGCTCTTCGGCGAACGCGATACGCTGAATGCCCAGGTTGCCAGCCTTCAGGCTCAACTTGCCCAAGCCGCCGAGGTGGAGTCCCAGATGAAGGTAAGACTAAGCCAACTTTCGGAGCGTATCCAACTGGCGGAAAATTCCTTCTTCGGCACCAGCATGGAGTCCACCGTTACCTCAGAGGCATTCCGCTCATGAAAGTCCAAAAGGAACAGATCGCGCTCTCCCTCGGGGGGCATGAAGTTCATTTGGAGTTGTTGCCAAGTGAACGCCCCTCCGTGGAAAAAACCGCCAAGGCTGTGGCGACTCGTATTCAGGAGCTGACCTCAAAAGCTCCCTCAGCGCCTCAAGCCAAAATCGCCACCATGGTTGCTTTCGAGTTTGCCTGCCAACTGGCCGAAGCCGAAGCGCTGTTGGAGGAAGCCGAAAAACTCCGCGCAGAACTTGCCCGGCAAAAACTTGCTGTGCAACGGCTGGAGTCGCTGCTGGAAAAAGTGGATTCCGTACTGGTCTAACGATCAATCAACGGAAAGAATTTGGGGGGGTGTTCTTGTTGAGCACTCCCTCTTTTCTTTTACCCCTTCCGGCGGTAGCGCGCGATGAAGAACCCATCGGTTTGGTGCTGATGCGGAAGCAGGGTGAGATGATTTGCTCCTGGGGCTAATCCTCCGACTTTTATTCCATGATATTGGAAGTGGGGGAGAAGCGGATCGGGAGTGAAGTCTTTTTGAATAAGCGGGTGTTGATTCAAGAGATCGATTGTTTCTTCGGGTTCAAAGCTACAGGTTACATAAACGAAGATGCCACCGGGTTTGACGAGGGGAGCGTATTGATCGAGGCAAAGGTTTTGGAGTGCGGCGATTTCCGAGAGCCGTACTTCCAAGGGGCTGCGCCACAGGAAGTCGGGGTTGCGTCGAAGGGTTCCGAAGCCGAGGCACGGTGCATCCACCAGCACCAGATCATAGGGGGCGTGTTCCGCCGCGGTGCCGGGTTCCACAAGTCGAACGTTCTGGCAGTTGGAGCGACGGAGGCGTTTCTTTTGACTTTGAAGTCGTTCGTCCTCTTGGTCGTGGGCGTAAATTTCCCCGCGATTTTTCATCAGTGCGGAGAGATGAAGGCTTTTGCCCCCGGCTCCGGAGCAGGCGTCGAGCACTTTCCAGGTGGGTTTGGCGTTGCAGGCGAAACCCACAAGCTGGCTTCCGGCGTCCTGTACTTCAAAGCAACCTTCCTCGAAAGCTTCCAGTTTGAAGACGTTCATCTTTTGTTGAAGGCGTAGTCCGTCGGGGGAAAGTGGCGTTGCTTCGGCTTTGATGTCGTTTTTTGCGAACAACTCGAGTGCCTGCTCACGTGTCATTTTGTGGGTGTTGATGCGGAGATCCAGGGGAGCAGGACGATTGAACTCACGGATGAGGAGCTCAAATTCCTCCGTTCCAAATCGGGATTGCCAGCGACGCGCCACATCGGCAGTGAGCCCACTTCCGAAAACCGTTTGGAGAGGCTCTTTGAGTGAACCCGGAATGGAGGCAAAAAGAAGCGGTTCAATCAAGTGGGGGTTGGGAAAGCGACGTGTTTCATCCTGAAGGATGGGAAGATTGCGCCAGTGATCGATGAGGATGGCGAAGAGAGACTTTTGTTCGGAAATGAACGCACCGTATTGCCGCCAGAGCCAGAAGGAGAGAGCCGCGATGGTCTCTTCCTCCGCGCGAAGGCGGGGGAGAGGGATGCAGCCATTCCAGGGAACGTAGGGGGCTCGCCGTTGTAAACGGGGATCGGCGATGGATTGATTTTTCTCCATTTGATCCTTGATGGAAAGGTGATGGAGGTGGCGGTCCTCCAGCAGAGCGTGGAGGCGCATGCGCTCCCGCAGGAGATCATATAGGGCTGCCGCAAGGAATCCCCGGGCTTTTTGAGCCAGATCCTTGGAATGCCGAAAATAAAAGGAGAGAACCTGATCGGGAGGGATTGGGCGTGTAATCACGCGCCAATAGAGTTCGGCAAGGTGGGCACGCAGCTCGTGGTGCCCCTTTTCCTGGGGGAGATTGCTGGCGGGAGGGGGTGTGCTCATGAGATTTATGTACAACGGAGGAGGTTTTATGCCGTTGGTTGAATCAGCACCACCCCGTCCTCCGCAAGGAGGATTGCAGATTTGGGGGGAGTGATTCCGAATATCAGTAATATATGAGAAGAGTTCTTGGGCCGAGCTCCGAGCAAAGCTGGGAAAATGAGCTCAGCAACAGGTAGTCGTCAGCCAATGGCACGAATCGGTTCGTATTGTAATAGAAGTAAATCGGATAAGTTCAATGGCACCAATGAGTAAACCGTTCCGTGTTGATCCGAAAACTCAACTTCAACAGTCTCACTATCAAGTATTTCCACCACAGTACCAACCTGACCCCGGTAAAGATTGATTTCGGGTTTGTCCAGACTCAATGCCACGACATCCAAAACTTGAATTTCTCGAGCCATTTTATTCACCTTTTGTTCCGGTTTCTAGATAGCAAGTGACGAATCTGGGGAAATTTTCTCCAGTTCTAATCATCCAAGCGCTATTCACTGTTCCAGAACCAGTTGCCGTAATCAATTCAAAACGAATCGTATAACGCGTTCCATATTGGTCCTCTGAAAAAGGCATAGCGTTTTCTGTCCGTGCGGCATTTCGCAGAGCCTCGCTTAGCAGGCGCTGATTCGAGATTTCAATTCCCAGAATGGATAAGAAGAGACGTGCTTTGTGGCGTCCTCGTGGGTGGGTAAAATCGAGGATGTAGTCCGAAAGCTTTTTTTCGTCCACGTATGCATTCTCACCATTCGGTAACTTCATGATTTTTTTCGGATTTTACCTCAAGCGGATACAGCAATTTCTTATTTTGTGGACATAACTTCTAAGGCTCAAATGGAATTCAGAGTGTTTTTGTGTCCATATCGGCGTTTAGAGTGAGATGTTGAAAATCGCCTGCAGAACGCACTCCACAACGATTTCGAGAACACCTTGGAGGGCGCCATCGCCGAAAAAACTCTGAACACTCTGCGGTTTATCGGGATTGCTGGGCTTTTGGTTCATCATCGCTTTAGTACCATCCTTTTGGATTCAGTACGAGCTTAATCGGTGAGTATTCATCTGATGAAAGGAATTTTGGGGTAATCCTTGAGAAAGGCAGAATTGATAAAATGATAAGGTATCCCTCGACAAGATCAGAGGATTTTGGGATACAGCCTTCTATTCGGAGGTGATACAATGACGATTCAAGCTGTGTATGAAAACGGTGTATTCCGGCCGGTGGAACCAGTTGATTTGCCTGAACATACTCCAGTGATGGTTGAGACCATCATGATGGAAATACCTCAACAGCGGACCAAAATGACCATCGGTGACTTGGCGAGATTTCAGGGTACGATGGAGCCATGGCCGGAAGACCCAACCGTATGGCAACAGAAGACGCGCGATGAGGAATGGAATTGATTTTTGTATTGGACACAAGTGTTGTGATCCATTTGCTACAGGGATCAGTGGCGCTGAATTCTTATCCAGCAAATAGTGTAGTTTATTGCTCAATCATTACGGAAATTGAGCTTTTAGGATGGCATAAGATTTCATTTTCTCAAAGAACTGCTGTTGAAAAATTCTTGAATCAAATAACAGTCATGCCAATTGACGACCCCATAAAGCAGACTGCGATCGAATTGCGAAAAACAAACAAACTAAAGACTCCTGATGCCATAATCGCTGCAACCGCTGTTGTTTTGGAAGCTGTTCTCCTCACAAATGACCAACGCCTATTAGGCCTTCCTGGTGTAAAGTCAAGTTCCCTTGGTGGATGAGTTTCCCTTTTGAGAGGGAATCAGAATGCGTTTTTGCTCGCACCCTGACCCGTTTCTTTGGCATGAGGAACTCCACCTCATTTTGTTCGCGCCACTTCATGGAACTTCCCCACCAACTCGGAATCACGCTTTTTTCTCCCCGGATACCCGCCAACGTGGGAGCGGTGGGCCGCTTGTGCGCCGCCACACAAACTCCCCTGCACTTGATTCGCCCGCTGGGGTTTTCCTTTACTGATCAGAGCCTGCAACGAAGCGGTTTGGATTACTTTGAGCATGTGGAGAAACACCTGCACAATAGCTTCGGAGACTTTATGGCTTCCGCGGGGGAGCGCCGGGTGTGGCTGTTCACCACGCATGGGGAGCGGTTGTACTGGGATGCGGAGTTTTCCCCGACGGATTTCCTATTGTTTGGGAATGAACCCCACGGGGTTACCGAGGAAATCCGCGCGGCCATTCCCCGGGAGCGGCATGTGATTGTCCCGATGCCGTCGCCCCACGGCCGTAGTTTGAATCTCGCCACCACCGTCGGGATTGCGTTGTACGAGGCATTGCGGCAGGTTCGGAAACGCACCTCTTCAGGAAGCGCCTAATTCCCATTATGCCCCCGATGCACTTTTCCACCCCCATGATGCAACAGTACTCGGCCCTCAAGGCGGAGAACCCCGATGCCCTGTTGCTCTTCCGTTGTGGGGATTTTTACGAGACCTATGCCGAAGACGCCGAGGAAGCGGGTCGGTTGCTTAACATCACCGTCACTCGCAAGGGGGCTGGTGCGGATGGGGAGGTCGCCATGGCGGGGGTTCCGTATCACGCGATTGAAAGTTATCTGGCCAAACTCGTGAGGCTCGGCAAACGCGTTGCCATGGCCGAGCAGATGGAAAACCCCAAGGAAGCCAAGGGGTTGGTGAAGCGCCAGATTGTACGGGTGATCTCACCGGGTACGGCTCTGGAAGAGTCCATGCTCGAAGACCGCGCCAACAATTATCTGGTCTGCCTTTCTCCGGGGGACAGAGGAGTTTGGGGTGTTTCCATCGCCGATGTGAGCACCGGTTTTTTTGCTCTCACGCAGGTGAATGCGGAAGCCGCTCAGGAGGAGTTATTGACGGAACTCACGCGGTTGGAAGCAAAGGAGATACTGCTTCCGGATTCAGCCGATGCTGCTCTCCTGAATCCCCTCTTTGCGGAACAATCCATCGCGGTAACGCGGTTGCCTGATACCGACTTCTCCCACCAGAGGGCTCGTGCACTGCTCTTGGAACATTTTGCGGTTCAAAGCTTGGAAGGGTTTGGCGCCGAGGAACTTACCGTGGGGACACAGGCCGCCGGAGCATTGCTTCAATACCTGCGCGATACACAGAAAAGTACCGTCGGGCATTTGCGGAATCTTACGGTAAAGCTTCAGCAGT
The DNA here is from genome assembly GCA_033761985.1 of Candidatus Sumerlaeia bacterium. Lineage (GTDB taxonomy): Bacteria > Sumerlaeota > Sumerlaeia > SLMS01 > JAHLLQ01 > JANRMB01. The sequence goes on along the minus strand of JANRMB010000208.1, from coordinate 11,673 downwards.
CGGGGATGATTCTCGATTCCGTAACGCAGCGTTCTCTGGAATTGGTGCGCAATATACACGGGGGGACACGGGAAGGGACGTTGCTTCAACTTCTGGATAGAACGGTGACACCCATGGGGGCGCGGATGCTGCGCAGTTGGGTGTTGAATCCCCTGCGGGAGGAAGCAAGGATTTCTGCCCGCTTGGATTCCGTGGAGGAATTTGTGCGTTCGTTGAGTGTGCGAACACCGGTGTTCGAGGCGTTGAAGGGGATTCGAGATTTGGAACGGATCGTGAGCCGGGTGTGTATAGGGAACGCCAGCCCCCGGGATTTGGGGGCGCTTAGGGATAGCCTTCTGAAACTTCCGGCCCTCAAGCGTCATCTGCTGGGGCTTAGTACGCCGCTGCTTCGCCAACTGGGGGAGAAGCTGGATTGTTCCTCCGCGCTTGCAAATCGGCTTGCGGGGGCCTTGGTGGAATTTCCACCGGTAAGGGTTTCAGATGGCGGTATCTTCGCTCTCGGTTACAACGCGCAGTTGGATGAAATCCGAATGCTGGCGACTTCCGGAAAGGACTGGATCGCAAGCTTTCGGGCTCGGGAAGCTGAACGTATCGGGATGGATAAACTCAAGGTTGGCTATAACAAAGTCTTTGGATATTACATCGAATTCACCACCGCCCAACTGAAACAACTCCCCGGTGAACAGCCTCCTTCGGACTACATTCGCAAGCAAACTCTGGCCAACTGCGAGCGTTATATCACGCAGGAATTGAAGGAAAAAGAAGACCTGATTCTCAACGCCGAGGATCGGTTGCTGGAATTCGAGCGGGGACTTTTCAACGAACTGCGCGATGCCGTGGCGGCGGAATCTGCAGTGATTTTGGCCGATGCCGAGTTGCTGGCTCAGGTGGATTGCCTTCGTTCTCTGGCGGATGTGGCACTCTCCGGAGGATACGTTCGTCCGGAACTTTCTCCCGAGGGAGAACTTCAAATTTTGGATGGTCGGCACCCGGTTTTGGAAGCGTTGCAAAAGGAACCCCCATTCGTGGCGAACGATTCCATCCTTGGAGGAACCAAACGCATCGCCCTGATTACCGGCCCCAACATGGCGGGAAAATCCACGTTCATTCGTCAGGTGGCGTTGATTACCCTGCTGGCACACATGGGGAGTTTTGTCCCCGCAAGTCGGGCGACGGTACCGTTGGTGGACCGCATCTTTACCCGAGTGGGGGCGATGGATCACCTTGCCCGGGGGCAGTCGACGTTCCTCGTGGAAATGACCGAAACCGCCAATATTCTTCGCCATGCCACAAGTCAAAGTCTGGTGATTCTGGATGAAATCGGTCGGGGCACCAGCACGTACGACGGGTTGAGTATTGCCTGGGCGGTGGTGGAGTATCTTCACAATACACCGAACCGGAAGCCGTTGACGTTCTTCGCCACGCATTACCACGAACTCACACAGTTGGAGGGGTTGCTTCCCCTTCTCCAGAATTTGCATGTGAGTGTTCTGGAATTGAAGGAACGGATTACTTTCCTCTACAAAATCCTGCCCGGGGCCACGGACCGGAGTTACGGGGTGCATGCCGCCCAATACGCCGGGGTTCCGGAACGGGTGGTTTCCCGGGCGAGGGAAATTCTTGGGCTTCTGGAAAAAGGGGAGCATGTGGCCCCACAAGTCGCCGGGGATGCGGGGGACGAGTTGGCTGAGCGTTCTGTTCGCGGTGGCAAGAAAGCCTCGATTCTTCCCAAGGCGGAACCATGGGAGCACAAGCAACTTTCCCTGTTTGATTCGGCCTTGCCAAGCCCGGTGGAGGAGCGTTTGGAGCAGTTGGACCCCAACCGGCTGACCCCCATTCAGGCGTTGGCTGTATTGATGGAACTCAAACAGATGCTGGAAAAGCCTTGAGGCTTTTGGATGCTTCCAAAAGATTAGCTTCTTGATTTTTCTTTATCGGCAGTTTTTTTCATGGATTCCATGCCTTCCTATTTTGCGCTTATCCCGTCTGTTATTGCCATGGGTATGGCGATAGCATTCCGCCGTTCCTTTGAGGCACTCCTCGCTGGGGTGGGAGTGGGACTGCTGATCTGGGAATTTTTCCGGGAGGCGGAGGATAAACCGTTTGTATTATTGGGGATGTTTCGTGAATTTGTGGCACTTACAATCAAGATTTTCACCGATCCACTGAATGTGTGGGTGATTCTGGTGATCGGGCTGTTTGGAAGTTTGATCGCCCTGCTGAATAAATCAGGCGGAGCGCTGGCGTTTGGGCGATTTATTGGTTCAAAAGTGAATTCAAAACGCGGAGCATTGGTAGCGACGATGCTTTTGGGTATTGTGGTTTTTATCGATGACTACCTGAATGCATTGGTGGTGAGCAGCGCCATGAAGCGTATCACCGATAGTTACAAGATCTCCCGTGAATATCTGGCGTATATTGTGGATTCCACCTCCGCGCCCGTATGCGCGCTGATACCGTTTTCTACTTGGGCTGTATTTGTTGCGGGTTTGCTTGTGGCAAATGGTGTTGCAACTCCGGATAACTCCTTACTGATGTTTATCTATTCCATTCCGTTCAATCTCTATGCAATTGCAGCGATGTTGGTTTTGTTTCTAACGGTTGTGGGGATTATTCCTATTTTTGGTCCTATGAAGGAGGCAGAAGAGAGGATGCAACGAGAGGGTCTCTCCAAGGATTTGGGAGATGCCGCCCTAATTGCTCAATTGGAAAATACTCAGAGCCTCCTCTCAGAAGAAAAGGCAAAGTTGATGAATTTTCTGCTTCCAGTGGGGGCATTGATTTTTTTTTCGTGGTATTTGGGTTCTGACCCCGCCAACGGAAAATGGTTGGGCGAAGTGAGCACTTTGGAGGGGGTGATGCTCGCCATTTTCACCACCTCGCTGTTGTTTTTGGTTCAACGATTGTGTAACTTCAGAGATTTCTCGGAAGCCTTTTTTAACGGGTTCCAAGCCATGGTTTATCCGATTGCAATTATTTTAACCTCTTTTATGTTGGTGGATGTGAATGAACGACTGGGGCTTACAGTTTTCATCATCAATAGCGTTCGGCCTATCCTGAGTGCTGAATTTCTACCCGTGATCATTTTTGTGTCGATGTGTTTGGTGGCGTTTTCCACGGGCTCGTTTTGGGGAATGTATGCGGTAACACTACCCGTGGTGATTCCGCTTTCACAAGAGTTGGGTTGCCATCAGAATTTGGCCATCGGGGCAGTGCTTTCCGCCGGGGTCTTTGGGAGTCACATGTGCCCATTTGGGGATGCAACGGTGCTTTCCTCGGCGGGTTCAGGGTGTAACAATTTCCGGCATGTGATAACCCAAGCCCCTTACGGAATGATCGCCGCTGCGCTTTCCTGCATAGGTTACATCGTGCTCGGATTCCTGCTCTAATCCCCTTGAGCTCGGTGCACTGATTCTTTTATGTTTTTCTCCATCAACTTGAAGCTAACTGCATAGGATGATTTTCAAATGCCATTTATTAATTTAAAGACTGAGATTCCTGGACCCAAAAGCCAGGAGATTTTGAAGCGTCGCGATGCCGCCGTAACGCGCTCCGTGGCCAAAGCGACGATGGTTGTACCAGAGCGTGCCGAGGGGGCGCTGGTGACCGATGTGGATGGGAATGTGCTGATTGATATTGCCGGGGGAATCGGGATGCTGGCGGCAGGTCACTGTCCCCCTCAGGTAGTTTCGGCTATCAAGGAGCAAGCCAACAAGCTTCTTCACCTTTGCATGATTGTGGGGACAATGGAGCCGTATGTGGAATTATGCGAATTGCTCAACCACGTGACGCCGGGTCGGTTTCCAAAGAAATCCATTCTTGCCAATAGCGGTTCCGAAGCGGTGGAGAATGCCATCAAGATGGCACGCTGCTATACCAAAAAACAGGGGATCATCGTGTTCGAGGGGGCATACCATGGGCGCACTCTGCTGACACTTAGCATGACCTCCAAGTATAACCTTTTCAAGTCTGGATTCGGACCCTATGCTTCCGAGATTTATCGTCTCCCCGTCCCCAATACGTATCGCACACCGAAGGGAATGACTCAGGACGAGTATATTGATTTCTGTATTGCACAATTGGATCAGGCGATGATTGCCCAAGTGGATCCGAGTGCGTTGGCGGCGATTGTGATTGAACCGGTCCAGGGGGAAGCGGGATTTGTCCCTGTTCCCCAACGCTTTCTAGCACACATCCGTAAGCTTTGCACGCAGCATAATGTGGTGATGATTGCCGATGAAATTCAATGCGGCATGGGCCGTACCGGGAAGCTGTGGGCCTGCTGCCATGCGGGGATCATTCCCGATTTGATTATCAGCGGGAAATCGTTGGCTTCCGGAATGCCCATCGCTGCAGTAACCGGGAAGGCGGAAATCATGGATGCTCCACATATTGGTGGAGCAGGCGGAACCTATGGTGGTGCTCCGCTTGCCTGCGTGGCAGCGATTGAGTCGATTAAGATTATCAACACTCCGGAGTTTCAGGAACGGACCAACGCGATTGGTGAACGGATGCGGTTGCGCTTGGAAAGCTGGAAGCAAAAGTATGAGCTGGTGGGCGATGTGCGCGGCATCGGTGCCATGAGGTTGGTGGAGTTTGTGTTGGATCGTGAGGCTCGGACTCCGGCCCCGAATGAAACGCTGGACATCATCAAGATGGCGGCATCCCGCGGATTGATTCTCATCCGTGCAGGCCTCTACTCCAACTGTATCCGCTTCCTTCCTCCACTGGTGATCACGGATGCGCAACTTGATGAGGCCTTCGATGTCTTGGAGTCCTGCTTAAACGAAGTGAATTCCCGAGTGAACGCATCGCGACTTGCTGCTGCGCACTGATTGTTTGGTTATTCAATGATTCTCTTTCGTCACCCCTGCATCCGAACGCTTGATCCCACTCAACCTGTGGTGGATGGCCTGTTGGTGCAGGGGGACACTGTTCTGGAAGTTGCACCCTACGCCCAGCTTCGGGACCAGGTGGACTCCTCTGTCCCTGAGGTTCAACTGCCGGGAGAATGTGTGCTTCCCGGGTTCAACGATGCCCATGTTCACACATGGAAAGTGGGTCAACTGCGGACGACAATTCTTGATTTGCGGGGTGTGCAAACCAAAGAGGAGTTGTTTGAACGGCTTCGGCAATTTGCAGTTCTCCGTCCCCACGGGACATGGTTGTTGGCGCGTGGTTACAATGAAGCCCTGTTTTCGAAAGCTGAACATCCAAACCGGTTGGAGTTGGACCGTTGTGTTCCAGACCATCCCGTGTGGGTGATGCGGACCTGTGCCCACATGGGAGTCGCGAATACCAAGGCGCTTCGGTTGGCGGGGATTTCCTCCGCCATGGTTCCACCGGTGGGGGGGCATATTGTTTTGGATTCCAAAGGGGAGCTTACCGGTCTTCTTCAAGAAACGGCGATGGGGTTGATTCAGCGCATGATCCCAGCGCCGACGTTGTCGGAGTATGAATCTTGGATTCGCAGTGGGCAGCAGGCCCAGTTGGAATATGGGATTACCAGTGCCACAGACCCTGCAGTGCATCCTGAGTTGTTGGAAGCATATCGCAATCTTGAGGGGCGCGGCGAGTTACTGAATCGGCACGCACTGTTGGCGATTCGCCGACCCGATGGAGGCACCATAGATTACCCGATTCCCGTTCCATCCAATTCCCGGTGGCTTCGAGTGGATGGTGTGAAGGCTTTTGCGGATGGTGGCCTGAGCGGTGCAACGGCGGCACTGTCCGTTTTTTATCGGCATTCAAACACCAAAGGCATTCTACGCTTCAACGAAGATACGTTGTATCGGTTGCTTCTCCCTGCGCATCGCGAGGGTTTCCGGATTGGTATTCATGCCATCGGTGACGCCGCCATTGAACAGGTTCTTACCGTGTACGAGCGATTGTATCGGGAGTCACGCGGTGTGGCCCATCGGATCGAGCATTTTGGTCTTCCAACCCAGCAGCATCTCCAACGCGCGGCACGCATGGGATTGAATTTGATTCCACAGGCGATTTTCATTCGAGAACTGGGTAAAAACTTTCATGCTTATCTCCCCAAAAATTGGTGGGAGCGCCCGTATCCGATTCGCTCCATGGTGGAATCGGGATGCAACACGGCGCTGAGTTCCGATGCTCCTGTGGTGTTTGATTTCAATCCGCTTCAGGGAATGCAAACCGCCTGCACCCGTCTGGATGCCAGCGGCAATCTTCATACGGAATCTGAAGCGCTCTCCATATCACAAGCGGTACAGGCCTACACCGTGGCGGGAGCCATGGCGAGTGGTGATGGCGATAATCGCGGTGTGCTTTCCAAAGGGAAACTGGCCGATTTTGTAGCGCTTTCTGCAGATCCCTACAACATTCCTGCCTCAGAACTTTCCTCTGTCACCGTACTGCAAACCTGGGTTGGTGGGGAATGCCGCTACCAATCCGCCATGCAAAAGAATTCCTCTGGAGAACAAACATGACCACACTGATTTTCAAGCAACTCATCAATGGCGAATGGGTGGATGCCCTGAACGCACGCTCGTGGGAGGTCATCAATCCCGCCACGGAAGAAGTCGTCATCAGTGTCCCCTTTGGGGATGCCCGGGATTGCGCTGCGGCGATTGATGCAGCGCATGCGGCGTTTCCGGCTTGGTCTCAAACGACTCCTTACGTGCGGGCCGAAATTCTGATGAAAACGGCAAACCTTATCAAGGAGCGAATTGATTCCCTTTTCCCTTACAACACGGCGGAAAGCGGGAAAACAATGGCTGATGCCAAAGGGGATTTGATTGCCGCGGCGTTGTTGTTTGAGTGGTATGCAGAAGAAGGGAAGAGGGCGTACGGGCGTACGATTCCCTGCCGCCGACCCAACAAACGCCTGATGGTGCTGAAGCAGCCGATTGGTGTGGTGGGGACCATTACCGCATGGAACTTTCCGGCCTACAATCCGGCTCGCTGTTGGGCCGCGGCGCTTGCTGCGGGCTGCACGATTGTGGCTCGCCCTTCCGAATACACTCCGCTCACTGCCATGGCCATGGCCAATTTATTGGTGGAGGCGGGGCTTCCCAAAGGCGTTCTGAATCTGATCAATGGCGATCCTGCTTCCATGGGGCAGGAGATGTTGAACAATCCAAAAGTGGCGAAGATCAGTTTCACTGGAAGCACTCGTGTTGGGCGTTTGTTGATGGACGGCGCCAGCAAAACCATGAAGCGCCTTTCACTGGAATGCGGTGGAAACGCTCCGGTGATTATCTTCCCCGATGCCGATATGAAGCTGGTCATGGAAAATGCAGCCATGGCTAAGGTTCGTAATGTGGGGCAAGTATGCATCGCTCCGCAACGGTTTCTGGTGCATGAAAAGTGTTCGGCGCAATTTGTCGATCACCTCGCCAAGGAACTTCCCAAGCTGAAAGTGGGCAACGGCGTCGATCCCACGGTTCAAGTGGGGCCGCTGATTAACTCCTCCCAGCGCGACCGGGTGGAGCAGCTCGTGCGCGATTCCGCCACACAGGGTGCCCAGATCGTCACCGGGGGCAAGCGCCCCGAGTCTCTCGCCAAAGGCTACTTTTATGAGCCGACCGTGGTGGCGAACGTATCGCCCGACAACGCCTTGTTCCGGAATGAAATCTTCGGTCCTGTATTGCCCGTTACCAGCTTTTCAGATGTGGACGAAGTAATTCATCAAGCGAATCAAACGGAGTACGGCTTGGCGGCTTATGTGTTTACGGAAAACATGAAGACCGCGATTCGGTGCTATGAGCGACTCGAATTCGGGATGATTGCCGTGAACGATTGGAGCGTTTCCACAATCGAGGGCCCATTCCCCGGTTGGAAGCAATCGGGTTTGGGGGCCGAGTGCGGTTCCGAGGGGTTGGAGGAATACCTTGAGACCAAACTTGTTGGGATCGGCAACCTCTCGTAACCCCTGAAACACTGGTTGTTTTCTTTCATCAAAAAAGTTGTGGAGGGAACATTTCCTCCTTGTAACGGCTCTTACAAACCGCTTTATGGAAACACCTTTTTTGTGGAGTGGATACTGCCTATGCGATTCTCAAAACTAACCGGTTACATTAAGACACTTTTCCTGAGCCTCTTTGCAGGGAGCGCTGTGGCCCAGGATTCCGCTCCGGCAACCAAGCCAACGTCTTCCCTTCCCGAGGTAAAACCCGGGACTCTCGTGATTCATTATCACCGATATGATGGCAATTACAACGGCTTGGGAATCTGGACGTGGGATCAGGAGGAAAACAGAACCCCGGAACCGCCCGAAGTATTCCCCGTTGGCGAGGATGACTTCGGCAAAGTTTTCCACATCGATACCACTCTTTACGGCGAGATCGGTAAACCCAAGTCAATTGGATTGATCCCCCGATTGAACAATAGCTGGGATCAAAAAGACGGAACGGATCGATTCTGGAATGAATCGCTTGGTTACGAAATTTGGATGGTTGGAAACAACCCCACACTCTTTACCACACGCCCCGATGTTTCCCCGAAAATTCGCTACGCAAAGCTGGATGCAGATCACACCATCACCGTGATCTTCTCCCACGTGTTCCCTTATCAGCAGGGCGATTTGAAGCCGCTGGTCAAGGTGTTGGATGCACAAAACAATCCCCTCGGAATACAGAAAGTAACACACACGTTTGCCGACCGTTTGGAAGTGGTGACGGAACAGGCTCTTGACCCCTTCGGTACCTATACGGTGATGGTGGAAGGATTCAAATCCAATACCACGACGATGGGTAACCTGTTGTTTGATCCTGCTTTGTTCTACTCTGACGCCCCCATGGGCGCCTTGTATTCCCCGGAAAGCACCACCTTCCGTCTCTTTTCACCCACTGCCCGCGCCGCATGGGTGATTCTCTACACCAATCCCACGGGTGACGAAGGCCGGCGCGAAATCGTCCTCTCCAATGCCGGAAAAGGCGTTTGGGAAACCACCGTCACCGGCGACCTCAAGAATCAGCACTACATGGTGAAAGTGGATGCCGATGGCCCCGCCGCCAATCGCGAAGTGGTGGACATATGGAGCAAGGCAAACACGGGGCGCAACGGGCGCGGAAAGATTGTAAACCTCCGCGAACTCGATCCTCCGGGTTTCCGCGAGACCCCACGCCCCGGCACGATTCTCGGCCCCACCGATGCCATCATTTGGGAAGTTAGCGTTCGGGACTTCACCATGGATGAATCCTCCGGTGTTCCACTGGAACTTCGGGGTAAATTCAAGGGCGCTGCGCTTCGCGGAACCACCATTCCCGGAACGTCCACCAAAACCGGCATCGATTATCTTGTCGATCTCGGCGTTACCCATGTGCAAATTCTCCCCATTCAGGACTTTGATAACCGTGAGGATGAGAACGAGTACAACTGGGGCTACATGACGACGAACTTCAATTCTCCCGATGGCTGGTTTGCCACGGAGATGGAGTCCACCGCTCGGATTACCGAGTTCAAGGAAATGGTTCAGGCCTTCCACAAAGCGGGCATCCGGGTGATCATGGATGTGGTGTATAACCACACGGCACCGAATGCGTCCTTCGAGTCCATCGCACCGCGCTACTACCACCGTTTCCGTCCTGATGGTTCGTATTGGAATGGCTCGGGCACAGGGAACGAATTCAACTCAGAGGCCCCCATGGCCAGCAAATTCATCGTCGATTCCTGCCGCTTCTGGGTGGAGGAGTATCGCGTGGATGGCTTCCGGTTCGACTTGATGGGTCTTGTGGATGCCGGCACAATGGTGAAGGTTCGGGAGGCGGTGCAGGAAATCGACCCCACGCTTCTTGTTTACGGCGAACCCTGGGCGGCTGCTGAATCCGGACTTCAGCAAGTCGTTTGGAAGGACGTGGCCTCTCGCAACAACCTGGGAGCCTTCAATGATCACTTCCGCAACGCCATCAAGGGATTCCCCGATGGCGATCAGCCCGGATACGTCTTTGATGGGCGCGATCGTAATGGGGTCATCTCAGGCTTGCAGGGTAGCATCAACGATTGGGCGGAGTCTCCCAGCCACGCGTTACAATACGTCACCTGTCACGATAACTTGAGCCTCTGGGATAAAATCGTGTACAGCTCCAAAGGGGCCAGCGAGCAGGACATCATCCGCATGAACGAACTCTCCCTCGGCATCCTTGCGGTTGCCCAAGGCAAAATGTTCCTCCATGCGGCTTCTGAATTCGGCTACGATAAACAAATGGAGCATAACAGCTACAACAAGCCCGATAGCATCAATTCCATCAAGTGGGGTCACCGGATCAAGCACGCCGGTATGGAGGATTTTGTGCGTGATATGATTGCTCTTCGGCGCGATCACCCAATGTTCCGCCTCACCACCAAAGAAGCCGTGCTGGAGCGAGTTGCTTTTGAAGCACCGATTCCCCAAAACCCCCATGCCATCATCATGACGGTGGCGGGTAAGGAACTCGAAGGGGAGGAATGGGCGACTGCCGTGGTGATCATCAACCCGACTCAAGAGCATACTTTCGATCTCCCCGCGGGGGTTTGGAATCTCGCCATCACCAACGTTAATCGCGAACGTGAAGGCAGCACCGTTGAGGGGACGCTGAAACTGGAATCCAAGGAGATGGTGGTGTTGAACCGCTGATCCTTGACTACTGAGAGAGCAAAAATGGAGCGCTCCGGAAACGGGGCGCTTTTTTTTTTCATCCCTCCTCAACATCCGTCGAGAGCTCTGCGGTTCAGTAGCAAACCCCAAATGGAGCTCCTCCCATGAAGAAACCCGTAATTGCCGGTGCCCTTGTGCTCTCCGCATTCGCTTTGCTGGCCGTGGCGCAACAAACCGCCCCTCAACGAACGGAAGAGGAAATCAAATCAAATGTCAGTCGCACGATGGCTGATTTGCGAACTCTTCACACTGCGCTCGAATCCTACAAGGTGGACTGGAATTACTACCCGGCGCACCTTCCTGCTATAACGACTCCCATTTCCTACGTAACTCAGATGCCCGCCGATGTGTTCGAGAAACCTCTCGGCCCCGGCGAGGAAATCCCAGCACGGTATTTTTCCGATCAGCACCTGATGGGGATGCCTGGCGTCTTGAAGTTGGCAGTGCCCCCTCAGGAGCCCATTCGCTTTGTGGCTTACAGCATCGGACCCGATGGACTGGATGATGGCGCCATGATCGAGTACGATCCCACCAACGGTATTATCTCCTCAGGAGACGTTATTCGGATCATCAGTGAAACTGAGGTTCCCCTGATGATTCAGGATGCGGAAATCGCCGTACCTCTCAAAGAAACGCACAACTCCTTGAATGAACTGCGCGATGCCGTCACCCGTTACGGGATGGCTGAGCGGGCACTTCCGCCGACGTTGAATGCCCTCACGACTCCTCTTGCCTATCTCAGCAGAGTTCCAGAAGATCCGTTTCTTCCGGGGCTTCCGCTGGGTTCCGTTCTAACGGGGACCGGGGAAGAACAATCGTTAAAGATATACAGCGTCGGGCCTGATTTGGATGATGATCGAGCCGAAAAGCGGTACATGCCTAAGATCAATACCGCCCCCCAGGATACTAATGGCGACGTGTTTGTGGAAGTAACGCTGAAGGAAATTCAACAGATGATTCAACCCTACAAGGATGAATCGGCCTATGACGGGGGAGTTCACCCTTGGCGGGCGGAGTTGATTCGCTGGCAGGAGGAGAACGGCGGGAAGGATAACGCCCTGATTTGGTAT